>JBEBFV010000285.1:0-8229 GCA_040081795.1 Limisphaerales bacterium | reverse complement strand
AGCAACAACCACCAGATCGGCTTGGCGACGCTCATGTATGTCAGCGACTATGACGACTCTTACCCCCGTGGCGTGCGGGTTGTTGGGGCCACGCCAAGCACGGCCAACGACCCCACTGCCTGGAACATCCTCCTGCTCCGCTACCTCGGCATCGCCTCGACCAATTCTCTGACTGCGGTGCCTGTGTATGTCTGCCCGGTTCGGGATGACGCCGTGGTGCAGGCGGGGGTCCTTTTCCCCGTAAGCTACCGCGCAAACATGCACATCTTTCGCCACACCTCCGGCGCAAACTTCCCGGTCCCCTTGCGGGCTTCAATGATCATGGCCACGTCCACGGCGGTGACCATGTTCGAGAAGAACCGGGCCAGCATGCAGTATCAATTTGATCACACCGCCCTCGACGCCAACCGGATGCTTTGGAACAGCCCGACACCCCCGATGGGCATGACGCGCCACGAGAGTGGCTGCACCGCGACGATCGCGGATGGACATGCCGAACGCATCAAGCTCCCGCCGTTCGTCACTGGCGGCCCGGTGCCAGCGGACATGTTCGACATGGGCGATGTGCGCGGCAACCCGACCGGGGGAAATGTTCCCAACCTGTTTGTCTCCACGCGCGCGAAAGTGTGGTTTCGCGAGACCACTACCAGCGCTGGCTACTGAGTTCTCACTGGGCCTGGGCCGCGTCTTTTTCCCTATGACATCAGACACCGTCAGCCGACATTCCCGGAAGCGCGCGGATCGCAGCCGCGGCTTCACCCTCATCGAACTGCTCGTCGTCATCGCCATCATCGCGATACTGGCCGGCATGCTCCTGCCGGCACTCGGCAAGGCCAAGCAGAAGGCGCAGGGCACCATGTGCCTGAGCAACGTCAAGCAGCTCGCCCTCGCCCACACCCTCTACGGCGGCGACCAGGATGACCGCATGCCACCCAACATCACAGCTGCCGCCATAACGGCCACGAACACTTCGTGGTGCGGTGGCTGGATGAATCCCGGCAACCTCTTCCTCTTCCTGAACGGCAGCGCCGCCACCAACTCCGACTTCTTCATGCACGCGTTGATGGGCCGCTATTCCGGCGCGCCCAAGCTCTATAAGTGCCCCTCGGACAAATTCATTTTCCCCAGCCCTCTCATCACCCAGACCTACGTGCGCAGCGTGGCATTGAACACCTACGTGGGCGGCACCCTGGGCGCCGCAGCCTCAGCCGCCTCCCCAGTGAGGGAATACCGTCGGTTCTCGGAAGTCGCCAGGCCAGCCGGCATCTTCTCCTTCATTCACGAGGACCCCAACACGATTGACGAGGGCGTGTTCTCCTCCCCCATCGTAGCCCCCGGACTCCCCGGCAACCTCGCCTTTGGCAATCGTCCGGCGGCGCTGCACGGCGGGGCCACCAGCATCGGGTTCATGGACGGCCACGCTGAACACCGCAGATGGAGCCTCCTGACCATGAACAACGGTGTCCCCATCGCCACCTCCACCGCGAGCAACCCGGACGACGCCGTCTGGCTTAAGGAGCGCACACACGACGGTTTCGTGAAATAGTCGCGCCGCACGCGACCACTGCCATGCCCCTGCCGCAAGAAACCATCGTCCGCACGCTCTTTGCCGCCAGGGTGCGGCTCTCGGCAGGCGCGTGGCTCATTGTCCGCGACACCCAGGCTGCGGAAGACATCTTTCAAGACGTGTGCGTCAAGGCGCTCGACGCGCTGGCCAAGGGTGCCACCTTCGAGAACGAGGCCCGGCTCATCTCGTGGGC
Organism: Limisphaerales bacterium; assembly: GCA_040081795.1. GTDB lineage: Bacteria > Verrucomicrobiota > Verrucomicrobiia > Limisphaerales > SXTU01 > SXTU01. The sequence continues at coordinate 6,469 of JBEBFV010000285.1, read as the reverse complement.
GCAGGTCACCACCCGTCATCAGTCGCTCAACTGGCTCCGAGCCCGCCGCCCCGAGGTCGTGACGCTTGCCAGCGATGTGCTGGAACAACTCGAGGGCGAATGGGCCGTGGCCACCCAACCCGGCGAGAGCCAGCGGGCCGAGGCCCTCGCCGAATGCGTGCAGAAGGCCCCGCCCGAGTCCCGCCGCCTCATTGAGCTACGCTACCACGAGGGACGCCCGTGCGAGGAAGTCGCCGCCGCGCTTGGCTGCGGACTCGCTGCCGTTTATCAACGCCTCTCCCGCCTGCATCGCCAGCTCAAGCTCTGCGTCGAACGCAGCACCGAGGCCACCGCGACAATGCCCGCCATCAACCGATGAATCTCGACCCCGGGAAGGAAGCCCTGCTCCACCGTTACCTCGACGGACGGCTCACCGTCGCAGAGGCGAACGAGCTGGCCGCGTGGCTCCGCGCCGAACCGGAAGCCCGCGCGTGGCTGCGCGAGTTGTCCAGCCAGGCCGTCATGCTCGGCGACCAGTCGCGCAGCCGCGCCTGGCGTGTCGAGCCGTTCAGCGTCGCAGCGCCAGCTCCGCACGTCACGCACCCCAGGTTCCAACGGCCTCAATGGATCGCGCTGGCCGCCGGACTCACGCTGCTCGCCGCGCTTGCCGTGCTTTGGCGTCCGTCTGTTTCAAGGCTGGAGCCGGCCACCCTCGTCGAGGTGGAGGAAGTCACCGGGTCGCTCTCCTGGAGCAGTGCCGACGGAGCGTCGCGGACACTGCTCAAGCGCGGGGCGCGCGCCGCCGCCGGTGGCTTCGAGGCCGCCGGCGATGGCTCGATGGCCCAACTGCGCTTCGTCGATGGCACCCGGCTCATACTGGGCGGCACGACCCAAATCGCCGTCTCCGACACCGGGCACAAGCGCGTCCAACTACGCAGCGGCGTCCTCGGCGCGGACGTCCGGCCGCAGCCGCCGGGCCACCCCTTGGAAATCGTCACCTCGACCGCCCGGCTGGAAGTTGTCGGCACCAAGTTCTCCGTTCGCGCCGAGGGCGATGTGACGGTGCTCAACGTCGAGACCGGACGTGTCCTCCTGCACCGGCTGCGCGACGGGCGGGCCGTCGAAGTCGGGGAAAACGAATCCGCCTTGGTCTCGCTCGGCATCGAGGAGCTGCGGCCGACGCTGCCCCGCGCGCAGCCGACCACGTGGAGACATTCCTTCACCGCGCCCCCGCCACCCTACTGGAGTGGCGAATGGCTGCCCGCGACCGCCGACACGCCCGCTCGTGCCAAGGCCATTCTGAGGGTCTATCGCAACCTCCTGGACGGTGCGCCAGCGGTGCGCCACTGCGTCGTGGCATTGAGTGATTCGCGCGGCATGTCGCTGTCCAAGCTAACGCCTGCGAGCGTCCTGCGCGCTCGCGTCCGCACCACGGCACCGGGGACGATTTGGGTGTTCATCACCGTCCTGCACGCAAACGGAGTCTTCGCTGGTAATTTCGAAACCAACCTCCCGCTGTCCCCCAAGGCCGGGTCCGTGAACCAATGGCAAAGCATCTCCATCCCCGTCAGCTCCCTGCGGCCCACGCTGTTCAGCCTCCCCGATTTGCCCACTGACGGCGGGGTCCGCCAGCTCATCGTCGGCAGCCACGAGCACATCCACATGGAAGTTGCCGAACTCTCCATCGAGCCGGCTGCGCAGTGACTCCATCACCGGTGGAGCCCGCGGAGGCTTTGCTCCCGCAGCAGGGCATGAACATCGCCTCATGTGCCGCGTCTGCGGCGCCGACCTTCCTGAATCTCCTCGGCCTCAACCACAAGAAGCTCACCTATCGCTACGCCGGCCGCGACTTCCGCCTCACGGACGTCCATGGCCAGGTGCCGAAGGCGATACCCGCGTAAGCGGAAGCGGGTGGAGGTTGTTCGTGGGTCGTGGCCGCCAATGTCAGGAGGCGGATTTCCAAGTGTCATTGCGGCGTTCGGTCCGCTCCTCACCTTGGGGTTGCCGGTGGCAACCACCCTCACTCGGGCTACCCCTGAGTTTCCTCACATATCAGGATGTCCGCGATGGATTCATCGCAGCCCCTCAGCCAGCATCCCGTGGAACGCCCGGACTTCTCATTGTCCTCCCGGCCCGCTCTAATCCGCCCGTGGCGATGCTGCACATTGAGACCGTTCAATCCCTCGACGCTCCCGAGCTGGCGCTCTATCGCACGCTTCGTCGTCCCGAGGAGCACGAGCGCGCCGGTGTGCTCGTGGCCACAAACGTGAAAGTCCTCCAGCGACTGCTCGCGAGCCGCTTCCCCATCGTCTCCCTGTTGCTTACGCCCGTGTGGCTGGAACGCCTCAAGCCCAGACTGCTCGCGCGCCCGGAAGACCTCCGAATTTACCTCGGCAATCAGGCCTTGCTGGAGACCATCACCGGCTATCAACTCCATCAGGGCGCTCTGGCTGTCGCAAAAATCCCGCCGCAGCCGGGCTTTGAAAAGCTCCTCGTCACCGCGACGCGCCCGCTCCTGCTCGCCGCCGTCGAGGGCATCGCCAGCGCGGAAAACCTCGGCTCCGTCGTCCGCAGTTGCGCGGCCTTCGGCGTGTCCTTCCTTATCGTGGGCGAGACCTGCGGCAGCCCCTTCCAACGCCGCGCCGTCTCCGGCTCCATGGGCACCCTCTTCGAGCAACCCGTGGTGCAGGTGGAAAACCTCGTCGCAACCCTCACGTCCCTGCGCGCGCGCGGCGTGCGTTGCCTCGCAGCTCATCCCCGGCAGGAGTCGAAGAAGCTTTCCAGCGTGGACCTGCGTGGCGATTGCTGCCTGGTCTTCGGCGCGGAAGGTCCCGGCCTGAGCGCGGCCGCGCTGGCCGCGTGCGACGACACCGTCGAGATCCCGATGCCCTCGCACATGAACTCCCTCAACGTCGCCGCCGCCACCGCGGTGTTCCTCTACGAGGCAACCCGACAGCGCGGGTGATGAACTTGCGACTCGCCGCCTTGTAGCCGGGACGCGCCGATTGCTTCACTCAAATAACCCCTGAATCTCCTCCCACGTCAGGTTGTCTGCGAGCGTCTCCTCGCCGCCGAGCGTGGCCTTGATGATCGCGCGCTTCTTCTGCTGGAGTGACAGAATCTTCTCCTCCACCGTGCCGCGCGCGATGAGCTTGTAGCTTGTCACCACACGCGTCTGGCCGATGCGGTGCGCGCGGTCCGTGGCCTGGTCCTCCACTGCCGGGTTCCACCACGGGTCGAAGTGGACCACCGTGTCCGCGCCCGTGAGCGTGAGGCCCACGCCGCCCGCCTTGAGGCTGATGAGGAAGACGGGGATCTTCGCGTTGCCTTGGAACTTCTCCACGACGGCTCCGCGGTTCGTCGTCGCACCGTCGAGGTAGCAGTAGTCAATTTTCTCCGCCGTCAGCGTTTCCTTGAGCAGTGCGAGCATGGTGGTGAACTGGCTGAAGACCAGCACGCGGTGCCCGCCGTCCATCGCCTCCTCCAATAGCTCGCTGAACATCGCCAGCTTGCCGGAGCTGTCGTCGTTGAACTCGGCGTTCTCCATCTTCAGCAGCCGCAGGTCGCAGCAGATTTGCCGCAGCCGCAGCAGTGCGTTGAGGACGATCATTTTGCTCTTCGCCACGCCCTGCGCGCCGACGGCGTCCATGACTTCCTTGCGGCTGACGGCGAGCACCTGCTTGTAAATCTGCGCCTGGTCGTCGGTGAGTTCGCAGTAAGAAATCTGTTCGAGCTTCGCGGGCAAATCCTTCGCCACCTCGGTCTTGAGGCGGCGTAGGATGAACGGCCGCAACCGCCGTCCGAGCCGCGCCTGCACGGCCTCGTCCTTGTCGCGCGTTATGGGTTGCTCGTAGCGCTCCTTGAAGTCCGTGGCCGAGCCGAGGTAGCCGGGCATGAGGAAGTCGAAGATGCTCCAGAGGTCGAGGACGGAGTTCTCCATCGGCGTGCCGGTGAGGACGACGCGGTAGTTCGCCTTCACAGCCTTCACGGCCTGCGAGTTCTGCGTCTGCCGGTTCTTGATGTGCTGCGCCTCGTCGAGCACGAGGGTGTCGAACTCCATCTCGCGATACTTCTCCGCATCGCGCCGGATGAGCGCGTAGCTGGTGATGACGAGGTCGCTCTTCGCAATGTCCTCGAAGCGCGAGTGTCGCCCCGTGCCGTGCAGCGCGACGACCTTCAGCTCCGGCGTGAACTTCTTCGCCTCCGCGACCCAGTTGAAGACCAGCGACGTGGGGCAGACGATGAGCACGGGGCCGGAGAGTTTTTTGTTCGTGTGGCACGACTTGAGGAACGCCAGCGTCTGGAGCGTTTTGCCGAGGCCCATTTCATCCGCGAGAATGCCGCCGAACTTGTTCTCGCGGAGGAACCCCAGCCACGCGACGCCCTGCTTCTGATATGGGCGCAACACGTCTTCGAGCGGGCCGAGCGGCGGGCAGGTGAGCTTCGTCACGCCACTCTGCTGCGACGCGCGTTCGCGCCAGCCGGCGGCGGCCTGCACCTGCCAGCCGGGCTGCTGCCGGAGCGTGGCATCGAGGAAGCCGGCCTGCACATCGCTGAAGCGGTAGCCTTTCGCGTGCTGCTGCGGTGCGCAGTCACGCAGCACTTCCTGAAATTCTTCCAGCGCACCGGTGTCAATCAGCGCGATGCGCCCGTTCTTCAGGCGCGTCGTGCCGTTGCCGCTAAGGATTAGCCGCTGAATGTCCGCCGCCGAAAATTTCTCGCCGTCCGCCGAGCCGAGTGACATCTCGACATCGAACCACCGCTCGCCCGAGGGCCGGATCTCGAAGCGCGGCTCCAGCCGCTCGAAGTTCTTTGCAGTGCTGTGCTGCAAGCGCTCCTCCAGCGTGACATCCCACTCCTTCTGCCAGCGCGGATAGCTCTGCGCGAAGAAGCGCACGACCGCGCTCTCGCCGTGGAGGTTCCAGCGGCCCTGCGCATCCGGGCCGCTGAAGCCCGCGCGACGCATCCGCTCCGTGGCCGCGACCTCCGCGCCGAAGTCGCGCGTCGAGTAGCGCGTGGTGCATTTGGGGTCGGGCAGCCAGAGCGACTCGTCCTTTGCCGTCACACCCACGGTCATGATGCGCGGGCCGTAGGCGCACTGGAGCTGCGCTTGCACCTGGGCCAGCCCGCCGTTCAGCGCGAGGATGAAGCGCGGCGACTGCGGCTCCAGCGTGAACTCATCAATGCCGAAGTTCGCGTCCACATCGCTCTCCGCTTCGAGCACGACCAGCTCCTGGCTGAGGAAGAGCGGCACGCGCGCGCGCGGCAGCTTCATGGGCGCTTGAAAGAGCGAACGCCATTGCTTCGGCAAGCCCACCGGTTCGAGCGAATCGCCGCGAAACGCCCAGAGCGACTCCCCTGCGATGAGTGTGGGTGCGCGGAGTCCGGTCGAAAGGTTCATGCGAATCTCGCCGGACGTTTCGAGCGTGACCTCCACCGGCACGCGCCACGAGGTCGTGCCGATGGCGAGTGGCTGGCCGCGCCCGAGCGCGACACGGGGATGCCCGCCGAGCGCGTCGAGCAACTGCGTCAGCTCGATGAGCGTGAGCATCAGGCCGCCGGGCGTTTCGTTGCCGGCGAGTTCCTCGGCCTTGTCGAGGAGACGAACGTCCTCGGGTGAGAGGGCAAAGGGCTGGTTCATCGGCAGCGCGCTCAACGGCGAGCGGCCGCGGCTCCACTTGCCCTCGAAGGTTGCCATTACCTTCCCGCGCTCGACGCCCGCTGCGAAGGTCGGCGGGAGGATGACGGAGATTTCCAGCGGTTCGCCGTTGGGCGCGCGCCTGAGCTTCGGCCCCGGCTGAGGCTCCGGCTCGCGCGCTACGGGCCTTGCCCCAAGTCGTGCAGGCAATGGCGTCGCCGTGTCACTCCCGCGCGGCGCGGGCCGCTCGCGCTGCAAGTGGTGCAGCCCCACCGCGACTGAGTGCGCGCAGATGAGGCCGGCTTCGCGTGAGGCGCGGCAGGTGCAGAGGTTGTCAATGTCCACCGGCCCCTTGATGACCAGCCCCGCGCGGTAGGAGGAAGTGCCCTCCTGCACGACGCCCTTGAGCAGGGGCGGCGTCCAGTTCGAGGACAGCACTTTCCCCGAGGACAGCAGCGCGCGCGCGCCCTTGACCGCTTCCCAGCCGGCGGACTTCGCGAAGAAGGCCTCCGTCAACTCGGTGAAACTCATCCGCGCGACTCTGCCGGACGCGGCGGGCGCTTGGCAAAAATCTTTTCCCGTCCGGCGACATGCCTCCGTGAAAGTTGCGATCCGGGTGAAGGCGGTTGTCGTGGCTGGAAGCGACCGGCCTACGCGGTCAGGTCGGGATGCTCCACCCGGATCGTGGACGTGGGAGGCTGGGGCGAAGCGGATATTCCCGTCGGCGCGGGCTACGCGTTCCCGTAGCGGATGCGCAGGTCGCCCAAGTGGCCGCCCTTGCGCTCGGTGTCGAACATCACCTTGGGATCGATGCGCGCGGCGCGGCTGATGATGTAGCAGGCGGCCTCATCC
>JBEBFV010000284.1:0-8232 GCA_040081795.1 Limisphaerales bacterium | reverse complement strand
TTCGTTGAGGCGCAGGCCGCGCGCGATGGCCCGCTGGCGCATGACGATGTTGTGCTCCTTGCTGCCGGTGAAGTAGGCGAGCGCGAAGGGATACTCGGCGTCGCTCACCACGCGCAGGTCCGCCTGGATGCCGCCCTCGACAATCACGCTGGCCTTGGTGTCGCCCTTGGCGCTGACGCTGAGGACGCCGGGCTGCGTGACGAAGAACTCGATGACCTCGGCGGGCGCGCGCGAGGAGACGAGGAAATCAATGTCGCCGATGGTCTCCTTCCAGCGGCGCAGGCTGCCGGCGGTGCTGCAACGCGTCACATCGGGATGCTGGCGGAGGCTTTCGAGAATGGGCTGCGCGACGGCGAGGGCTTTGTGCAGATGATGCTTGCTGGCGAACTGGCGCTTGAACGCGATGCCTTCGAGAATCTTCGTCTGCGTCTTCTCGCCGAAGCCGTCGAGCACGGCGACCTTGCCGTCCTTGCACGCGGCTTCGAGCGCCTCGATGGTTTCCACACCGAGTTCGTCGTGGAGCTTCTTCACCTTCTTCGGCCCGAGGCTGGGGATGCCGAGCATCTCGACGAGACCGGGCGCGACGGAAGCTTTCAGTTCGTCGTAATAGGGCAGGTTCCCGGTGGTGACGAGCTTGGTGATTTTGTCCACGAGCGCGTCACCGAAGCCTTTGATTTCGCCGAGCCGTCCCTCGGCAACGACCTTCTCCAGCGGCTCGGCGAGGCCTTCGAGCGTGCGCGCGGCGTTGTGGTAGGCGCGGGTCTTGAAGGGGTTCTCGCCCTTGAGTTCGAGGAGCGTGCCAATCTCGGTGAGCACGGCGGCGACTTGCTCTTTGTCCATGGGCGGAGTCTAGGGTTCAAGGTCCAAGGTCCAAAAGTCCAAAGTCTGGCGGCGCCTGTGTGCTTTCTGAATATGGGCGCGTGGCTTTGGCTCATTGCGACGGGCCAGCGGCTGGCTAAGGTGAGCACAACCAAACCGAACCCATGCAAGTCACTTCATCGCAATCCGCGCGACGGCCCTTCAGCGCCGCGTTCACCCTCATCGAACTGCTCGTCGTCATCGCGATCATCGCGATCCTCGCCGGGATGCTTTTGCCAGCGCTGGCGAAGGCCAAGGAGAAGGCCAAGCAGACGAAGTGCTTGAACAACATGAGGCAGATTTCCCAGACCGTGGCGATGTATGTGCCGGACCACGGCAAATATCCCGGCTGCCTGAACGCCTACAACGACTGGGGCGCCGGGTTGTTCGCCTACTATCCCATCCGCCTGCTGCCCTACATGTCCGGCAGCCGCCGGACCTTCGAGTGCGCTGCTGTGGATGAAAACGCCCGCTGGGACACGAACATCAACACCACGTTCGTCGGCGGAAACATTGACCGCATCCGCGCACAAGGCGGAGGCGGGGCGACGCGTTTCAGCATCGGCTACAACGACTGGGGCATCGGCCAGGTCCAGGTCGGCCAGCCGGCGCTTGGCCTGGGAGGGGACATCCAGAGCGCCGGGTCCGAGGTTGTCGAAGCACGCGTGGCGCGCCCGTCGGACATGATCGCGCTGGGAGACACTGTGGCGGACCGGAACTGGGACACGAGCCTTGACCCGCACGAGGAGAATCAACTGCCCGCCCGGCGGCACGGCGGCAAATACACCAACCTCGCCTTCGCTGACGGCCATTCGGAGATGCCTCTTCGCCGGGCCGTTGTGGACCCGAACAACCTTTCATGGCGTGCCCGCTGGAACACCGATGGCGACCCACACACCGAGCTGACAGGACTCAACGCGGCTTGGACCACCGCGTTCAACAACATAGACAGCAAGCCCTGAATCGCGACCGCCATGAGCCGCCACTTGACGCTGATCACCTGCGCACTTGCCTTGACGTTCGCCCCGGCCTGCCGGAAGCGCGCCAAGGACGCGACGGAACCCGCGACTCCAACCCAGGATAAGGCGGCCGCTGCGGCTCCGGCTGCCCCGCCCAAGGACGCGCCACCGGCGGAGGCCCTGCACTTCCTTAATGACGCCGTGCGAAACTTCTATGCTGAAAAGCTGAAGATGCCCGCCTCGCTCGACGAGGTTTATGCCGCCGGCTACCTCAAGGAGCGCTTCAACCCGCCGGCCGGCCGGCAGTATGTGATCAACCAGCAGTCCCGGGCGGTCGAGCTGCGCTGACACGCCCGGTGACGCTCCGCTGCAATTGCCGGCGATAGTCGCGCGGCGTGAGGCGCGTGATCTCGCGGAAGCGGCGGTTGAAGTTGGCGAGGTTCCTGAACCCACAGTCTAGCGCGACATCTGTGACCTTGCGCTCCTCCTCGGCAAGCAGGCGGCAGGCGCGGCCCACGCGAAGCTCGTTCACGTATTCGGGCAGCGTCTTGCCGGTGCGGAGCTTGAAGAAGCGGCTGAACGCGCCCTCGCTCAGGTGCGCCGCGCGGGCGACGGTGGCGCGGTCAATCGTTCCGGTCAGGTGCGCGTGGATGTGCGCCGTGACGCGCGCCATGCGGCCTTGATCCTCGCTCGACAGGCTCGGCACGAAGCCGGCGCTCGCGATGGGATAAAGCTCGCGTGACTGTGCGAGCGTCTCCAAAACACCGAGCAACTCGGCGACTCGGTCCAAGCCTTTCGCCCCAACCAGCCGCTGCAGCCGCTCCGCAACGGCGTCGCGCGTCCGCCCGGTGACTCGCAGGCCGCGCGCCGCACGCCGAAGCAGGCGCTTCACGGCGGCTGCCTCGGGGATTTCCAGGAAATCGCGGCCCAGCAGCGTGTCGAGAAAGCGCACGACGATGGCGTGGACCGCCGTGCGTCCGCCCCCGGCATCCTGCTGCCATACATGCGGGAGATTGGAACCGACCAGCACGAGGTCGCCGGGCGCGAGCGGGGTGATGTTGTCACCGACGAGCCTGTAGCCGGTGCTCTTGAGGACGAGGGTGATTTGAAACTCCGGGTGGAAATGCCACGTCGCGCCGTAGCCCGGCCCGCGCACGACTTCGCAGTGGAAGGATTCCCACTGCCGTCGCGGCGTCTGCTCGAAGACCGGCTTCACCCCGGCAGCTTAACGGCGGATCAAGTCAGCCGGAAGCTTCTCCTGCGGCGATGTGTGCAGCCGCGCGCTCCGGCGGGAGAAAACCTCAAACTTCATTCGTGCCGCAGCGCTTCGATAGGATCAAGGGCCGCCGCGCGTGAGGCCGGGTAGATGCCGAAGACGATCCCAACCGCGCCGGAGATGCCGAAGGAGATCAGCACGGACATCGGCGTGACGATGGTCTTCATGTCGGTGAGCTGCGAAACGAGGAGCGGTGTCGCCACGCCCACGACGACGCCGATCAGGCCGCCTCCAACGGAGAGCACGACGGTCTCGACGAGGAACTGGGTGATGATGTCCTTCTTCTTCGCGCCGAGCGCGCGGCGGATGCCGATCTCGCGCGTCCGCTCGGTCACGGTGGCAAGCATGATGTTCATGATGCCGATGCCGCCGACAACGAGCGAGATGGCGGCGATGGAGCCGAGGACGATGTTGAAGATGCGCTTGGTCTGCTCGGCCTGCCGGAGCAGCTCGAGCGGCACGATGACCTCGTAGTCGGACTTCGGATGGAAGCGCTTCAGGAGCGTGCGGATCTGCGGGACGGCGACCTCGACGTCGTCCACGGAGTTGAACTGCACGGTGACCTGGTGGAGCTGGACCTTCTCGGCCTCGTAGGTGCCGGCGGAGCGGCGGATGATGGTCTCGCCGAAGCGGCTCCGGGTGGTCGAGAGCGGCACATAGACGTTGTTGTCGAGCGGCTGGCCTTCCATCTGGCCAGATTGTGGGCGCTTCTCGGCGGTGGCGCGCTCGCGGAGGAGGCCGACCACGGTGAAGTAGTCCGAGCCGATCTTCACCTCCTCCTCCAGCGGGTCCTGGTAGGGAAAGAGGTTTTCCGCGAGGCTCAAGGTCAGCACGCACACGTTGTTCATGTGCGTCTCGTCGGTCTCGGTGAGGAAGCGGCCGCGCAGGATTTCCACGCTGCTCATCTCCGTGTAGATCGGGTGCGTGCCGATGATCTGCGCCTGCTGGACGAGGTTGTTGAAGCGCACCTCGTCCCGGATGATGCGCATGGGCAGCACGCGCCGGATGCCGGGGATCGTGGTGTCCAGGCGGGTGACGTCGCCGTAGGTGATGCCGTATTCGTTGACGAAGCTGCGGCCGGTGCTGGCGGATTTCGAGTCCTGCGCGGGCTTGATGCTGCGAAGGATGATGTTGCTGGAGCCGAGCTTCTTGATGGCCTCCTGCGCCTCGTAGCTGGCGCCTTCGCCGATGGCGAGCATCGCGATGACCGAGCACACGCCGAAGATGATGCCCAGCATGGTCAGGCCGGAGCGCATCTTGTGGAGCAGGAGGCTCTTGATGCCGAGCTGGACGATGCGGATGAGTGAGCGGGCGCGCATGATTGCGAGTGCGTAGAGTAGATGAGCGAGGAGCAGGTGAGAAAGCGGGAAAGTGAGAAAGTGGGAGAGCATTTTGCCGCTCTCACTTTCTCACTTTCCCACCTTCCCACTTTCCTCCTACGCTCCCGCCTGATGTTCGACCTTGTGAAAATCCAGTTGGCCGCCACCGCCGAGAAGCTCGCGCAGCTACGGAGGTTTCTTTGACTTGCCCGGCACGCAGAAACGCCTAGCCGAGTTGGACTCCGTGATGGCGCAGGAGTCTTTCTGGAACAACCGCGAGCAGGCGCAGAAGGCCATTGATGAGGCGAACGCCCTCCGCAAGAAACTGGACCCGCTTCTCGCCGCAGAGAGACAGCTCGCCGACTTCCAGATGATGGTCGAACTCGGCGAGGCCGAACCTGTCGAAGCCCAGCCACACGTCCTCCGCGACATCACGCGCGACCTCGACAAATTCCTCACCGACCTCGACGCGCTGGAACTGAGCTTTCTCCTCAAAGGCCCGCACGACAAGAACGGCTGCATCCTCAGCATCAACGCCGGCGCGGGCGGCACCGAGGCGCAGGACTGGGCGAACATGCTGCTGCGCATGTATCAGCGCTGGGCCGAACTGCGCGGTTGGAAGGCGGAAGTCACCGACATTCTCCAAGGCGAAGTCGCCGGCGTGAAGAGCGCGACCATGACCATCGAAGGCGAGAACGCCTACGGCTTCGTCAAGGCCGAGCGCGGCGTCCATCGGCTCGTGCGCATCTCGCCGTTCGACTCGAATGGCCGCCGCCACACGAGCTTCGCCAGCGTGGATGTCATCGCGGAGATTGAGGAAGCCGGGGACATCGTCATCAACCCGATTGACCTGAAGACGGACACCTTCCGCTCCGGCGGCAAGGGCGGGCAGAACGTTAACAAGGTCGAGACCGCCGTCCGCATCACGCACGTGCCCACGGGCATCATCGTGGCCTCGCAGGGCCAGCGCTCGCAGCACCAGAACCGGGCGACGTGCATGAAGATGCTGCTCGCCAAGCTCTACGCGCTCCGCGAGGATCAGCAGAAGTCCGAGATGGAGCGCTTCTACGGCGAGAAGGGCGCGATTGGCTTCGGCCAGCAGATTCGCAGCTACGTCTTCCAGCCCTACCGCATGGTGAAGGACCTCCGCACCGGCGTGCAGACCAGCAACGTCCAGGCCGTGATGGACGGCGCGCTGGACGACTACGTGAACGCCTGGCTCCGCGCGGGCTGCCCGGCGAAGCGGATGCAGGGTGTCCAAGACGAAGAGGAGTAATTAGTGCTTAGTCATTAGTCCGCGCTGGCAGCAGCCACGACTCCTCGCTACTAATTACTAATCACTAATTACTAATCACATTGTCCATCCTCGACACCATTGTCGCCCAGAAGCGGCTGGAAATCGCCAAGCTCGCAAACGAGCCGGTGACTGCCGCTGAGTTGCGCGCGGCGCTGAAGCTGCGCGGCCTGCGCGACTTCTTCGGTGCGCTGCGCAAGCCCCGGCGCGGTGACGTGGCGCTCATTGCGGAGGTGAAGAAGGCCTCGCCCTCCAAGGGCGTCATCCGCGCGGACTTCGACCCGGTTAAAATCGCGTTGGAGTATCAGTCCGCTGGCGCGAGCTGCCTCTCCGTGCTGACGGACGAAATGTTCTTCCAAGGCTCGCTCGACTACCTCGCCGCCATCCGCGCCGCCGTGGAGCTGCCGCTGCTGCGCAAGGACTTCATCATTGATGCCCGGCAAATCCGCGAGGCCGTCCAGTGGGGCGCGGATGCCATCCTGCTCATCGTCGCCATTCTCGACGACCGCCAGCTCCGCGAGTTCCACCAGCTCGCCACCGAGGCCGGTCTCGCCGCTCTGGTGGAAGTGCATGACGAGGCCGAGCTTGAGCGCGCCCTCGCCGCTGGTGCGACGCTCCTCGGAGTGAACAATCGCGATTTGAAATCCTTCACCGTGGACATGGCCACGACTGAGCGCATCGCCACGCGGCTCTTCTCCGGGCCTGGCACTCGGCACGGCGCGCTGCTCGTTGCCGAGAGCGGCATCCACACGCGCGCCGATGTGCTGCGCCTCAAGCGCACCGGCGCGCGGGCCATCCTCGTCGGCGAGTCGCTCATGCGCGAAGCCGACCTCGCGGCCAAAGCGCGGGAGTTGTTAGGCGGCTGAGTTTCCCCTACGCTCGTGCCATGAAACAGCCCTTGCGCGTCCTCGTGGTCGAGGATTCCGAGTTCGACGCCAAGATGCTGGTCCGCCTGCTCGACCGCGGCGGCTACGCCACGGCCTACGAGCGCGTCCAGACCGCCGACGACATGGCCACGGCGCTGACGAACAAGGAGTGGGACCTCGTCCTCTCCGATTACAATCTCCCCGGCTTCAACGCCACGCTCGCGCTCCAGCTCCTACAGGCCACCAAGCTCGACCTTCCCTTCATCATCGTCTCCGGCGGCATCGGCGAGGACATCGCGGTCGCTGCGATGAAGTCCGGCGCGAACGACTACCTGATGAAGGGCAACCTCGCGCGCCTCGTCCCCGCCGTGGAGCGCGAGTTGCGCGACGCCGCCGTCCGCAAGGCCCGCCACAAGGCCGAGGCCGAGGTTCGCGAGAGCGAGCAGCGCTACCGGCTACTCTGGGAGACCGCCACCGATGCCATCCTGCTGATGGACACGAAGAGCGACATCCTCTTCGCGAACCCGGCGGTGCAAGGCATCTTCGGCTACGCGCCGACGGAGCTGGTCGGGAAGAACTTTGCGATGCTTCTGCCGGTGAAACTCCGCGCGACCTCGGACATCACGTTCCAGAAGCAAGGCCACGTCGTCTCCACAGCCCAGCGCCGCACGCTCGAAACCGCCGGCCTCAAGAAGGACGGCTCCGAAGTGCTGCTCGAACTCGCGTTCAACGACATCGAGCTGGGCGGCCAGCGCCTGTTCGTCGCGTTCATCCGCGACATCACCGAGCGTGAGCGCAACCGCCGCGAGCTGCTCGAGCACGCCGAGCAGTTCCGCGTCGCACGCGAAATTCAGCAGCACTTGTTCCCGAAAGCCCCGCCGAACTTGCCGGGCTTCGACATCGCGGGCGCGTCGTTCCCGGCGGCGGCGGCCGGCGGTGACTACTTCGACTTCATCCCGATGGCGGACAACGGCCTCGGCCTCGTCGTCGGCGACGTGACCGGCCACGGCATCGGCCCCGCGCTGCTCATGGCCGAGACACGCGCCTACGTGCGCATCGCCGGTCTCAACCGCGCCGAGGCGGGCGAGGTGCTCACGCGCACGAACATCGCGCTGGCCGAGGACATCGGCGACGAGCGCTTCGTCACGCTCTTTCTTGGCCGGCTGGATGCGGCTCAACGCAAGCTCACCTACGTCAGCGCCGGGCATCCTCCGGGCTACTTGCTTGCGCCCGACGGCAGCGTGCGGATGGAACTCCGTCGCACCGGAGTCCCACTTGGCATGAGGCCCAACACGGACTACCGCGATGCCCCGGCCATCGAGTTGCAACCCGGCGAAATCGTGTTGCTGCTCACCGACGGCATCGAAGAGGCGATGGGGCCGGGCGACGAAATGTTCGGCACCGACCGGATGCTCGGCGTGCTGCGAGCGAACCGTGACAAGTCCGCCGCGCAAATCGTGGACGCGCTCTATCTCGCCGTGCGCGACTTCTGCAAAGGCACCGAGCAGGAGGACGATGTGACGTGCATCGTGGTGAAGGTGCTGTGAGTGGCCAAGGACGCGCGCTGACTCCCCGTAGCCGCCGAGGTCAGGAGGCGGAAAACGTGTTGCGTGTTGCGTGTTGCGTGTCTGCCAACGGACGCGCCCGACCTGCAGCACGC
>JBEBFV010000283.1:0-8234 GCA_040081795.1 Limisphaerales bacterium | reverse complement strand
TCGAGGAGCAGGATTAAGATTAGGATTACGAGCAGGAGGGGCTGGACGGACGCGGGCCGTTCACTCCGGGACGGTCGGGCAGATGGCGGTCGCGGTGACATCGAGCCGGCGGAAGTCGCCGCGAATCACATCGAGCAGGTCGAGTTTTTCCAGCACTTCCTTCGTGGCCAGCTTGGCGTCGGCGCTCTTGGAATTGGCCTTCGTGGAATACTCAAAGCGCCGTTTCATGTAATGCAGCAACGCCTGCCGGTAGTCGCCGGTGAGCCGGGCAAGCTCGACTGGCGCGGTGTGCTGGAGCATCTGCAACTGAAACGTGGCCTGCGTCACGGCGGCCTGGTGCTGGGGAAACTCCGTGTTCGCGATGACCTCGCGCAGCGGCAGGTCCTTGCGGCCGGGGACGGCGTTGGTGCCGAGCCTCACTGCTATGGGCGCGACGAGGATTTCCTCAAGCTGGCCCAGGCTGTGCGCCAGAGAGAGCCTCATGTGCCGGTCACGCGACGTGAAGTTCATCCACACCACGGACCACCATTTCTCCGCGTCGAGCGGCGTGGGGAAAGGCGTCGCGAAGCCGCGGAGAAAGGCGAGCTGCGGGTTGAGATACGCGGGCAACTGCCGGAGAAATTCCTGCAAGCCAGCACGGCCCTCGGGCAGGTTCAACAGCTCCGCCACGAGCAACTGCGCGGTGCGGCGGAATACCTCCCATTGCTCGTCGGTGGACTGGCCGGCCTGTGTCTGGAACAAGTCTGCGAATGCCACCAGCTCGCGGCCGCGCAGGAGCCGTCGGGCTTCGAGGAACACGTCGGGGTTCGCGCTCTGGATCAGGGAGACGCTGGTGCGGATTTCGGGAACGAGGTTGTCGCCGTGCATCGCGAGGAGATGGGTGACGAGGCCTTCCTCTAGCCAGAGCGGGATCTCGGCTGGGCGCTGGGAGCGGTTGCCACGATTGGCGATTTCGAGCAGCAGCGCGCGGGTCAGCGCGCGCACGAGCCGCGTGCGTTCGAGCTGGCCGGGCACCACCATCCGATAGCGCCAGCCGCTTGCGAACCACTGCGATTCCAGAACCACCGGCGTGCTTGGGCGCAGGTCGCCTTGAACGATGATCTGGATGCGGCCGAACCAGGCGTCGCCCAGGCCGAGTTCCTTGAGCAGCTCTGCGCGCACGCGTTCACAGGTGAGCACGAGCACCGTCGGCTCCATCTGCATGTGATTGGTTTCGAGCAGCGAGAGCGACGGCGGCCCCAGCGCGGTGCCAGCTGGCGAGCCGAACACGATGAACTGCTGCGAACGACTCTCCAGCCGCATCGGTCCCGGGAACGGGTTGCGCGGCTGGCCCAGCGCCGCGCCCACGCACGCGATCCACGCCACGAGTCCGAGCACTGCGAAGCCCTGACGGGCGACGCGGACGCGGATGGCGGCGGAGGGACGCATCGGCTTCAGCTTGCCTTGGCTTTGGGCTTGGCGGGCTTGCTCTCGGACTTCGCTGGAGCGGCGGGAGTCGCAGCGGGAGTCGCGGCGGCGGGCTTGCTGTCTGCCGCGCCCTTGCTCTCGCTGGCGGCGACCGTCGGAGCCGTGTCCTTCTTGGCCCCCTGCTTGTAATTCTCGCTGCGGTAGTCGGTGATGTAGAAGCCGCTGCCCTTGAAGATCAGCCCCGCGCCTGTGCCGAGGATCCGGCGAACCTTGCCCTTGCCCCAGCGTTTCTGGCCGCACACATCCTTGGGGCACGCGGTGAGCCGCGCGTCGTTCATGGACTGGAATTTCTCGAACTGGAGACCGCACTTCTCGCAGACGTAGTCGTAAGTAGGCATAGCTGTTGGAACCGAAAACCGCGCCGTGGATAATGGCACCCGGCGGCGAAGCGTCAAGGCATGGGGCCAAACTTCGCGCCAGCTGCTTCGTTCTGGGACAGGCGTGTCATCACAAATCGGGCAGTTCAGAAATCAGCCAATCCAGAAATCCTGCTTGCGGCGTTGTCATCATCTGACGAACACTCGCGCCCGTGTTTCCGAGCGGCAGTGGCAGGACAACTTCGTTGGCAATGCTGGGCGGAATTTGTCTTGGCGGCGTGACCTCGCCGGCCTGGGCGCTCGGCATCCGCATCGCCGACCAGGACCCCTTCGCCACCGCTCGCGGCAACGCGTTCGCCGCGACGGCGGACAATCCCTCGGCCATCTTCTACAACCCCGCCGGGCTGACTCAACTGGAGGGCCATCACTTCCGTCTCGGTGCCTACTCCATCGCGCTGGAGTCGGAGTTCAGCGCGCCGGGCGCGCGCTTCGACACGAAGCAGCGTGTGGATTTCGCGCCGCAGCTTTACTACGCCTACGGGATGAAGGAGCAACCGCTCGCGTTCGGCGTCGGGCTTTACGCGCCTTACGGGCTGGCGGTGGAGTGGCCGAACAACGCGAACTTCGGGCCGGTTTACGGCAAGATGACCTACCTCTCGCTGAACCCGGTGGTCGCGTGGCAGGTGCATCCCACCGTGTCTCTCGCCGCCGGGTTAACACTCAACTACGCGGAGACGGAGATCCGCCAGCAGGCGGCGGCGTTCGCGCCGGGCAGCGTGAACCGCTTCAAGGGCGAGGACATTGACGCGGGCTTCAACCTCGGTTTTCTCTGGCAGCCGTTCAGGAAGCACTCCGTCGGCGTGAGCTATCGCAGCCCGACGACGCTGAACTTCTCGGGCAGTTCGCAGACGAGCGGCACGGGCATTGGCGCGTTCGATGTGAGCGGCGCGGCGAGCGCGCGGATTCCGTTCCCGCGCCATGTCGTGTTTGGCTACTCGTTCCGCCCGACGCCGGAGTGGAACTTCGAGTTCAACGCGGACTGGACGCAGTGGGACCGGCTGACGACGGTGAACTTCGTGCAGCCCGCCGGCACGTTCCCGGTGCCCTTCAACTGGCGGTCGAGCTGGTTCTACGAGTTCGGCGTGACGCGCAAGTTCGAGGGCGGCTGGCGCGCGAGCGCGGGCTACATCTTCAGCGAGAACTCCGTGCCTGACGCGAACTTCTCGCCGCTCGTGCCGGACTCGGACAGGCACATTTTCAGTCTCGGCGTCGGTCGCCAGCAAACTCGCGTGAGCTGGGACGTGGCGTATCAGTTGGGGTGGGGACCCAGTCGCAACGTGGCCGGCAACACGCTGGCTTTTCCGCTACCACCACCACCCACCACTGCCAATGGTCGCTACACATTCCTCAGCCACGCCCTCACCGCTGCGGTCGGCCTTCGTTTCTGAAGCCGCCGCGTCGCGCCCGACGCTCCTCATCGTGGACGACGAGGAAGGGCCGCGCCAATCGCTGCGAGTCGTCTTCAAGGAACTCTACGACGTCGTCCTCGCCAGCAGCGGCCCCGAGGCGCTGGAGATTGCAAAGCGGCGCCGCGTGGACGCCGCCGTGCTGGACATCCGCATGACCGGCATGTCCGGCACGGAACTGCTGGGCCATCTCAAGAAACTCGACCCGCGCATCGAGGTAGTGATGCTCACGGCCTACGAGACGCTCGACACGGCGCGGCAGGCGCTCCGCCACGGCGCGTGCGACTACCTGACCAAGCCCTTTGAAATCCCCGTCATCCGCGATGCCGTCGCCAACGCCGTCCAGCGTCGCGGGCTTGCAGAGGCGATGGCTGACGGATCGAAGCGCGTGCAGGAGCTGCATGAGGAACTTCGCAACCTGCAATTGCAGGGTGAGATGGCGCGCTCGCAAAACGAGATTTACGCCAGCGTCATGCACGACATCGGCAGCCCGCTCACCGCCGTCTCCGTGATGCTCCAGATGGTGAGCATGGACCTGGAGGCCACGCGCGGCGCGGCCACCCATACCGTCAAGGACCAGCTTGCGCGTGTGAACCAGCAGGTGGCGCGTTGCATGGAGATTTCCCGGCGCTACCTCAACTATGCCCGCGAGCGTTCCACCCAGCGGCAGACGGTGCGCCTCAACCAGGTTCTGGCAGATGTTCGCGAGCTGCTCCGCGCTCATCCCAGCGCCAAGCGCCACCAGCTCACCGTTCAGCTCCTGCCCGCCGATCTGACGCTGCGCATTAACGGGACCGACCTGATCCAGGTGCTGCTGAACCTTGTCACCAACGCCTTTCAATCCTCTCCCGATCCGCTGCATGTCGAGGTCTTCGGCGAGTATCATGACGATGCCGTCCCGCCGGCGGCGCTCGCGGACTCGGTTCGCAGCGTGTTCGTCAACCGCGAGAGCTTCGTCAACGAGCCGCCGATGGTCGCGCTGCGCGTGAGCGACAACGGGCCGGGGATTCCGGACAGCATCCTGCCGAAAATCTTCGAGAGCTACTTCACCACGAAGCTGCCGGGGGAAGGGACCGGGCTGGGGCTGGCCATCGTGCGCCGCCTGGTTTCACAGGCCAAGGGCGGCATTCAGGTGCAGACCGAGCCGGGCCGAGGGACGACCTTCACCGTGTTTCTGCCGGTGGAAGTCGGCTGATGTGCGCGCCGCACGGCGCGGCTGGCCGCTCAACCTGTCGGCTTCGAATATTCCTCTTCCAGCTTCTTCGCGCATTCCGGGCACATGCCGTGCGACGCCTTCACGCCGGTCTGCTGTGCGAAGTGCTGCTCGATCGTGAACCACTTCTGCTCGACCTCGATCTTGCGGCACCATGCGCAGACATGGAGGAACGACTCCAGGTAGCTCAGGCGCGAGACGATTAGGTAGATTTTGTAGGCCGAGAACATCCACAGCAGGATGACCACGCCCGACTTTGCCGAAACCTCGAGGTAGTTCGCGTCCCGTTCCTCGCTGATGCCAAGCTGGTGCCCGAGGTTGAAGAGCTCGTCGGCCCACAGGACCATTACAATGGTGAAGAACCCCAGCGCGTGCCAGAACAGGGCCTTGTGCCAGTGGACCTCCTGCTTGGGAGGTGGCGGGGCTTTTTTCTCGGCGTCTCCCAGGTGGGATTCAGATGAGGCGTCCATGTTGGGTTATTGGTGGCCGTTCCGCGGCCGGTAGGTTTTCACTTGGTCAATCCAAAGTCTGTCTTCCCGCAGTCAAGTGCTGGTCAAGCCGTGTTGCCGATTGATGGGCAGAGGATTCATCCGGCCCGGCGGAAAGCGAGTTAAAAGTCCGGTTCACGGGCCGCGATTGGCAGGGAGTCGAACGCACCTAGACCTCGCCTCCTTCCCCGGCCGCCATCGAGTTGCCGAGCGACTGGACCAGCTCTACCATCTCCCACGCCCGCTGCCGCGCGGACAGCACATCCGCAGCGTGGCCATGCTCCCAGTCCGCGTGGCGGATGGTAAGGCCCGCGTCCGCCTGCAGTTGCGACTGCGCGATCCAGCCACCGAGAAAGCCTGCCAGCACATCGCCGCTGCCGCCTTGGGCGAGGCGCGGATTGCCGGAGGAGTTCACGAACAGCTCACCGCGTTCGCGACCGACAAGTGTGTGCCGGCCCTTCAGCACCACCCAGCAATCGCCGCGCGTCCGCGAGATTTCACGCAGCGACTCTGCGCGGTCGGACAGCACGCCGGCCTTCGCGATGCCGAGCATCGCCGCCGCCTCGCCGGGATGTGGCGTGACCACACGCAACGCGCCCGTGAGCGTCGGCCCCTGCGGCAGCCACGACAACGCGCTTGCGTCCGCGATGACCGGCAGCGACGACTCGCTCCAGAGCCGCACCGCTTCCTGAACCAACTGCTTTGGCACGTCCACGCCCGCGAGACCGGGACCGATCAGAATTGCGGAACACGACTTCGGCAACAGCGTGTCCGGCGTCCACGGATGAACCATAGCTTGCGCGAGCTGTGCCGCGACGAGCGGATACGCGCGCTCCGTTGTGAACACGCTCACCAGCCCCGGCATCGCGCGCAGCGCCCCGCGCGCCGCGAGCACCGCAGCTCCGTGAAAGCCCTGGCTGCCCGCGATGATGGCAAGATGGCCGAACGTCCCCTTGTGCCCCTCCACCGGACGCGGCGGCGGGAAGTGCGCGAAATCTTCCGGCAACGTCCAGTTCAACTCCGTGCGAAACGGACAGCGCACAAGGCCAATCTCCGCCGCCACCTCCAGCCGTCCGGTGAACGGCGCGGCACTTGAGCGCAACAGCCCTTGCTTCATCGCGCCGAACGTCAGCGTCACCGACGCGCGCACCGCGTCGCCGAGCGGTTCGCCCGTGTCCGCGTTCAAGCCCGACGGAACATCCACCGCGAGGATGGGCACGCTCGAATGGTTCAACGCCTGCACCAGCCTCAACCAATCCCCCTCCAGCGGACGGCTCAGGCCGATGCCGAACAAGCCGTCCACGATGAGCGCGCCGGAAAAGCCTCCCACCTCCGCCACCGCAGCCGCCGGGTCCGTCACGTTCACCACGCGCACGCGTCGCGCAGGCAAATCCTCGGCGGCGAAACGCGCGTCGTCGCCGTTGTGGCCTTTGCCCGCGAGCACGAGGACCTCATCTCCCGCGCGAGTCATCCGCATCGCAACCCGCGCCACGGCTGCGCCCGCGCGGCGCATGACGGATTCCTCGGACACGCCGGTCGCCCAGGTGGCCTGCTCCCACTCGCGCATCTGCGCGATGGTGATGACGGGTGTTGGCACGGACTGTTTTTGTGGCGACGGGCTGTGACCGCCTTTGGCCAGCTCCGGCGCTCACAGAGCGCCGCCACAGTTCACTTCTCCAGCGGGGGGCGCTTGCCGTCGTTGCCTTGGCCGCCGGTGCGCGACTTCATGCGCTCGGCGAGCGCCTCGGCTTCCTTGCGGTCAATCGCGCCGTCCTTGTTCGTGTCGCCGCGCTCGAAGATGCTCTGCATCGCCTCCGGCAATTCGTTCTTCGTGATCTTGCCGTCATTGTTCTTGTCGTTCTGGAAGAGGCGCGAGACGAAGTCGCCCTCGCTCTTCTGTGGCTGCCCGCCGCCGCCCTTCTGGCCTTCCGGCACGCCCGGCTCGCCGCCGAAGCCGCCTTGACCCTTGCCTCCGGGACCGCCGGGGCCTTTTCCGCCCTGACCACCGAAACCGCCCTGTCCGCCACCTTGCCCGCCCGGTCCGCCAAAGCCGCCGCCGGGACGCATCGGGCGCAATTCGTCGTCGGAGAGTTTCCCGTCGCCATTCTTGTCGAGCTTCTTGAGCGCCGCGATGGCGTTGGCGAGTTCCTTCGCGTCAATGACGCCGTCACCGTTTGCATCCAGCGCCGTCTCCAGCGGGTGCGGCGGCGGACGGAAGCCCTCGCCACCACCGCCGAAGTTGCCGCCCTGACCACCGGGACCTCCCTTCTGGCCCTTCTGTCCCGGCCCGCCCTGACCGAATCCGCCCTGCGGCGGACGTTGCGGTTCCTGCGCGGTGAGCGCGAGCGTGGTGGCGAGCAGGGTGAGTGTGGGGAGGAGGAGTTTGGTTTTCATAGGCCGTGACGGTTACTGGGTTGCGAGGCAGTAGAGAAATTTGTCCGAGCGCAGGAATAAGTCCTTGCCGCTGACGGCGGGCGTGGCGTTGAACTGCGTGGAGTCGGAGGCGAGGGAGTTCTGGGCGACCAGTCTGAACTGTGGCTTTGCCTCAATGATGAACGTGCCGTTGCGCCGGCTGACGGCGTAGATGTTTCCGTTCGCCAGCACCGCCGAGGCGTAGAAGGGCTTGCCGCCGCGGCCCGTGGCGCTCGCGCCGGGGAGGCGTTCCTTGAAGACGAGTTCGCCGGACTTCGCGTCGAGACAAAGCGCGAAACCCTGATCCGTCACGACGTAGAGCCGGCCCTCGTGCAAGACAGGCGTGGGGACGTAGGTGCTGTCGCGCGTCTGCCAGAGCCGGTGCGTGCCGCTCACGTCGCCCTTGCCACCGGTCTTCACCGCGACCGCGCCGAGCTGCGGGAAGCCGCCGAACGCGAAGACGACGCCCTCGCCCGCGACGACGCTTGGCGCGATGTTGCCGGGCAGGTTGGACGTGGCGAACCAGCGGAGCTTGCCGGTGTCGGGATTGAGTGCCCACAGCTCCTCGGGCAGCGAGAAGACAAGCGCCGGCTGCGCCGGGTCGCCCGCGAGAACGGGTGTGCCGAAGACGTAATCGAGCGCGGAGCCGGGCGCGCGCCAGACTTCCTTGCCGGTCTTCTTGTCGAGCGCGATGACGGCGTGCGCCTCCTCCGATGCGGTGATGATGACGGTGTCTTTGTAGAGCACGGGGCTGGCGGCGGAACCCCAGTTCTTTGAGTTCGCGCTGTTGCCGAGCTTCACGTGCCAGAGCTGTTGGCCATCAAGGTCGAAGGCCGCTGCGCCGCCGCGTCCGTAGTAAACAAAAACGCGT
>JBEBFV010000282.1:0-8239 GCA_040081795.1 Limisphaerales bacterium | reverse complement strand
GACCACTCAACGGCGACCGGATGTGGATCCAATCCCCCCGAATCGTCGTCGAGGGGGCTCCAAAGCTCAACACCGTCATCGAACCGTCGCCCAGGATGACCGGGTTCAGGAGCTTTTCTGAACCAATGAAGAGGGTCGAACTGGTGAGCAGGTAGTTGAGCTCCTGTTGATCGAGGACGAGCGCTCCGGCGCCCTCGGGGAAGAGCGTCGGGACCAGAGCGGGGTTGGCAAACAGCGGGTTCTCGTTTTGAACCACCACAATCGTATTGCTGGGGTTGGCGGTCGTGACGGTGATGTCTTCGGTAGTGATAACGGGGTTGTTGATGTCGAGGTCATTGCCATTCAAGCGGACGGGATCATCGTTGCCAGAAACTTCCGCGCTGACTGACTGCCGATCCAGCAGGGAGATAATGTAGATGAAGCCGGAGCGTGAGGTGCTCGAGGTCGTGACTTGGTCCAAGTCCACGATGTATGCCTCGACGCGATCGTCGTTGTTGAAGGACAGCTCCTTCACGTCCGTGAGCAGGGCGAGCGGGCTGATCTCGAAGCCCTCCAGCACCTGGCCGATGAGACGATCCGACTGGAGAGTGAGCTTGCCGTTGCGCGAGGCAATCAACGATCCGTTGGCCGCGCGGACTTGGGAACCGTTTGGAAGATAGAGCGCCTGCTCGAAATCCAGCGCCCCTTCCACAAGGATGCGGGCTGTGTCGCGGTTCAGCGAGTTGGTGGTGTATTTGGCGAGGCGGAGCGCCCAATCCAAGTTCCGATCGAAGACGTAGCCGCCGCTTCCGTTCGCGGTGCCTAGCCACCCATTGCCGGTTGTGAGAATCGTGCCAGCGGGTGCGCGCAATGTGATGTGGCCGGAGCCATCGCCCACGCCGGTGTGGGCAGCGGAGCTGTAGATGCCGTTGTGGAGGACTAAATCACCCGTGTCCGCGAGGAGCGTCACGTTGCCGTTCAGGCGCGTGCGGAGATCCCAGTCAACGCGCATGCCAGTGTCACTGTGGAAGTCAATTTCACCGGCCTGCACCACGCCGTCCCACACGATGGCGGTCGCATCAATCACCAGGTCGTCCTTGAGGTCCACCTTCTGCGCGCCCGCACCGCCGTTGCCGGTGATGAGGACAGGGGCGTTGACGGCACTGAGGTTGATGCGATCCACGTTGTCGTAGCCGGGGCTGTAATTCACCTCTTGCGTGCCTTGCCGAATCTTCGCGTCGCCGGTCGTGTCGGAGAGCGTCAACTGGCCGGACGCAATGGTGATGAGGTTGAGGAAGTCGATGTCCGTCGCCTTGCTCGCATCGTCTATCGTCACAGGCCCACCAAGCGCGCCGAAGGTGACGTTGTAGGTATCCGTGCCGCCACTGCCGCGCAGGATGACATCGTGGCTGGCGGTGTTAGTGATGTTGTAAATGTCCGCCACTGAGCTGCCCACGAAGATGTCCACGCCACGATCCGAGTTGATCACAATCGAGGAACCGTTGGTGATCGTATAGCCCGAGCCGTTCAACGTGAAGGTCAACGAGCGGCTGTGACCGGAGAAGTCCACCTTGTCGCTGGCGTCGGAACCACTCTCGATGATCGTGTTGTTGGCGAACGAGGAGCCAAAGATGTAGGTGTCATTCCCGCCTTCACCTCGGATGGTGTTGGAGCCACTGCCCACCGTGATGGTGTCGTTGCCAGAACCGGCCTCGACGGAGTTGTTACCGACATTTAGGCGGATTGTGTCGTCGCCGGAACCCGTCTCGATGGTGTGGTTGCCGGACTTGACGGTCACGGTGGCGTCGCCACTGCCCGTGACGAGCACCTTGTCGCTGCCAGTGTCGAGCGTGATGTCCATGGGGACAGAAATCCGGTTCAAGGTGACCTTGTCGTTGCCCTTGCCCGTGCCGCGGATGACGATCTTGGAAACACCGGAGTGTTCCTCGGTGAAACCGAAGGCGCTGACCTTGATCGAGCTGCCGCTCTGGCTGATGGAGAACTGCTCACCGCTGTCGGTCGTGTTCTGGTGTTCCCGCTTGGCCGCATCCACGCCCATGTGGATGTAGAGGGTGCTGCCCGACTTCTTGGCCAGAATCGGCGGAGGCTCGAACGACCAAACGACCTCCTCCGAGAATTCGATTCCGATGATCTCGACGGAGATTTCGGCACGAACTTCGCCCTTCGACTTGTTGAAACTGAATTCAGCCCTGATTCCAGCCAATGTGAAGTCACCGAGGACGCCGAGGTCGATAAGGAGCTTGCCGAAAGCATAACCGGAAAACTCATCGTTCGACAGCGTTATGCCGATTTCGGAGCGCCATTCGAATGGCCCAATGTCGAAGTTGACGCCGACGGAGCCGGAAATCCTGAACTCACCGTTAGACTGGACGTAGCCTGAAACCCGGATATCCACCACGTTGAAGAAGTTCAAATCAGCGTCGAAGCTGAACCGCAACACCGACCCGCTGTAACGGATGCTTGCACTGACATCCACCTTGAAGACCCAAATTTGCAATTTGCCGCTGAAACTTACTTCGTAGGTGTTGCTTGCAGTGTTCAGCTGCAGGCGGAAAGTCCCATTCAACCCAACATCCGGGATGTTAAGGGTGCCCGCACCCAACTCGACATCCAAACTGAAGTGGCCTGTAGTCCTGTTAATTGAAGCCGATCCCTTCACCTCAAGTGTGCCTAAACCGAGCATGTTCAACGTGCCATCCACGGTAAGTGCGAAAGTGGTCGCTCCAAGCATTATGTCCGCGCCGCCCTTAATGCTGAACTGGGCACCATTCGGTCCCACCTTGAGTTCTCCAGCAAAGCTCAACATCACAGAGTTCGCGGCGAGCAAGATGTCCCGCGTGCCCGTGACCGCACCGCTCGTGTTGCTGAACTTAAGCACCTGGACCGTCTTGGCCGAACCGGTCGTGTTGATCGCAAAGCGGTAATTGCTATTGAAGCTAAACAATGGGTTGCTGCCGACCGAGTCGCGCGCGGCTTCAAAGCTGCCGAACATGCCGTCGGAGTTCACCGTAAGCGTGGCTTTGACGGTGAATCCGCCAATGACCGGCACCGCCACCGTGCCGGAGATGGTGAACTCGAAGCCGGAAGTCTTGAACGCAATGTCCACCGTCCCGGAGATGTCCAGCACGCTCAGGACGATCATCTGTCCGGAGATGCGCATGCCCACGCTCAACGCCGGCAGCACGACCCCCGCCAACGTCCGCTCGATGCTCGTCGAGTTCACGCGTAGTTGGTAGGTGCCGGACATCTCGAAGCCGACCCCGGAGAGGAGCGAGCCGGAATTCAGCGTCATCGTGAGGTTCATGGCGATGCCGCCATCGGTTCCTGCATACAACCCCGCGCCGCCCTGCACCCGGAAGCTGCTGCCCAGCAGCGAGACATTCGCATCCAGCTCTACCGTGATCCCGTTCGCGCTCACGGACAGGCTGGCGTAGCCGTGCAAGGTCATCAGGTCCCCGATCTCTACCCGACCGGACACCGCCACGCGGGCGCTGTAGGCAGCGATCGAGACGGCGATTTGGTTCGTCGTCACATTGCCATTGGCATCCACCTCGAATCGCTGGATCGTGCGAGCGGTGCTGGTCAAATTGAGTTCGAGCTGGAATTGGCCCCTGAACTTAACGCCCACTGCGGACATGGACTCGGCACTGGACCCGCCCATCTGAAGCGCGGCGAACACGCCCTGCGACGCACTGCCGAAGAACGTGCCGGAGACGGCCATTGATCCCAGGAAACCGACTTCCGTGTAGCCCGCCACATCCACTCGCGTGCTGCCGTCACCTTGGAGCGAGGTGTTGATGGAGCCGTAGATGAACAGCAGCGTGTTGAGGTTGAAGTCCAGGACGTAGAGCTTGCCGGTGCCCGAGAAGGCCGCCACGACATTGCCGGCGATGGTGTAGCTGTTGTCGCCATCGCCGATGGTCAGCTCGCGACCCGTGGTGTTGACCGTGAACTGGCTACCACCCTCCAGGACCAAGTAGGGCATGCCGGGAATGATCTGCTGCGGCCCGCTGAAGCCGCTGCGCGCCCCGATGGCAAAGCCGTCCGACCCAATGTAGATGGCCGCGCTGCCGAAGTTGATCGTCGTGGAGCCGATCTGAATGCCGATCCCAATCGCCGCCGCCTTCAAGCCGTCGGGGCTGACCTCCAAGAACACAGAGTTCGCCGTGAAGGATGCGACTCCAGCGATACCGATCTGCGCATTCGTCACCGCCACGCGCAGATAAGGTCCAGCGGGAATCGGTGTGGCAAACGTGAGGTCGCCGATGGTGCTCACCTGGGTGCCAAACGTGTTGAGGCGGATGCGGAACTCACCGTTGAGCACAAACGCTCCGCTCAGCAGACTGAATTGATTCGTAGCCACGCTCAGTGCGAGATCGAACGCGATGCCGATGTTTGGCGTGACCTTTACCACCGCCGCACCCTGAACGCTGACCACAATGCCCAGCAGGTCAAGCTTCGCATTCACGTTCACCAGCGCGTAGGCGTTGGTCAGGGCGGTGGACGATTCAAACAGGTATGAGCCGATCAGGCTTTGGCCCCCCACCACCAACTTGCCGCCCATGTAGATGCGCTTGGACTGGGCGGTGATGGTGATCGTTTCTTGCACTGGATTGCCACCGGACAGAATGACCGCGCCCGCGTCATCGATCTTGAAGCGGGAGATCTGGGCGTCGGCCGTAGTCGTGTTGACCTCCAATTGGTAGGTGCCCTGCAGGCTGAACGCCGCCGTGGCCGGCAAGTCCACCAGCAGGGTGAGTTGAAGAGCGCCCACCGCGCCCCGGCTGTTGCTGACGCCCGTTTGCAGGATGAAGGTGCCGTCCACGCTGAAGCTCAGGAGCACCACGTCTAGGATGCGGAAGTCCATCAAGCCGCCGACACGCACCTCTATCTCCGACGGCGTCAGCAGCATCGTGAACTTCCCGGCCACCGTGAACGCATCCAGGAATGTCAGCGAGCCAGCGGCAGCAACCGCATAATACGGGGCCGCTGTGGTCTTGCCCGGCGGCGTCCCGCTGATAAGCAGCACGCGCTTGTCCTCCGCGTTGCGCGTTTCCCCATAAACCGGCGCGAAGCTCGTTGGGATAAGATATTCGAAGTCTTCGCCGGTGGAGTTCAGCAGCAGCTCGAAAGATGCATCAAACTTCACGCCCAACCCGGTGGGAAAGGCGCCTTGCAGTGTCAACGCTATCCGGCTCGCGATGCCATCGCCGCTCATCACCAGCAGGCCGCTGGCATCGAAGCTGAAGAGCGGGTCAGCCATGCTCCCCACCGACAGCGTGGCGTCCGCAAAGAGCAGCAGCCGCGTGTCACCGACCTCAATGTCGAACGAACCCGACAAGCCCGCGACGTCATTGATGCCCATCGTCATCGTCCCCGAGGCGCGCAGGCGCATCGAATTGTAGTTCAGGAGAATCGGGGCCGTCGGATTGCCAGTCTTGATTGCGAAGTTGCCGCTTTCCTGCCGGCTGAAGTCCACCGCCACCAAGCCGCTCAGGAGCGATGCCCCGAAGTTGAACTCCAAGTTGAAGTCACTCGCCGTGGCCGTTACCCCCGGCACGCCAATCAATCCCACGGTCTCCACGCTCGCACGCCCGGCGAAGTAGAGGCCCGGGTCCAGCAAGTCCACCGACTGGAAGATCGCAAAGCCCAAGTCCAAGTCTTTCAGCAGGAAGCCGACGGCATCCGGATTCGGCGTGTCGTTCGTGTCGAAGTATCCGTCCATGTTCGTGTCCACGAAGTAGCCGCCCACCCCGAAGAACCCGTTGATGTTCGCCAGCGCAAAGGTCAACGTGCGCAGCGTCTGAACGCGACTATTGGTGAGGAACATCTCCTGAGTCGGGCCGATCTCAAGGAAGCCCGACCCGCTGAACTGCGCGAACCCGCCGAAGTTCACAAACAGACTGCCCACGCCCGCTCGAAGCAACTGGCTGTCGAAGTCCAGGAGCACCGGGTTCAGAGGATCGCCCGTGTTCAGCTCGAAGGTGCCATCCTTCGCTCCGTCAGCCGTCTCGAACGTGGCCTTGTAGTCAATCGCCGGGCCGGGCAGGAGGAAGTCCACCGGCGTGACCCAGTAGTTCGGACTCAACGGCGTGCCTAGCAGATTGTTGATCTGGAGCGTCAGGTCACGGGCCTGTGCAGCGATCGGGTCGTCCAAGCCCACCACGCCAATCAGCGAGGCGCTGGCTTTCACGCTCAGGAATGTCTCCAAGGTCAGCGTGGAGAGGCCGATCAACAGTCCCACGTCGAGGTCCGCCACGGTGAGGCCGATGGCGTCCTCGTTGATCACGCCATTCGCGTCGAGATAGGGACCGTTGATGCCGATGAATGCGTTCACGTTCGACGCGCCCACCGTCATGAGGAGCATCTCCAGTTCGGACGAAGTGCCGCCCGTGCCAAAGCCCAGGACGTTCTTTACCGTCATGATTTCGCGGCGGCCAAACTCGAAGGCGAACGATCCGCTCAGGTAGGCAAAGTCTGCGATGCGCAGCAGCGCCTGGCTGGTCTGCGCGCGGAACAGGTAGCTGTCGTAGTCCAGGTAGGTGTTGCTCGCGCCCGTGGGCACCGGGAAGCCGACTGGGGTGCCGCCGCCACCGGGGAAGCTGGCCGCGAAGTCCACGAACGGCAGGATGGTGCCAGTCGGCAGATTCGAGATGTTCAGACCGAACTCGAGGTTGTTGGCCTCAAGTTGGAAGGTGTCTCCGCCGCCAACGAATCCGACTTTCTCGGCCGTGGCCTTCGCTGAGAAGAACAAGGCCTCGTAAGGCGTGCTCAGAACTTGAGACATAAAGAGGTAGATTGGGGAATAAGTAGTCGGCTGGAACAGCGCCACCCCAAAGTCAAATTCCTCCATCACAAAGCCGATAAAGTCGTTGCCCCGCTCGTCGGCCTCCGTAATGCGACCGTCACCGGTGGTATCCGAGAAGTAAGGCCCGCCCAAGCCGACTGAGGCGTTTAGGTTCTGGCCACCGAAAGTATAAGAGGCATATTCCCAAGAGAACTTGTTACTAAGGTTGAGACCAGGCGCAACTGTATCGAGGTATTGCTGCGAGATGCCCATGTCCACCTGCAACTGGTGCGTGGGGCCAAGTTCGAAGGCGAGCGAACCGCTGAGGTGGAGGAAGTCCGTGATGCTGACCTGCGCGAAGCCAATCTTCACGCCGATGACGAGCTTCTCGTAATCCAGCAGCACCGGCGCGCCGCCGGTAGGCACCTCCAAACCGGCCGGCTTGCCGTCCGTCGCCGGGAAGGAGAGTTTGAAGTCAATCGAGCTGAGGTTGGCGAGCGAGGCACCACTATACGCTCCGAGCCAAGGCGTGCCCACGTTCGCCTCGATGACAATGTCCCGCGCCTGAATGGTGAAGATGTCACCGAACCCGTAGGCACCCACCGAGCCGACCGTCATCTTCATCGAGAAGAGATAAGGCAGCGTGTTGCGGAACGCCTCATACGCTGTCGCAAACACGGCCCCTGCGGCAGCGTAGTGCGAGGCAAAGACCACTAAGCCTGGAAGCGCTGCCACGAACGTGCTGATGGATGGCAGATTCTGAACAAATACAGTGACGCCGAAAGACACGTCATCCAACCCAAAGCCCATCAGGTTCTGTTCGGTAAATGGACGGTTAAAATCAGGCCGGCCGAAGCCGACGAATGCACTGATGTCGCTGCCGCCCACAATCAGACTTCGGTAGTCGAAGCCTTTGAGTTTTCTGAAGCCGTCCAGCGACTCGAGGCCGAAGAGCGCACCGAGCACATCAATGACCTTCTCGAACCCTAAGGCCTCAACCACAGAAGCACCGTCAGCGCCTAACCCGGTGTTGAAGGTGATCTGCTGAGTTGCCCCAAGGTCAAACGCCAGGTTCCCATGGAAGTGGAGGACATCCAGAATGCGCAAAGTGGCGTTGGAAAGCGACAGACCCACGCGGTTGCTAGCCGGCAGGGTCAGGTAAATCGGCGTGCCACCAGTAGGCACCGCGAAGCCGGCTGGCTTGGGGCCGCCCTCTGACCCAGCGGCAATGGCCGGGAAGCTGGAAAGGAAATCAACCGTAGGCCCGGTGGTCAGCGACGGCCAAAGATCGCCCCCGTTCACGTAAAGCTCCAACTGCCCGACCTCCAGCTCAATCAAGCCAGGCGCGCCGATGAACTCAAATCCGCGAATCTTGGCATACGCGGCAAACATCGTCGGCAGCGGCACGAACGAGGACTTGAACGTCACTGCTGCAAAATCCATTTCCTCGAC
>JBEBFV010000281.1:0-8240 GCA_040081795.1 Limisphaerales bacterium | reverse complement strand
GCCCGCCCTCGTCATCGACGGTGCCGCCTATCACATCAATTTTGGCGCGGACCTCAGCGTGCTGAAGTAACCGCCGCCAAAGTCCCCTGTGTCGCAGCCAGCCCCCGTGTTCTGCGGCACAGGTTCCATCCACAAACCAAAAGCCAAACCACTTCCCAGCTCGTGAAAATCGCCGTCTGGGACACCTACGTCACCAAAAACAACGGCACCATTATGCACTTCGATATCCTGGTGCCCAGTGAACTGAAGGATACGGACTAACTATCTTCCAATACGGCCAGCATTACTTGCGGCAAAAGGGCCAGGAAGACCAACATCTCAGCACCCAAGAGTGCCGGCTCTGCCACACCGAACACGCATCACCAGACGTCGCTTCAGCAATCCGCCATCAGGGCTACGCCATCGTCCAACTGCAAGGATGTGACTAGCCCCAATAATAGCCCAATCACATAGACCCAACGACGAACAGGCAAACACGTATCAACCAAGCAGCAGAATTTTATTCAGAACTCCGAACCCATCAACCAATGCCACACCCCATGAAATTCAGCCTCTCACTTATCACTTCAGCCCTTACGCTCATATTCTCGGCAGCCATCGCCGTCGCGGACGATCCCGCCACCAAAGCTCCGGCCGCAGATGCATTAAACACGGTCTGCCCAATCAGCAAAATGCCTGTCGATCCGAAGGTCACCACTACGTATGAGGGTCGGACTTATGCGTTTGCGGACCAAGTATGCCGCACCAAATGGCTCACGGCCCGCGAGAGCAGTCTCTACCACAAGCTTGGCGGCAAGGCCGCTGTCGACGCAGCGGTGGAAACTTTCTATGTGAAGGTGCTCGCGGATAACCGCATTAAGCACTTCTTCGACGACATCAGCATGACCAAGCAGCGCCGCAAGCAGAAGGAGTTCTTAGCCGCAGCCTTCGGCGGCCCCGTCCCCTGGACCGGCAAGGATATGGCCAAGGCTCACGAGAACATCCCTGGACTTAATGAGATGCATTTCAACGCCGTCGCCGAGAACCTCCAGAAGACTCTGGAGGAACTGAAAGTGCCAAAGGACCTCATAGCCCAAGTTATGACCATCGCTGGTGGCGCAAAGGATGCAGTGTTAAATCGCAAACCTGCCGCTGCCAAATAGCCTTTCAGCATTGCATGACGTGAAGCATGGCAGGCTCTTGCGCGGGGCACAAATCGCCCGCCAAGTCGCCTGCCATCGCCGCAATCAACCACTGCTGCGTCCATGAGCGTGTTCCAGTCCATATGCGAACCATACGAATCGTTCTACTGTTTGAAGTAGGCAAATCAACTGGAACGTAAAGGACGCAAGGCTCGCACCAGCCCAGAAGCCTACGACTAAGCCGAGCGCATCCGCGAGCGTCTCCCGCGATGGCGAGGAGGTGGTGGATGGTGTTTCATGGTTGGTGTGTGGTGAGGGTGTCCTTATGAGTCGCCGCCCATGCCATGTTCCTCATCCAGATCACGGATGCTCTCGATGATGGCGTTGAGCTTCACGCCTGTGGCGGTCAGCGCATACTCCGTGCGCGGGACTTTGCCGCTGATCTCCGTGCGGGTGATGAGGTGGTAATCCAGCAGCTTGCGCAGACGCTCTGTGAGCACCTTCGTTGAGATGCCGGGAATGAACCTTTCGAGCTGCCCGGGCCGCGTCACTCCGCGACCAATGGCCGCCAGCACCGCCGCCGACCATTTGCAGCCCACCACATCTTCGAGGCGACGATACGCCGCGCGTTCCGAGAGGGGCAGATGGCCCGGCTTTTTCGCAGCGGCTGGTTTTGGTTTCATGCTCGTTGTTATCATTTCAGCCGTGGTGCGGCTATCAGGAACAAAATGGTGCCCGGTCACGCAATAGTGCCCTCTTTCGCGGTTTCGCATTCCGCATTCTGATGGCGACGACATCCACCACCTCGCAGGATCATCCAGTGCGTCCGCCCCGGCTACCGTCCGACTGGCTCGCAGTCCATCGCCGCCGGAACTGCGTGCATTTCAGGCAACTGACCGAGAGGCGCATTTCGATTGCATGACGCGCCGCGCCAAAGGGCTGCCGCTGGCCGAGGCGTGCGAACTAGCCCTGCGCGACCGCTCCCGGCCGAAGCCGGAAGACTTGCACCGCTGGTTTGGCGACTGGGCACTGCTCGGCTGGTTCTGGCTGCCCAAGGCGTGAGCTGGGCCGCAATGGAAACT
Organism: Limisphaerales bacterium; assembly: GCA_040081795.1. Lineage (GTDB taxonomy): Bacteria > Verrucomicrobiota > Verrucomicrobiia > Limisphaerales > SXTU01 > SXTU01. Next base: position 6,037 of record JBEBFV010000281.1, on the reverse strand, counting down.
GCGCCTTTCGTGATCCGAGGCTCATGCGTGAAACATTCCGCCTCGCGGCGCCGGCCGGCCACCTGTGGCAATCTTGTGGACTAGGGCCTGCAATTCAACTAGACACCATTGTCCTAATGCGCTCGCACGGCAGACAGCCAATCTCGCAAGAAATGTTGAACGGCGCTCGCCCACTGTCCGCGCAGGCTAGGCGAGGGGCATGGTGTGGGCTGACTTTGTTGGTTTGGACAGGACTTGGACTGGCCCAAGAACCCTTGGAAAAGACCAACTCGGCAACAGGAGCGTTGAGCCAGATCAAGTTAGTGAAGCAGTTGTCTCCGCAGGAGGCTGCCAAAGGTTGGCCCGTTCGGCTGCGTGGCGTAGTCGTTGCTGCGAGCGGACGGCGCTATGAGGATTTGTTCTTGCAGGATGCGACTGGGGGCATCTACCTGACCCAGACGCAGCAGCCGACGGTGTCGGTCCAGCCTGGCACGGAGGTAGTGTGCGAGGGCATCACCGCCCCCGGCCACTATGCACCCATCGTGAGATCCTTGCGCCTTACGGTGGTCGGGAGAGGCCCTCGGCCCGAGCCAATCGTCGTGACCCTGAATGAGCTGACCGAAGGCCGCTACGATGCCACATGGGTGGAGGTTCGCGGCGTGGTGCGCTCGGTCAAGACCCCTCCGGGGCGCCGAACTGAGATTCAACTCGCCTTGGATGGTGGCCGGCTGATGCTATTGATTCAAGGAACTGGCCGTATCGCAGCCGAACATTTGGTGGACGCGGAGGTGCGGGTGCGTGGCGCCGCAGGGGGGAGATTCAACTTAAACCGGCAACTGCTGTTCCCGGTGCTCAATGTGCCCGGACTTCAGGAGATCACCGTGGAGCGGTCGGCCAGCCAGGATCCATTTTCCTCGAAAGAGAGAGCGGCCACCGAGTTGTTCCGCTACGCCTCCGACTCAGATTGGAGACATCGCTGCGTTGTTCGAGGGGTTGTGGTCCACCAGTGGCCGGGCAAGGCAATCTTCCTCCGCGCGGGCGAGACGAGCCTGTTTGTGGAGAGTGAGCTGGCGGCTCCCCTCCAGCTCGGCGTCGAGGTGGAAGTGGCCGGCTTCCCCGCCGTGGGCCAACACGCGGCCTATTTGGAGAACGCGGTGTGTCGGGTGAGGGGTGATGGGCCGACACCAACCCCGGTCCCAGCCGGAATCGGAGCGATCCTCGAAGGGAAAATTCATCATTGTGAACTGGTCGCCCTCGAAGGGTGGCTGATTGAGACGACGCGACTCCGGGACAACTGGATTCTCACGCTCAAGTCGAAGGATCAGGCGGAAGACCACATTTGGGAGGCGCATTTGCGCGCATCGCCAGACGATTCGGGTGCCATGTGGCCCGTAGGCAGCCGGCTCCGGCTCACAGGTGTCTGCTGGCTGGACCGTGTGGTGCAACGGTCGGGCACAGTGTTGTTGCCGGGGTCATTCCATGTGCTGCTGCGCTCGCCCGGGGATGTCGCACTGCTCGAACAGCCCTCGTGGTGGACGCGGGATCGGCTGCTGGGCTTCGTCGCCTTGCTGGCATTCTCCATCACCTTGTCGGCGGCGTGGGTTGGGCTGCTGCGAAGGCAGGTTCGGGTGCAATCGTCGGTCATTGCTCTGAAGGTGGAGCGCGAAGCCATTGCTGAGGAACGGGCGCGGGTTTCACGCGAGATTCACGACACTCTCGCCCAGGGCTTCATGGCACTCGGGTTCCAGTTGGAGGCGCTCACCTCGGCCCTGGAAAATCCGCCCTCCTGCGTCCGCCTGCATTTGGACCGTGCCCGGTGGATGCTCCGTCACTGCCACGAGGAGGTCCGCCGCTCGTTGAGGGATTTGCGCGGCCAGGCGCTCGATCGGCGCGCCTTGGGGGACGCCTTGCGCGAGTTATTGCCCCTGGCGATCGAAGGGTCTGGGGTCCAGCTCGGGTGTGTGGTGACTGGGACGCCGTTTCCCCTCCATCAAACGATTGAGCACAATTTGTTAAGGGTGGCCCAGGAGGCTGTGACCAATGCACTCCGGCACGCGCACGCGCAACACCTCACGGTAGAACTGCGCTATGACGCACGCGAAGTCCGACTCTGCGTGGAGGACGACGGGCGCGGATTTGCCCAACCATCTGATGCCGCGCCCGAGGCCGGGCATTTCGGCTTGCAAAGCATGCGCGAACGGGCCAAGCGCATCGGCACCCGGTTGGAAATTACCGCGCGGCCCTCGGGCGGCACGCAAATCCTGCTGGCGGTGCCGCGAACCCAGGGTTCCGGCTAAAACACCAACCGATCGCCTCTTTACCAAATCATGGCCCTTGCCCCCATTCGCATCCTGCTCGTGGACGACCATTTCATGGTGCGCCTGGGCCTTCGGAGTTTGCTCGAAAAGCAACCCGGTCTGCGCATCGTTGCCGAAGCGGATAGCGGGGTCGAGGCGCTGGAACAATGCGCGCGGCATCAACTGGACGTAGTGTTGATGGACGTGCGAATGCCGGAGATGAACGGGGTGTCCGCGACTGCGGCCATCTGCAAGCAATACCCTGCGATCAAGGTGATAATGTTGACGACCTACGAGGGCGACGAAGACATCTTTCAGGCCCTGTCCGCCGGAGCCAGGGCATATTTTCTCAAGACCGTCACCGGGGATGAGTTGGTGAAAGGAATCCGGGCCGTCCAAGCGGGTGAGCACTGCCTGCCCCCGGAGGTGGCCAGCAAACTGGCCCTGCACTTTTCGACAGGTTCGCTCTCGCCACGCGAGCGTGAGGTGCTCGAGTTGATCGCCTCCGGACGCGGCAACAAGGAGATTGCCGAGCAATTGCGACTGGCGGAGAACACGGTCAAGAATCACGTCAAGGCCATTCTGGAGAAGCTCGGGGCGCAGGACCGCACCCAAGCGGTAAGCACCGCCATCCAGCGCGGCATTCTACACCTCCAGTAGGCCCTGCGGGCGTAAGTTCGCTTCTTGGCCGGACTGGCGGAGATGGCCCGAAAGGGCTACTGCGGAGTGGCCCTTCTGAACAGTGGCTTGGAGAGGAGGAGTCCGCATAATTTGTGCCTTCAATTCAGAGCCGTTCTCCATGCCAACACTTACTCAACCAAATCAATGAAACCGACGCACCGCCACACGCCCCCTAGCTCCGCGTTCACCCTCATCGAACTGCTCGTCGTCATCGCCATCATCGCGATTCTGGCTGGCATGCTCCTGCCGGCCTTGGGCAAGGCCAAGGCCAAAGCCGTGACAACCAAATGCCTGAACAACAACCGGCAGTTTGGCATGGCGACCATCATGTATACAGGCGACCATGACGACGCCTATCCCCGTGGCATACAGATCAACAACGCCCCCGCGACTTCGGCCAACGACCCCACTGCGTGGAGCATGCTCCTGCTCCCATATCTCGGCTTCAAATCCACCAACGGCCTCTCGCTGGTTCCGGTTTACACGTGCCCTGTCCGGGATGATGGCCTGCCTCCGACGGGAGTCCTGTTCCCCATCAGCTACCGTGCGAACATGCACATCTTCCGCCACACCACTGGGACCACGTTTCCTGGCCCCTTACGCACTTCTAATGTCAGATCTCCCGCCACGGCGGCAACCACGACGGAGAAGGCGAAGGGGACCATGCAGTATCAAATCAACCACTTTAACCTCAACGGTGCACGGCTTGCTTGGAACGTCCCGAGCAGCACCGGCGGCGACCAGAATCCGGCCCTTCGGCGTCATCAAGGTGGCACCACTTCGGCTGTCGCGGATGGGCACGCCGAGGTCTACAAGTATCCCCCGTTGTCCCTCGGCGCGCCGGAACCGGCGGACATGAACGAGATGGGCGACGTGCTTGGCAATCCCACCGGCGGAACGGCCGCCAACCTGTTCATCTCTCCCCGGGCGAAACTGTGGTGGCGCGAAGCCACCACCGTCGAAGGCTTTTGAACCAGCGCGGTTCTCCATGCCAGCACCTACTCAACCGAATCAATGAACCCAACGCACCGCCACACGCCCCTCGGCTCCGCCTTCACCCTCATCGAACTGCTCGTCGTCATCGCCATCATCGCGATTCTGGCCGGCATGCTCCTGCCCGCGTTGAGCAAAGCCAAGGGCAGGGCGCACCTGACCAAATGCATGAACAACAGCCGCCAGATCGGGCTGGCCACGCAGATCTACACCAGCGACTACGACGACGCCTACCCGCGTGGCGCGTTGATCAACAACTCCCCCGCCACCTCCGCCAACTCGGCCAACGCCTGGAATATGCTCCTGCTGCGCTACTTGGGCGTCACCTCTGCCAACCCGTCCAGCGTGCCGGTTTACGAGTGTCCCACCGACCGGAGCACCCAGCCGGCGGGCGTGCTCTTTCCCGTGAGCTACCGCGCCAACGAGCACATCTTCCGAAACGTCAACCAAACTGGTTTCCCCAGCCCGCTGCGGGCCGCGCAAATCCAATCGGCCTCGACGGCTCTGCTGATGATCGAGAAGAACAAGAGCAACATGCAGTATCACTACGGGCACGCCGACTTGGACGGCAACCGCACGGCTTGGAATGCCAGCATTTCCGCCGAGGGGACGCCTTCGCTCACAGGCATGGTGCATCACAACAAAGGTTCCGCCACCACGGCGACCGACGGCCATGCCGAATTCATCAAACTCCCACCGCATGCTCTCGGCCAGCCCGCGCCGCCGGACATGGACGAACTTGGCGACGTCCGCGGCGCTACCACCACCGGCACCGGCGCGGCCAACCGCTTCCTCGCCCCGCGTGCCAAGCTCTGGTTTCGCGAGCAGCCCACCAACGCGGGCTATTGATCCGGGCAGCACTTCCCCATCTCGCATGATGTGTGCAGCCCCAGCGAGCCTCAACGGCCGGAAGGTTGCTCGGCAGCAGAGTCGGCACACCGGAGTTCAGCTTGGGCACACCGCTCACGCCACGTTGCCGGGCGTGGCAAACCCATAACCTGAGCATGGGCTCTCGGCACTAGATTGATTTACCACCTGCCATGAAACACAACCCTACCATTGCCCTCGTCAGCCTGACCCTCCTGCTGCTGCTGGGTGGAACAATCAGCCTGTCGTTTGCGGCACCTGCGGGAGCACGGCCCAACATCTTGCTCATTTGCGTTGACGATCTGAAGCCGTTGCTAGGCTGCTACGGTGCGCCAGTCATCAAGTCCCCGAACATTGATCGGCTCGCCGCACGCGGTCGCATATTTGAGCGGGCTTACTGCAACCAGGCGGTCTGTGCCCCATCTCGCAATTCACTCATGACAGGGCTTCGGCCCCAGACTATCGGCATCTACGATTTGCCGACTCACTTCCGCCAGGCAGCGCCAGATGCCGTCACGGTCGCACAGTATTTTATGCGACACGGTTATCGCACCGAGGCGTTAGGTAAAATCTTCCACGTAGCCCACGGCAACCACGACGATGCGGCGTCATGGACCACGCCTCTTTGGCGAGCCAAAGACAGCTACCAGTTGAAGGAAAGCACTGCGGCGACGCGACAAAACCCAAGGGGGGGACTGGTGGGTGCCGCCACCGAAAACGCTGATGTGCCCGATACCGCCTATGCTGATGGCCTGATCGCCGATGAAGCCATCGCCCGGATTCAGCGTGCCCAGGCCAAGCCCAACGAACCGTTTTTCATCGCCGTCGGCTTCCTTCGTCCGCACTTGCCCTTCATGGCCCCGAAAAAATACTGGGATCTCTACACACGCGCTTCGTTCCAGCCACCGAAGGTGCAAACTCCTCCGGAGGGTGCCCCGGCTTTTGCGCCGGCAACTTGGGGCGAACTGCGCCTCTACAGCGACATGCCGGAACTCGGCCCGCTTACTCTCGATCAGCAGCGTAAACTGATTCATGGCTACCACGCCGCGACGAGCTACATGGATGCCCAGCTGGGCCGCGTGCTCGACGCGTTAGACTCAACTCCACTCGCGGCAAACACCATCATCGCGCTCTGGGGAGATCACGGCTGGCACCTCGGCGACCACGGACTGTGGTGCAAGCACACCAACTACGAACAAGCCGCGCGCATCCCCTTCATC
>JBEBFV010000280.1:0-8271 GCA_040081795.1 Limisphaerales bacterium | reverse complement strand
CATCCACGAGCGCGGCGTCTTTGGCGAGCTGGTCCGCGATGCTGGCGCGGCGATGGTAGCGGCCCGACACCGCGTTGACCGTGGCGTCCAGTCCCTTGAGCAAGCGGTCCGGCCGGCGATGCCCGGTGCGGCGATACTCCTGGGTGGGCGTAATCACAGTTGGTAGCGCTTTTGGAGGAGCTGGCGCAGCTCGGTCAACCAGCGGGGCAGGAGCGGTTCCGGCGGGAGGTCGAAGCGCAACTTGCCGGAACGCCCGTGCAGCAGGGCGATGTCCTTCGTGTTTTGCACCGGGCCACGCACGGAAAAGAACGGCTCGGCAGCCTTGCGGCCCTGCGGGTCGTCGGTTGCCACCGGCACGTCGCCGCCGCCGCTCCAGCCCAGCGCGGCGGAGGGCAGCGCGAGCTGCTCGGCGGGCACGACGCGCAGTTGGCCGATGCTCAACGCTCGCCCGGCCTCGCCGTGCATCCGGGCTTCCGCGTGTGGGAACGCGCCAGTGAAGAGGCGGTTCACATCCTCCTGCATGACGGTGGCGGAGAACTCGAAGCCCGCCGGGTTCACGACCATGCCGACGGCGGTGCCGCGCGGAGTGTGGCGACCGACCATCTGCATCGCCTGCGGAGAAATCCAGATGCCCTCGTGGCGCGCGCGGACGGTGAGCGCGGCGATGTCCGCCTGCACGCGGGCGAGGCGCTTGCGGTTAGACTCCAGTTTGGCCTGAAGGGGACGCAAGCTGGCGGGGTCTTTGTCCATCGCCTGCCGGATGCGGGTTTCCACTTCGATGACGGCCGTGCGGGTGAGGTGAAGTTCCAATTCCAACTCGCGGCTGGTCAGGCGCAGCAACGGCTGGCCCGGCTTGACCTGCGCGCCGGGCGCGGCGAGGACGGCGGTCAATTGTCCGGGCGCCTCGGTCACAACTTGCGACCATTGGTTGGCCTCCAGCACGCCGGGCGCGCGGAAGTGGTAGGGCAGGGGAACCAGTGTGAGAAACGCCAGCACCGCTGCCGCAAATCCCGCGCACACTGCGACCGCGCGGGGTCGGGTGCGTTCGAGCTTCGGGCTGGTGACGAGGTAGTGGACGAGCTTGACGCATGGCACCACGAGCCACGCCACGAGGCACGCCACGGCCATGATGACGCCGAGCAGCAAGTATTGGTCGGCGACGATGAGAATCATCGCGGAGAAGACGAGGATGCGGTAGATGTTCGCCCCGATGCCGTAGCCCGTGAACCACGCGAACTCCGTGCGGTTGGTGGCCGGGCTTTCCGAGCGCTTCACGCCGAACAGATTTTTCTCGGCGAGGTGGATGAGGTGCTGGTTGGAATTCTGGCTCAAGTTGGGCAGGCCGAGGAAGTCCACGAGCATGTAGTAGCCGTCGTAGCGGAGCAGAGGATTGAGGTTGAACAGCAGCGTGGAGACGGACGCGACCAGCATCATGTTGTAGGCGAGGCTGTGGACGGTGCCGGGGCCGGTCTTCACCCAGACGAACGTGGCGAGCGCGGCGACGAACACCTCGACGACCATGCCCGCCGCCCCGACGAGCAGGCGATGCCAGCGGTTGCGGAAGCCCCACGCGGAGGTGGCGTCCATGTAGGGCACGGGCGTGAAGACCATCAGCATCACGCCCATGACGTGGACCTCGCCGCCGAAGCGCTTGCATACGGCGGCGTGGCCGAACTCGTGCAGCGTCTTGATGAAAACCATTCCGAGGTAGAGCAACGGCAGGTTGCCGGGCGACAAGACGGCCTCGCCCTGCGCGCGCAATTCGCCCGCGTGGTCGAGCGCGAGCTTGACGGCCCAGCCCACCACGGCGAACCACAGCACGGCTCCGAGCGGGCTGATAAGCCAGCGCAGGTATGGCATCGCCACGTTGAGCAGCCGGTCCGGGTCGAGCAGCGGGAAGCGGGCGAACATGATGTTCATCCAACGCATCCGGGTCTCGCGCTGACGCGTCTTGCGCGCGCGCTCGAAGAGATTCGTCGTGTCCGCCGCCTGGTCGTAGAGCAGGAGGTTGGCCTGGTAGAGCTGGCCGAGGAGCTGCACCACGGACTCCTGGCCGGGCGCGGTGTCCGGAAATTTCCGCACGCACTCCTGCCAGACCTGTTCAACCGTGCGGTCGGTTCGGAGCCGGCCGACGAACTCCCACGCCTCGGGACGCAGGCGGAAGAACTGGTTGTTGAACGCGTTGTCCAGCACCACCCAGCGCTCGCCACGGAAGACCTGCCGCCGCGCGTTGACGCCGGGGCGCAGACTCAACTTCTGGTTCGCGATGCGATACCAGGATTCGCTGAATGTGGCGGGGGCTTCAGCCATGCGGGGAGGAAGTCAGTTACCACCAGAAGAACATCCGCAGGAAATCCACGGTGCGGTGCGTGGCGACCCAGAGCGGCGTGCGCTTGCCGACTTCCAGCTTCGCCAAGCCGCTCATGCCGGGCCGCCACCACGTCTCGGGCTTGCCCGTGAACTCGATGCGGACGAGGTAGAAGTTGCCCGCCTGCTTGGTGACGGCGGCGGGCTCGATGCGCTTGATGCTGACGGGGAATTTCAACTTGGGCTGGCTGACGAAGGCGATTTCACCCGTGCGCTGGTTGAGGATTTCATGCACGTCGCGCTCGTTGACCTCGGCCTCGACATAGAGCGCGTCTGTGCGGGCGAGGCGGAAGAGCGCTTCGCCCGACTTGACGGGGGAGGCGAGCCGCTGGCGCAGGTCGCCCTCGATGACGATGCCGTCGTAAGGCGCGCGGCTCACGGCGAGCTGGAGGCGGTGGCGCACCAGCTCTAGCCGGGCGCGGACCTGCTCGGCGAGCGCCTCGGCAATTCTCATGTCCGCCAGCGCGCCGGCGGAGCGGGCTTTCTCGGCGTCGCGCAGGTTGCGGTTCAAGTCCGCGAGTGCGGCGACCTCTTCGAGCTCGAGGTCCACGGTGTTGAGCGCGAACAGCTCGGCACCCTTCTTCACCACGTCGCCGGGGCGGATGGCGGAGCGCGCGATGAAGCCCTCGAACGGCGCGGTGACGTGCGTCACGTCCTCGCTGCGGAGGATGAAATTGGCCTCCACCCGGTAATTCCAGATGGGCAGGCAGGCGATGAGGAACGCGACGAGCGCGAGCAGCGCGGTGGCCTTGGCCCACGTGTGCTCGGGGCCGATGAGCTTGCCCAACCACTCGCGCAACGCCTCCGCCGCACGCGCGCCCCACCAGCGGTCGCTGCGCTTGAGGTCGGCAAGCCGAGGCGCGGCCTGGTCACAGAGCAGGCGGAATTGTTGCAGCTCCAGCTCGCTGAAAGGCTTGGTGGCGCGCTCGCAGGTCAGCACGGCGATGGTCCGGTCGCCCAGCCGGAGGGGGATGGAGCAGAGGTGATTCACTGACTGCTCGCGGCAAAACTTCTCGTGGTCGCGCGTCACCGGGCCGAAGCCCTCGGGCGCGGGCCAGAGCAGTTCCTCGTCCTGGTCCAAGGCCTCTTCCATCACGGATTCGAGCGCCTGCGCGGCGGCCATCTTGCGGTCGAACTTCTCCGTGCGGCTCATGGTGGTGAGGCGCACGAGGCCGGCGTCGAGCCAGCCGAGGCTGACGCGGTCGCAGCCGTGGCGGGTGGCCACGCCGTTGCAGAGCGAGAGGGACGCGGCGAGGAAATGCTTCGCCTCGTTCACGCCCGACATCAGGTCGAGCGTGATGGCGAACTTCTCGACATCCGCGCGAGCTTGTTGCCCGACGTGCTGTTGCTGGAAGGAAGCAGGCGCGTCGGCGACGAGCTGCAGCCGCACGAGCGCCTCGCGGGCTGCGGCCTCGGTCACGTTGAGCAGGAGCACCGCGGCCACACAGGCGTCCTCGGGGCGGAGCAATTGCAGGCGCAGGCAGAGGGCGAAATTGCGCGTGTTGGGCACCGGGGCGACTTCCAACATGCGCAGCACCGAGTCGCGTTCGAGTGCCTCGGAGGCGAGGTCGTTGAGCGAGTTGGTGAAGGCGAGCACGGAGCGGTCCGCGTGGCCGCTGGCAGCGGCCTCGGCGACCTTGCGCCACTGCACCGGCTCGGCGGAGGCACGGAAGAGCACCACGCCGCGGTGTGCGCCGACAAGTCGCGCGGCGGCATCAATGAACGGCGGCCAGAACTCGGCCGGTGTGCCCGCGAGGCGGCGCAACCGCGCGAGTTCGCCGAGCACTGGGCTGCCGTCAGTGGCTGGGTTAGTTGCCACGGGCGTCCTCCTGCAGGATGACCCGGCCAGCACCGCCTGGGCGAATCTTCCCGTCCGGGTTCTCGAAGAGGACCTTCACCTTGAGCAGTCCGCTGGCGGAATCCACCACCGGCGAGATGAACGCGATGCGGCCTGTCAGTTTCACCACGGCGTCGCCGGCTTCGAGCTCGAGCGCCAAGGCGTCGCCGACACGGAGGCGATTGCCCAGCCGGGCGTCGAGGTTCACGACGAAGTGGCAGCGCGAAGTGTCCACGAGGCGCACGAGCTTGTCGTTGGCCTGGCAGGACTCGCCGGGCTTCTTGAAAAACTCCACCACTTGTCCGCCGAAGGGCGCAAACACCTGCCGACGCCGCAAGGATTCCACCGCGAGGTCGTATTCGATTTTCTCCCGCTCCTCGACCGCGAGCGTCTTGTCGTGTTCTGTGACGGCCTGTTGGTGTTCGAGCTTCTCGCGGTCCTCGGTCACGAGCACTTTGTCGTAGTCGGCGATGGCCTTTTTGTATTCCAGCTCCTTCTTTTCCAGCTCGTCCTTGCTGACGGACTTGGAGTTCTTGAAGAGCAGGCGCGTGGCCTCGACATCGGCCTTGAGGAGGGCGACGGCAGCCTCGGCGAGCTTCAACTCGACTTTGCTTTCGGCGACGAGTTTGCGGATGGCCACCTGTTGCTCCGCCAATTTCAAGTCGCCCTTCTGCTCCCACACGAGGCGGCGGCGGTCGGCGTCGAGCTCTTCGAGGCGCTTGTCGAGGTCGAGCAGCACCTGGCCGGCTTGGACGCGGTCGCCTTCCTTCACGCGCCAGGATTGGAGGATGCCGACGGAGGCGCAGCTCAACGTGGAATCTGCGACTGGCTCGGTGATGCCGGCGACGGCGACGGCGCGCTGGCCGAAGGCGGGGATGGCACCGAGACCAAGCGCGAGCAACAAACTGGGCAACGTGCGGGATGCGTTCATGGGTGGGGCAACGAGCGGCGGCTCAAGATTACTTTGCGGGAGCGGCGGACCGGGACGGGAGCAGGTAATAGTCCTTGGCGGCGCGCTTCAACTGGGTGGCGTCCTGCGGCGAAACTCCCGCCGCGCGGAAGGCATTCGCGGTGCGCTCTTCCAATTCGGCCGAGGTCACTTCCAGCTCGCGTTCAATCAGCACCACGCCCTGCACGATGCCGAGTTCGAGCCGCGCGCGCTCGGCTTGCACGAGGCTTTCCTCCACGGCGACGCGGACTTCAAACAGCTTGGCTTCAGTCTCGAACACGGTGCGCAGGTCGGTCTTGCCCGCCTTGTGCCGGTCGAGCTGCGCCTCGAGCACGGCCTTCGTGTATTCAGCGAGCGATTGAAGATTGGTGACGGTGGTGGACGTGGTCTGGGCCTTCCGCAGCGAGATTTCGATGGCGTTGCCCAACTGTGTTTCCGCTTCCTGCAAACTGAGCAGCGCTTGCCGCGTCGCCAGCTTGGCGGCTTCAAGGTCCGCCTTAGAGCGGGTGCCTCCCTCCAGTGGCACGCGGAGTTCCAAACCGAGCGTCCAGAACGGGAAGTCGGAGTGTGTAAGCTGGTCGAAGGAGCCGGCAGGCGAGCTGCCCACGCCGTTGAGTCCGTAGCTGGCCTTGAGGTCGAGCTGCGGCCAGCGCTGCCGCTTCGCGTAGGCGAGGCGGATGTTCGAGGCTTCGATTTGGCGCCGGCGGCTGAGGTAGTCGGGATTCGCGTCCAGCGCGCGGGTCATGCAATCGCCGAAGTTCGCCGTCACCGGCTCGGTGCGTGGCTTGTCCGTGGCGCGAAAGGGAACCTGGGCGCGGGCGGTCGCGTTGGTCGTGTCGTCCGCGACTTGCTCACCCATGAAGGCCGCCAGGCGCGCGGCAGCCTCCAGCACTTTCTGCTCGGCTTCCATCTGGCGGGTCTGCCGCAGCACGACGCCCGCCTGCGCTTCGAGCACTTCAAGTTCCGTCGCCTTGCCGACGGCCAGCCGGGCTTTGTTGTCAGCGAGAATGGTCTCCGCGAGCTTCGTGGATTCGTGCGTGAGCCGCATTTGCTCCTGGGTCAGGTGCAATTCCCAATAGGCCGACTCCGTGCCGCCGATGGTCTGCATGAACTGGCGGCGATAATCCTGAAAGGCAGCGTCCGACGCGATGGCCGCGAGGCGGATGGCCGCCGTGTTCACGGTGCGGCCGGCGTTCTTCAGCAAGGGCTGGGTCACGCTCAGGCTCATCGTGGAGGAATACTCGCCGCTCGGGAACAACACCTGGTTCAGGTTGTTGTTGAAGTCGGAGACCGTGAAGCCGAACCGGAGCCGCGTCCCCAGCGGTTGCAGCGCCTCGATGCCCGCGCTGTAGAGGTTATTCTTCTGGTCGAAGACTGTGCCGGCTCCGAAAAGACTTTGGGAGCGCGCCTGCTCCACGGTGTTAGCGCGTTTGTTCTCGTTGCGCTCGACGGCGCCGACGAACTCCGGCTCGAACACGCCCTTCTCCCCGCGTTGCCGTTGGCGAGACACCAGCCATTCGATCATCTTGATCTGCGTCGCCTCGTTGCCGGCGGCCATGCGCTGGCGGCATTCACTGAGCGTGAGTCCGGCCGAAGCGGTGGCGGGAGCGGAGTGCGCGTCGGATTCCAGGCACGCAGCGACGCTGAGGAGGGGAACCAAAATTAGAGCCGCTCGCGCGAGCGATTTGTTACGCGGGTCGGATGGCGTGGATTGGCACAGGGCACTCGGGTCGGCAGGGAGCTGCTGAAGTCGGGTTGGGAGGTGAGTTTGGCTCATGGGATTGGACAGTGCTACCACGGATACACAGAGAAGGGTTGAACCGGCTTAAGGAAGAAACCAGCGCGTCAGAAAATGTCGCCGCACTCGGTCGAGAGAATGGGAAGGCCGGTGTCCGTGGAGTAGGGAAAAATGGACATGGGTCGCAGACGCAGATTCCGGCTCAAGGAGCCTGGGCAGTTAGGCGATTGTAGTGCGGCGCGCATACAGGCAGACAAACACCGTCCACACTGAGGCAGATTGGGAGGCTTAAACAAGCATTGATTGAGTCCGTGGAGCAGAAAATGGCCGTTCTGTGAAAATTGCTTTTGCACCGGCAAATTATGCTTGTGCCATTCCAGCCAGATGACTATCAAGCGCCCGCCCGGCGGAAACCGCCGGGCATCGTTTGTCAGCCGCTGCCACCAGAACCAATCCGGCAAACTACCGCCTCGAAGCGTTGGAGGCGCGCCTGCTTTTGTCGGCGGACGGCCTGGTGCTGCGGCCTGTGGTGGAGGATTTTTACACCCCGAACGTCGTGGAAATTGTCGCCGCGTCGGAGACCTCGGCAGCTCCTTCCGCCGCTGATTCCCTCGCCTACCAGCCGGCAGATTCTGGTGCGCTGGACATGTTCGGTTCCGGCGCGGAACTGACCCCCGTGGAGGCCGTCGTGGAAGTCGTCGAAGCTGCTCCGAACACCCCTGCGGCCGCGGACGAAATCTCGGATGAAACTGTCCCGAACGATGCCGCTGCGGACGGCAATTTGCCCGTGCTGGGTGCGGAGGCTGTGGCCGCTCAGGCGACTCCCGAATTTGTCGAACAAATCCAGGAACAACTCGTGACTGGGTTGACCGTTGGCAATGCTCCCCCAGCGAAAACCCCTGCAAATACACCTGTTTCTGCTATTCCCAGTGCCGAACCCCAAGCCGGCATTGGTTTTGCATTGTCTGCCACCTCCCTCGCTGACCTGCATGATTTCATCACCGGAAAGCTGACGGATTACCTCAACGGGCTGCTCTCCGGCACGCGCACTTTCTCTCCCGGCACGCTCTCGCTCGGCGGGTTCTTCACGCTGCTAAATCCCTCCCTCACTTTCAGCAGCATCGTCATCGGGCAAGGTGCCGTGACCTCCGGCACGGTGACCATCGCAACCGAGGGCGCAACACTCTTCGATGGCCGTCCGTTTTCCGCCTCCGTGACCGATGGGGATGACGAGGACGCGTTCGCCGCCTCGGGAACTTACGATGCCACGACGAAGAGTTACTCGGTGGCCGTTGACCAGTTCGTGCTCACCGTCGGCGAAGCGCTTCGGGTCGAGGCCCCCGCCGTCACCGTGACCTACTGTTCGTCCGACACGGCGGC
>JBEBFV010000279.1:0-8281 GCA_040081795.1 Limisphaerales bacterium | reverse complement strand
GCTCCGCTCCGCGCTCACGCTCGTGGGCGTCACGGTCGGCGTGTTCAGCATCATCCTCGTCATGACCGTCATGCGCGGCCTCCAACAGAACATCGAGGGCGAGCTGAGCGGACTGGGCGCGAACACCTTCACCGTCGAGAAGTGGCCGGCGATGAACTTCGAGGGGCCGTCCGGCTGGGAGAAATACCGCCGCCGCAAGAACTTCACCCTGCCGATGTGGCATGCGCTCCGCGACCAGGCCACGCGCGCCCGCAGCGTCGCCGCGGAGACGTGGCTGGCCAACGGCGAGATGGCCTCGCCCTTCGCCCAGACCAACCCTGATGCCGGCTGCATCGGCGCGACGCCCGAGGCTTTCCTCGCGCGCAACTGGATTGTCGAGAGTGGCCGGCAGCTGCTGCCCGGCGACCTCGACAGCTCGCGCAACGTCTGCGTGGTGGGCAACACCGTGATGAAGAAACTTTTCCCCCAAGGCTCCGCGCTCGGGGAGAGCATCAAGTTCATGGGCGTGAACTACCAGGTCATCGGCTACCTCGAACCCAAGGGTGGCTTCGGCGGGCAGGCGCAGGACAACTTCATCATCATCCCCATCACCACCGGCCTCGCGCGCTTCGGCGGCCAGCAATGGCGCAGCCTCGCCCTCCACGTGCAGGCGCACAGCCAGGCCGACATGGAGGACACCGTCGAGCAAGTGCGCGGCGTCCTCCGGAAAATCCGCAAAGTCCCGCCCGGCGAGGCAGACGACTTTGAAATCGCCTCCAACGACTCCCTCATCGCGCAGTTCCGCGACCTGACCCTCGCCGTGCGTGCGGGCGTGGCCGTCATCAGCAGCATCGCGCTCCTCGCCGCCGGCGTGGGCATCATGAACATCATGCTCGTCTCCGTGACCGAGCGGACGCGCGAGATAGGCATCCGCCGCGCGGTCGGGGCAAAGAAGCGCAACATCCTCACGCAATTCATCATGGAAGCCATCGTGATCTGCGAAGTCGGCGGCCTCATCGGCGTTGCCCTGGGCATCGGCGGCGGCAACCTTGGCGCGCACTACATGAAGCTCCCGCCCGTCTTCCCCGTGGACTGGGCCCTCATCGGCCTGGGCATCTGCTCCGTCGTGGGGATCGTCTTCGGCACCTACCCCGCCATCAAGGCCGCGAACCTCGACCCCGTCGAGTCGCTGCGCTACGAGTGATTCGCGGGGAACAAGGTTCCGTCCAACGCAGGCAACCAAACCTGACCCGCACCGCTCGCTGCCATGAAATTCTCCTGTTTCGCCGTCCTCGCCCTGCTCGCCGCGTGCTGGCCGGGTGCGCAAGCTCCCGCCGCCGAGAAGCCAGCCGACATCGTCGTCGTCAACGCCAAGGTGCTCACGGTGGATGCCGCGTCGCGACAGGTCGCTGCAGTCGCGGTGCGCGATGGTGTCTTCGTGGCGGTCGGCTCGAATGACGAGGCGCGCAAGCTCACCGGGCCGGGGACGCGGGTGATTGACGCCAAGGGCCGGATGGTGGTGCCGGGCTTGATTGAGACGCACGTCCACGCGACGGGCGCGGCGCGGGGTGAGGTCAACGCGCCCTTCGTTCAGCTTGGGTCCATCGGCGAGATTCAGGACTGGCTGCGCCGACGGATTTCCGCCAGCGCGCCGGGCGCGTGGATTCAGTTGCCGCGCGTGGACGTGACGCGCATCCGCGAGCGCCGCCTGCCCACGCGCGCCGACCTCGATGCCGCCGCGCCCAATCATCCCGCCGTTTTCACCTGGCAATACGCGAACCGGCAGGTGCACGTGCTCAACTCCACCGCCCTCCGCATCGCAGGAATCACGAAGGACACGAAGCCGCCGGGCAACGGCAAGATTCACTTCGGCCCGGATGGTTCGCCAACGGGCATGCTGGAGAACTGCGGAGCGCTGACCGTGAAGTTCATGCCGTCGCGCACCGTGCCGGAGGAGCAGTATCACGACTCGCTCGTGAAGCTGCTGCACAACTACAACGAGGTGGGCATCACCAGCATCTTCGAGCGCAACTCGAACGTGGACGGCTTCCGCACCTACGAGAAGCTCAAGGCGGCGGGCCGGCTCACCACTCGCGTGACCGTCACCATCGGCCTCGGCACGGACGGCACGGTCGAGGGCACCGAGAAGGCCATCCGCGCCATCCCGTTCAAGACCGGCGACGGTGACGACTGGGTGCGCGTCGGCCCGCTAAAGGTCGGCGTGGACGGCGGCGCGCTCTATGGCACGGCGTTCATGCGCGAGCCGTATCCGAAATCTTCGCACGCGCTCTATGGCATCACGGACCCGGCTTATCGCGGCGACCTGCGCATCAGCCCGGACAAGCTCAAGAACATCATCCGCACCGGCCACCGGCTCGGCTGGCAGATGTCGTCGCACGTCACCGGCGACGCGGGCGTGGACGCAGTGCTCGACGCGGTTGAGGCCTCGAACGCGGACAGCCCGGTCGCGCCGCGCCGCTACACGCTCATCCACGCCTACTTCCCGCACGAGGAAACGGCGAAGCGCGCCGCCCGCCTTGGCGTATGCGTGGACACGCAGCCCGCGTGGTATTTCAAGGACGGCGACACTCTGGCCGACGCGCTCGGCAGCGACCGCCTTGCCGGCTTCATCGGTGTGCAGACCTGGCAGCGCGCGGGCGTGAAGGTCGCGCTGAACTCCGACCACATGCAGGGCTTCGGCCCAGACTCGGCGTTGAACCCCTACAACCCGTTTCTCGCGATGCAGATTGCCGTCACGCGCAGGACCCAAGGCGGGCAGGTCTTCGGCACGGACCAGCGCGTCACCCGCGAAGAGGCGCTCCGCATGGTCACGCGGGATGCAGCGTGGCTGAGTTTCGACGAGACGCGCAAAGGCTCCATCGAGGTCGGCAAGCTCGGCGACCTCGCGATACTCACCGACGACTTGCTCACCTGCGCCGGGGACAAGATGAAGGACATCCGCGCGGCAGTGACGGTGGTGGGTGGCAAAGTGGTGCATGAGCGGCCGGCGAACTGAGGTGCGCATTCCCTCAAGCGACGGTCACAGACCGCCGCTACAGCACGCAGGGGAATTTTCGACTTGTATCGGCGGCCTTCGCGGTAGCCAATGACGGCGAACTACGCCGTCAACCGTCACCTCCAAGCACGACACAATTATGGTCAAAATTCCCGTCCTCCGCTGGGGTCAGCCTTACGAGAGCCTCGATCACGACAAGGTCATCCACTTCGTCACGGGCGAGACGCTCGCCCAGGTGAGCCAGGCCAACCCCGGCTTGCTCGCCAAGGACATCCGCAAGGCGTCGCGCGCCCGCGAGGCGCTCCGCGAAATCCCGATTCGCCAGCTTGTCGAGATGATGAAGAAGGCGGCGGACCTGTATCGCGACGCCACGCTGCCGATGGGCGACGGCACGCAGTCGCCGGACGACTTCGCGCGCCAGCAGTCCGCGTCTACCGGCCTGCCGGAGCACATGTGCAAGTTCAACATGTCGAAGAACCACTTCGTGCTGTCGAACATGGACAAGATTCTCGATTGCCTCACGCGCGGGCTGCCGCTGGACATCCTCACGCGCGGCTACGGCGAGGAGGGCAGGGGCGTGGTGGTGAGTTATCAGGCGCAGTCGCCGGTGCTCGGGCTCGTGCTGCCGTCGAACTCCCCCGGCGTCCACACGCTCTGGCTGCCGGTGATTCCGATGCAGGTGGGCCTCATCCTCAAGCCCGGCCCGCAGGAGCCGTGGACGCCCTACCGCATGGCCGCCGCGTTCTTCGAGGCCGGCGTGCCGAAGGAGTGCATCAGCATTTACCCCGGCGGCGCGGACATGGGCGCGGAGGTCGTCGCCCGCGTGCCGCGCGTGAAGATTTTCGGCAGCACGGAAACGGTGAAGCGATACCACGGCAACCCTTGCGTGCAAGTTCACGGCCCCGGCTTCAGCAAGATCATCCTCGGCGACGACTGTGTGGATGACTGGCCCAAGTATATCGATCTGATGGCCGACAGCGTTTACTTGAACAGCGGGCGCGGCTGCATCAACTGCTCCGGCGTCTGGGCCTCGCGTCACACGAAGGAAATCGCCGCCGCGCTCGCGGAGAAGATCGGCCCCATTCCCGTGTTGCCGCCGGAAGACCCGAAGGCCGCGCTCGCGCCGTTCACCGTGCCCGGCCAGGCGCAGGCCGTCCACGCCACCATCCTCGACAAGATGAAGGAGGACGGTGTGACGGACATGACCGCGAAGTTCGGCCCGCGCCTCGTCGAGCACGAGCGCTGCACCTACCTGCGCCCGTGGGTCATCCACTGCGACGCGCCGGAACGGAAGATTGCCAACACGGAATACATGTTCCCCTATGTCACCGTCGTGCAATGCCCGCAGGCCGACATGCTCGCCAAGATCGGCCAGACGCTCGTGTGCAGCGCCATCACGAATGACAAGGCGTGGAGCCAGCAGCTCATCGAGGCCACGCACATTGACCGCCTGAACATCGGCCCCATCCCGACCATCAAGCTCGACTGGCTCCAGCCGCACGAGGGCAACATCGTTGACTTCCTCTTCCGCGCCCGCGCCTTCCAGACGACGCCGGAGCGGGTGAAGGCGTGAACGACAGGTCGGGTCCGGCACCGGCTTTTTCCTCGTCAACCGTGGCGGGAGAACGATAGTCCCGGCATGGATGTCCAGATTGCGAGCCTGTGTGACTCGGCGGCGGATTACGGTGGAAAGCTCTGCCTGATCGGTGCGTTTGACACGATCCTCGTCCGGCAGTTCCCCGCACAGCACCCGTTCTGCTCGGTTGCGCTGCGCATGATTTTCCGCGACACGGACGAGGGGAAGCACACCTTGCGCGTGAACCTGATTGACGACGACGGGCAGAGTCTCCCGCTCAAAATCGAGGCTCCGTTGGAAATCCGCCTGCCGGAAAACCAGTTCTTCGCCACGGTGAATCTGGTCTTCAACGTGCAGGGGATGCTCTTCAAAAAGTCAGGGCAATACTCCATTGACGCGACGCTCGACGGGAAAATGATCGCCCGCATCCCGCTGCAAGTGCTCCTCATGCCGCCCGAAGGCGGAACGCCGGGCTGACAGCGAACGGCACTGCTTCCCGAGAGCCTGCTTTCAACGCGGAGGGGCAGAGAGCACAAAGATTCGCAGAGGCTTGCTTGACGCGTCGTCGTTCCTCCGCGCCACCTCTGTGGCCTTTGGGGCCTCTGCGATGCAATGAGATTCCCGGTCACTCTGGTTCCGAACTAGGCGTTTCCCTTAGCCGCGCTAGTCCTTCACCAACGCTCCGGCATGGGGTCGCGCCCCCATTGTTGGTTGCCTCCCTCCGCCCCTAACTTGGCGGCGTGAAAGCAAGAACGGAACGACAAGATAAGTTCAGCAGCGCGACAAGAAACGCGCGGCTGGTCGTGCCGGCCTGCCTGACTCAACCCACCCGAGGCGACCTATGAACACCCACGAAGACAGCAATCACATCATCAGCACACTGGCCCATTCGCAGGTCTATCAGGACTACGAGCGCGCCTTCAACGAGATGACCGGCCTGCCCGTCAACTTGCGGCCCGTCGAGAGCTGGCAGCTCCCGCACCACGGGCGGCGGAACGAAAATCCTTTCTGCGCCATGATGGCCGAGCGCAGCCGCACCTGCGCCGCGTGCCTGCAAACCCAGCAGCAGCTCAACGAGGCCGCCAAGTGCTCCCCCGCCTCCGTCACGTGCCAGTTCGGCTTGTGCGATTCCGCCGTGCCCATCCGCACCGGCGAGAAGACCATCGGCTATCTCCAGACCGGCCAGGTCTTCCGTCGCAAGCCCTCCGAGGCGCAGTTCGACCGCACGGCGAAGCTGGCGAAAGACGGTGGCGTGACTGTCAGCCGCGATGAGATGCACGAGGCCTACTTCAACACGCCGGTTCTTCCCGCGAAGCGCCATGAGGCTGCCGTCAACCTCCTCAACATCTTCGCCAGCCACCTCGGCATGGTGAGCAACCAGATCATGGTGCGGAACGCGAATGCCGAGCCGCCGATGATCACGCGCGCCAAGCAGTTCATCGAGGAGCACCACACGGAGGATCTTTCGCTCGGCATCGTCGCGCGCTCGGTCAACACCAGCACCTTCTACTTCTGCAAGATGTTCAAGAAGGCCACCGGCATCAACTTCACCGACTACCTCTCGCGCATCCGCATCGAGAAGGCCAAGAACCTCCTGCTCAACCCGAACCTGCGCATCAGCGAGATCGCCTATCAAGTCGGCTTCCAGTCGCTCACGCACTTCAACCGCATCTTCAAGAAGCTCGCCGGCCAGTCCCCGACGCAGTATCGCACGCACCTGCCGGCGGCGGTCTGACCTCGGCCAGCTTTGTATGCAATGTCGTTCTCAACAACGAACACAGGAGCCAACCAATGAGCGCCAAGACCAAGAGTAATCCGCGCGCCGCGCGCATCGCCGTCCAGCCTCGTCCTGAACCGACGCACGACGACATTGCGCTGTGCGCCGTGTCCATCTGGGAGGAGGAAGGCCGTCCGCAAGGCCGTGAGCTGGAGCACTGGCTCCTGGCCGAGGCCCGTCTCCGGCAGGGATGCAATGCCGAAGCGAGTGCAGCGAACGGCGAGAGTTCCCGTCGTTCGGGCCGGAGTGCTTCCAAGCGGAGCCAGCCGGACAGCGTGGTGCTTTAGTCGTGTCAGGCTGGCGCGGAACCGTATCCTGCGCCGCATGGCTGACTACTCCCGCATGACGAAGTCCGACCTGAGCACTCGTTTGCAAGCGCTCGATGCCCGGGCGGCCGGAGCGTCCAATGCCGCCGACGCCTCGCTCAGGGAACTGGAGGACCTCAAGGCCGCGCTCGATGCCCACTCCATCGTCGCCATCACCGACGCGCGCGGCGTCATCACCTACGTGAACGGCAAGTTCTGCCGGATTTCCCAATACGGCCGCGACGAGCTGCTCGGGAAAGACCATCGCATCATCAACTCCGGCCACCACTCGAAGGAATTTTTTCGCGACCTCTGGCAGACCATCGGGCGCGGGCAGGTGTGGAAGGGCGAGCTTTGCAACCGGGCCAAGGACGGCAGCCTCTACTGGGTGGACACGACCATCTTCCCGTTCGTCGGCGCGGACGGGAAACCGCAGCAATACATCGCCATCCGCACCGACATCACCGAGCGCAAGCGCGACGAGGTGCGCCTCGCCGAGCTTGCGCAGTCGCTCGCTGAGAAAAACCGGGAGCTGGAGGCCATCGTGTATGTCGCGTCCCACGACCTCCGCTCGCCGCTCGTCAACATCCAGGGCTTCAGCAAGGAGCTTGCGCAGACGTGCGACAGCCTGCGCGCGAAGCTCGCCGGGACACCCGGCCAGTCCATCCCCAAGAGCGAACTGCAGGCGGCGCTCGCCGAGGACATTCCGGAGGCGCTCTCCTTCATCCAGGCGGGCGTGACGAAGATTGACGCCCTGCTGTCAGGCTTCCTCCGCTTTTCCCGGCTCGGTCGCGCCGCGCTCCAAGTCGAGCGGCTCCCGATGAACGCGATGCTTGAGCAGATCGCGCAGGCGATGGAGTTCCAGCTCCAGCAGGCCGGCGCGAAGCTCGATGTCGCCCAACTTCCCGACTGCTTCGGCGATGCCACGCAAATCAACCAGGTCTTCTCCAACCTGCTCGACAACGCTGTGAAATATCGTGACCCCGGCCGCGCGGGCCAGTTCCACATCTCGGGCCGCATCGAGGACGGCCGCGCCATATACGTCGTCACCGACAACGGCATCGGCATCGCACCGGAGCACCAGGGCAAGGTCTTCGAGATTTTCCATCGCCTTGATCCGTCACACGGCACCGGCGAAGGGCTTGGCCTTACCATCGCGCAGCGCATCCTCGAGCGGCAGAACGGGAAAATCTGGGTGGAATCCGCGCCCGGCAAAGGGAGCAGCTTCCACGTCTCGCTCCCCGCCGCCCCCGCGCCGTAAGGGGGACACTCCTGTCCCCCAGTCCGCGCCACGCCGTTAGTCAATCCCTCTGAACAGAGGGGACAAGAGTGTCCCCCCTCACGCCCGCTTCCGCTCGGCGAAGATGGCGACGGCGATCCATAGCGCGAGGAAGGCTCCGAGCGTCAGCGCGATGGACTTGAACCAGCCGCCGGCCTTGAGGTTGCGTGCGGCGAACTCGACGGTCATGGGCTTGTTGACCTCGGTCTGGAGGACTTGCGTGAAGGCGTGGCGCTGGCCGCGCAAGGGCAGGTTCACTCGCAGCGGCTGCACCGTTGCGACGGTCACTTCCTGGGCCTTTTGGAGCTTCTCCAACTGCTGCTCGGCGGCCTGTTCATCGTATAGAAGC
>JBEBFV010000278.1:0-8297 GCA_040081795.1 Limisphaerales bacterium | reverse complement strand
TTTTCGAGTGCGCTGCAACCGGCTGTCAGAGGCGCACTTAGGCACTGAGAGGCAAGACCGATAGTGGTTCGAATCCCTTCGCTCGCTCCACTTTCTCTACCAAGGACTTACGGTTTCGGACGGTGAAAGTCTCAACATCCAGTCTCAACACAACCAACCGTGTCACCCCTATTTCTGGCCGTCCACCGGTGTCAGAAACCCTCCGAAGCCGTCGTCTCAACCAGTAGCTCCGACCTCGTTTTTCAACGCGCCGCTGAAACTTTCGGTTCACTTCCTCAGCGAAAACCTCGGGACGAAAGCGGGACGCGGAGGGCTGAATCCGCCTCTCCCCGCCGACGCGCTACGATTCGATTTAAGGCGCTTTGCCTCGCTGGACGGCTCAACACCGCGCTCACTTTCAGCCGATTTTTGCCTCTCAGCCGTTCAGGGGTGTCATCAACGTCCAGCGGTGTTGAAAGTTGACCGAAAGAGGGCGTTTTGGACTGCTCGAAACGCGGAAATCGGATCATCGGCAAGGGCTTAAATCGAGTCCTGGGCGGTGGGTAATCAGGGGGCAAACTTCAAAGATAGTTCCTTGGACTCCTGCGTTCTTCCGAGGCGGGAAAGCGCAATTGCACTGTGAACCCCATCGAACTCATGTAAACGAGACGCCTTAAACGCCAATCCCTCTTTCAAGCGTCCGCTTGGAGGGAGTGAGGTAGTCGCAGGCACCCCGCACCGGAAAACTACAAAACGCCCGACAGTATTGCAATCTCAATCCTGGTCCAGATTTTGAACTAGCTCAAAAGATCCGAGAACTGGCAGATTCAAGAACGTGAAGCACTTCATTTCTAAATTTTTTGGAAAGGTGTCTGATGAGTCAACGACCCCAGTTCTTCCACATCGGGTGAGCGAGGTGTTGAAGTTTCAGCGGACGCATCTCAGAAAGCGCGACGAGCTTCGAATCAAAGGGCAAGCAGCACTGGATTTCCTCCTTAGGGAAGTGCTTCTTCATGGTTTGGTCTTGGACTCTAACATCTGGATGAACGGTGAATATGAAGCTTTCTTCGAGGTGCTAGACTGGCTTGCGATGCAGGGCTACGGAGCCAATCCAACAAGGCGGTTGATCTTGCCCAAGGTTCAGTTCGATGAAATTTGCCTAAAGAAAACTTCCACCGAGTTTGGAACTCCTTCGAATCAAGCGGCGCGGATTGCTTTGGGACGGATCGAACGCCTTCAGGTGTCTCGACTCTTACAGGTTGATGCAAGTTTTGAGGCGGAACGAAGGCATGGTGACCCGCAGTTGCTCAAATTGTTGTCTTCTTTGGCTTCAGATGGAGTTATTATTCGATTCGTTTCCGATGACATGGAGCTCAGAATTAGGGCGCGGGAAATCCTTTCGAAATACTCCGCTTCGAAATGGAAGTTTTTGGAGATGAAGAATGACATCCTTCCAGAGTGTGACGTGGTGATCGCCGCCTCAAAAGTCGGCGCTAACCCTTCATTCCTGCGGCATGCTAGGACAAAAAGCTAAAAGTTTGGCCCGAGAATCCCCTCAACCCAACACCCCAGCAAGTCAGGATAGGCTGAGGGTGATGGCTGGTTGGTTGGAACGGATTAGCGGCAGCGATAACAAAGCGGTGAAGGAGGTCAACGAGGAGGCGAGGAAGGCAGGGAGGAAGCTGATTGCAGAGGCGAAACAGAAGGGCAAGCAGGCGTTCATCTACATCAACAACCGGCTGGAGGGAAATGCGCTGGAAACAATCAGCGCGATGGTGGCGGAGACTGGCGATTGAGAAGACCCGACTGAATGCTTGGTTACCTCACCGGCGGAAGCCAGCCTAGCCCATCTCGGGTGAACGACCGGTTGCCTGCTTGTCTGCGTCAGGAGCTTTGTCCGCCAGCATCCGGTTCTTGGCACGCTTGGAGCGCTTGTGCTTCTGACGGCGGATTTTCTCGATTCGGGCGCGCTCAGCACTGGGCTTTCCGTGCTGCAATCTCTCGATCTTGTCGAGCAGCAGCCGGCGGGCAAGGAAACGGTTGAGTGCTTGCTGGCGGGTTTTCTGGCATTTGACCTGTAGGCCCGTCGGGCGATGAACCAGCATCACGCAGGTGGACGTCTTGTTGACGTTCTGGCCGCCATGACCGCCGGAGCGAACGAAGGATTCCTCAATGTCGCTCTCGCGCACCCCCAGCGCGGCCATGCGTTGAGCGAGTTGAGCTTCTTTCTCGGGGCGGACAGGGAATGCACTCATGCTGAAATCGGAGCCTGGTGATGAACCTAGATGGCCTTCTTCCAAGTCGTGTCCCGCATTCCCCGCCACAACGGTTCCAAGTCGGGATCGTCAATCCCCATCCGCCTGACGATGTCCTCCTCCAGTGCCATCGCAGCTTTGAACCACTTCTGAGCTTCCTCGATCTCGCCGAGCTGAGCGCAGTAGCAAGCCAGGTTGTATGGGATCGACCAGTCCGTCGGAAATCGCGGAGCCAAGGCCAACGAAAGCGCCTTCGCTTCCAAGGTTCGACCCAGCCGGTAAAGGGCAACCGAAGTGTGAACCCCACCGAACTGGTCATCAGGCAGTTGACGATGAAGACAGGTGGCAATCTCCAAAGCCATCTCCCATTGCTTCGAGGCGGAATAGATGGAGTAGCGAAGCTTGAGCACTTCAGGATGTGCCCGCATGACTGGCTGAATCTCGTCCAGCTCCTCATTGGCTTCCAAGGGCAAACGCAGTTCCATCCAGCCCTGCGCCCGTTGCAAGGCCATACGGTCTTCGTGACTGAATTCCACGCGGTGAGATTGCCTGAGCAGAGGCCAGTGCCAAGTTGGAACTCCACCAGCGAAATCCCAGAATGCGGTCTCGCTGACGGAATGGTTTCGGCTATCGTCGCGCCATGCAACCCATCCTGACTCTCCGCCGATCATCGAGCGCGTTGGCTGTGCTCGCTGCACTCTCGTTCTCCATGGCAGTCGTCGTGGCAGGTGAACCCCTGCGCTTGTCCATCTGGCCCGCCGAAGCTCCCCTCGGGGATGGGAAGTCAGAAAAGGTCAACGTGCCCATCACGGTGCATTTGCCGGAGCCCAGTCTGGCAACCGGGGCTGCCATAGTGATCTGTCCTGGCGGTGGCTATGGCGGCCGCGTGGTGGAAGGCGAAGGCCACGGGATTGCCCGATGGCTCAACGCTCACGGCATCGCCGGGGTGGTGCTGGAGTATCGGCTGCCGGCCGGCAACTACCATCGCCCGATGCTGGATGCGCAGCGGGCCATCCGTGTGGTTCGCTCCCACGCCGCCGAATGGAAACTCGATCCTCGCCGGATTGGAATCATCGGGTTCTCGGCCGGCGGGCATCTCGCCTCCACGGCAGGAACGCACTTCGACGCTGGCAACCAGCAGTCGGCGGACCCGGTCGAGCGGCAGAGTTGCCGGCCAGACTTCATGGTGCTCGTTTACCCGGTGATCACCATGGGCGAGAAGACCCACGGCGGCTCTCGGAAGAATCTGCTCGGGGCATCCCCAACGGCCGACCTCATGGAGCTCTTCTCCAACGAAAAGCAGGTCACCGCCAAGACGCCGCCGGCGTTCCTGACCCACGCCCGGACCGATGCGGTCGTGCCGGTGGCACACAGCCAGATGTTCTACGACGCACTCAAGGCCAAGGGCGTGCCGGCGGAATTCCAGGAGTTCCCGAAGGGCAACCACGGTTACAACGGCTACAAGGGCGAGGAATGGGATGCTTGGCAAAAGCGTTCCTTGGAGTGGCTGGGTGAACGCGGGCTGCTGAAAGCATCGCGCTAATCTCTGGATGGATTGGTCCGCCATTTCCTCTGGCAGCGCTCGGCCCGGTTTGCTATTCCATCCGCCATCAATCTCCTGTCTGGCGAGCGCGGCACCTCCACCGCACATGGGTTGGTTTGACCTCTGGGACAACTCGCCAGGCAGGTTTCCTTTTCGCAGGACGCTTCACGCACAGAAGCCTTTGGCCTTTGCCAACCGGATGCGCCCCGGTGTAATGGCGCGGAGTGAACTCGCGGAAGCAAGCCATCATCGTCGGCACAGCCGCTACGTTGCTCATCGCCGCGCTCATCACGGCGGTCTTGTGGGCATTGGTGCTAGAGCAGGGGAAGCGGAAGCCAGTTGTCTCAGCCGTAGGTCGAGGTGAATCCACGGGCGAAATCCGCATCTACGGCGGCTTGCCCAATGCCGCCAACTACGGTCACCCGGTGATCGTGCTGACCAACATCGGCTACCTGAGCGGCTATTGCGAAGCGCGGAGGAATCCAGCATGGGTGAGCTTCTCGGTTTCCAGCATCACGGTAGGGACGTTGGCCAAGCGCCCCAGCAAGTTCTTCACCGACACCAGAACCCGGAGCGCCACCCATCAGGATTTCACCAACTCCGGCTACGACCGGGGACACCTGGCACCGAACTACGCCATCGGCACGCGCTATGGGCAGGAGGCGCAACGGGAGACGTTTTTCATGAGCAACATCTCCCCGCAGTCCCGGGAGCTGAATCAGATATGGTGGCGGGCGTTGGAGGAAAAGGAGGCGAACGACTTCGCAGTCCGGTTGGAGCGGGTGTGGGTCGTGACGGGGCCGGTGTTCAGTGGTGCGGTGAAGAAGCTACACGGAGGCGTGGATGTTCCGACGGCTTTTTATCGCATCCTTCTCGACGAAGAGAATGGTGAACCGCGAGCGCTCGCTTTTATCGCGCCACAGACGGTCACGGGCAAGGAGCCGTTGAGCCAGTTCCTCAGCAGCGTTCGGGAGGTCGAACGGCAGACCGGCCTCGACTTCTACCCTGAGCTGCCCAAAGAGATGCAGGATTCGATTGAAACAGTGAAGGCGCAGCGGTTGTGGTAGGTTTGGGCTGGAATCGGGGTAACTGCGCTGGGGTGCATTCGGTGCCAGCCACCCTGACGGCAGCAACGATCCAGAATCTTGAACCGACCGCGACCATGACGAAAATAACACTGATACTGGTTGCAACCATCGCGCTCGTCGCTGGATGTTCCCGCCCGGGGATCAAAGGCGACGGCGTAATCAAGACCGAGGACCGTCCGCTTTCTGAGTTCTCCAAGGTCGTCGTCTCGGGCGGTTACCAGATCAAATGGTCCAAGGGCAAAGCCGGGCTCAACATTTCCACCGATCAGAACCTGCTTCCCCTGATCAAGACGGTCGTCAGCGGCAACACGTTGAAAATCAACTCGCAGGACGACCTGGCACCGACCAAGAGCATCACGATCCTTCTCTCCAGCTCCTCCCTGGCAGACGTGCAATTGAATGGCGGCAATGGTTTCAAGGCCAGCCAGCTCTCCGGCCCTGAGTTGAAGCTGGAATCCACCGGTGCGTCGGACATCACGGTGGATGGCTCGGTGACGAAACTGGAAGCGCACCTGATCGGAGCAAGCAGGCTCAATGCGAAATCGCTTCAGACTCAAACCGCCACGCTTTCGCTGGTCGGCGCATCGCACGCTGATGTTGCCGTCAGCGACACCCTCAAGGTTTCCGTCACCGGTGCCGGCTCGCTCAGCTATTCCGGCAACCCAAAGTCCGTGGAGAAGAACATCACGGGTGCGGGAAGCATTCGGCACCGTCCATGACGCCGCGACCGCAGATTGTGTTGGATGCCAAGGAGCCGCTGAAGGTTCAGGAGCCTGCTAGTGAAGAAATAGTCGGTGAACAACTCCCCGTTGACGGGTTTCATCGGATACTGCCTATTTGAGCAGTATGTCACCACTAACGCTCCGCCAACGCCAAGTCCTCGAGTTCATCCAGCGCACGCAAGAGCAGTCAGCAGTGATTCCAACCGTGCGGGAAATCGCTGCCCACTTCGGCTTTCGCAGCACCAATGCTGTTCGCCAGCACCTTCGATTGATCGAGCAGAAGGGCTTTCTCGAAGCCAGTGACGGCAAGGCGAGGGCGTTGAAGGTTGTTTCCCCGCTGCATTCGCTTCGGCGTCGGGTCTATGACGTTCCCATATTCGGCACCATCCCGGCTGGCCTACCACAAGATCGCACGCAGGAAGCCAAGGGGTGCGTGTCCATCGACATCGGAACGCTCAACTTCAAGCCCACGCCCCGAACCTTCGCGTTGGAAGTGCGTGGAGATTCCATGGTCGGCAAGCACATCGTCGAAGGCGACCTGGTGGTGTTGGAGCATGGCGCAACACCGAAGCCTGGAGATGTGGTGGCAGCGTTGATCGACGGGGAGAGCACGCTCAAGACCTTCCTCCTACAGGGCACCAAACCGTTCCTCAAGGCCGAGAACCCCAAATACCGCGACCTCATCCCTGCCACTGAACTCGTCATCCAAGGCGTGCTCAAGCTGGTCATCCGCCGGGCGAGGTGAGGCAGAGACAGCGGTTGTCCGACCCGCCGTGCTATCCCGTCCCCACCATGCGAACCATCGTCCACTTGGACGCCGACGCTTTCTTCGCCTCCGTCGAGCAGGCGGCTGATTCACGGCTGCGCGGGAAAGCGGTGGCTGTGGGCGGAGAGAAGCGCGGCATCATCGCCTCCGCCAGCTACGAGGCCCGGAAGTTCGGGGTTTACACGCCAATGCCAACAGTCCGGGCCAGGAAGCTGTGTCCCAAGCTCATCGTGCTGCCGGGTGACTTCGAGAAATACGAACGGTTCTCAACGTGGATGTTCAGCTACGCCTACGACTTCACCCCGGATGTGGAGCAAAGTTCGATTGATGAGGGCTACTTCGATCTCACTGCGGTCAGGAATCCAGCCGTTGAAGTGGCAACGAAGATCCGCGACGCCATCGGGCAGTCTTTGAAGATTTCAGTAAGCGAGGGCATCGGCGTCAACAAGCTGGTCAGCCAGATCGCCTCCAAGCTCAACAAGCCAGCCGCGTTCACCCATGTCCCTCCCGGCAACGAAATCTCATTCCTCCACCCGCTGCCGAACAAGTGGCTGCCAGGGATAGGGCCCAAGAACGCGGAACGATTGAACGCGGCCGGGTTGGCGATGATTGGCCAGATTGCTCAAACTCCTGTGGACCTGCTGGAGTTGTTGATGGGCAGGCAGGGGTTGGTGTTGAGGCAGCAGGCCAACGGTATTGATGAGCGTCCTTTGGTTCCCGTCAGCGCCCCAGCCAAGTCCTACGGTGAGCAGCAGACCTTCGCCACCGACCAAACCGACGAGGAGTTCATTGAAGCCACGTTGCGAACAATGGCCGACAACCTCATGGCCTCCATCCGGTCTGACGAGAAGACGGTCCGAACCCTCACCGTGAAAGTCCGCTACAACGATTTTGCCGAGGATCAGTGCGGGGAAAGTCTCAACGAACCCACCGACCTCGAAACCGATCTCTACGGCAAGCTCCACACGCTGCTCAGGAAAGCGTGGAAACGAAGGGTGAGCGTCAGGATGGTGTCGTTGAAGCTGTCGAACATCTACGACGGGCTGTTTCGTTCAGAGCTGTCGCTGGACGTTGCTTCCAAACAACAAGACGCGCGGAGGAGGCTGGCTGTGGCGGTTGATGAGCTGAGGCAGAAGAACGGCAAGGGGGTGATTCTCCGAGGCCATGATTTTGTGCTGAAAGGGGTGAAGGTTGCCGTTCCAGAACCCAAACAACGACCGGCCATCAACATCGTCGTCCGCAAGCAGCCAGCCACCGCCACTTACGTCCCGCTCAACGTCCACAGTCACTACTCGTTTCTGGATTCAACGCTGTCGCCCGCCGCTATCGTTGCACTGGCTAAACAGCACCAGCTCCCCGCCGTAGCGTTGACTGACCTCAACCTGCATGGAGTGGTGGAGTTCTTCCTTGAGGCGAAGAAGGCGGGAGTGAAGCCGTTGATTGGGGCGGAGGTGAGAATTGAAGGCCAGCCGCTCTGCCTCTACGTGCAGAACCCCAACGGCTACCACAACCTCTGCCGCCTGCTCTCCACACCGAAGCCGAAGCTCGATGGATTGACGGAGGGATTGCTGGCGGTTGGTGTTGATGAGCGCTTCTCTAGCCACTTCCCCTCGCGCTTCTACCGAGGCGTGTCCACCAGCGAAGAGCTAAAAAAAGGTTCCGGCAACAACCCTGTCGTCCTCCATCAGCCTGTCCATTACGCCACCGCTGCTGATCGCTGGAAGTTCGATGTGGTTCAAAGCATCCGAACCCTGACGCTGTTGAAGCAAGAGCATCCCGAGAAAAGGTTGAACGGAGGGTTCCATTTCCGCTCCCCACAGAATGTCTCCCAAGGGAGACAATTGAATCCCGAACTGCTGGCCAATACCGTTGAGCTGGCCGACCGCTGCAACTTCGAGATGCCGTTGGGTAAGCCGCAGTTCCCCGCCTTCCTCACCCCAGACC
>JBEBFV010000277.1:0-8311 GCA_040081795.1 Limisphaerales bacterium | reverse complement strand
CATCGGCAAGGAAGGCAGCGCGCTTGGCCCCGACCTGACCTCCATCGGCGCGATCCGCTCAGGGCGCGACATTCTGGAGGCGATGGTTTTTCCAAGCGCCAGCTTCGTCCCCGGCTACGAGCCAATGCGCGTGGAGACGAAAGACGATGTCATCACCGGCAACATCGTGCGCGAGGACAGCAGCGCCGTGGTGGTGAAGCTCAACGCCGCGCTGGAGCAGCGGATCCCCCGCAGCGACATCAAGAGCATCTCGCCCGGGACGGTCTCGATAATGCCCGAGGGTTTGTCCGCTGCCCTGACGAGGGAGGAGATCCGCGATCTGCTTGCGTTCCTTCAGGCTCAGAACGGCGAGCAATGGTTGATGCCGCAGCGACGGGGAAAATGATCGGCTCACTTGCAGCGCGTTGGCGTCGCGCCCTGGAAAACAAAAACGCGGACCTTGCGGCCCGCGTCTTCGCGTGAATTGGGGGATCTCTCAGCGTTTGAAGGCCATCGGCGCGCCGGCGGGCATCTCGTGCGCGCACGGCTGGTTCGTGGGCGCGTCGGGCAGGCGGCTGTTCTGTGACACCAATCCGTTGGCGAGCAGGTAGGCCTCGACTTCGTCGCCGCTCACGTCGGGTAACATCTGGCCGTTGATTTCGAGCGTGGGCTGCTTGGTCTGGCCGGTCTTCTGGACCATCTCCTCGAACTGGTCGGCCCGGTTGATGATGTCCCGGTCCTCGAAGGGCAGGTCGTATTTCTTCATCACGGCGCGGACGCCCATGCTCCAGCCGCAGGAAGGTTTCAGGTAGGCGATGATTTTTGGTTTGTTCATGGAAGTCATTTCGTTTTCGTGCGCGTAAAGTGCCACGGTTCCCCCGGTTGACAAGTTTTTGTTCGACGCGTTGAACGCCGCCCAAGAGCGTTCGAGGAAAATGGGCAGTCGAATGGGGGCAGGCGAATGGAATCAAAGCGGCTATTCGTTTGCCCCCATTCGATTTCCATTCTCTCGAAGCTCGACTGCCGGTTCGGCTTCTTCTCGTTCCATTCCCGCCGCCCCCCCGCTACCGTCCCGCCATGTCGCTTCGCGTTCTGATTGCGCCGGACAAGTTCAAGGGCACGCTCACCGCTCACGCCGCCGCCGAGGCCATCGCCGCCGGCTGGTGCAAGGCACGGCCCAAGGACCGGCTCACGCTGCTGCCCATCAGCGACGGCGGCGACGGCTTCGGCGAAATCCTGAGCGCGGCGCTCGGAGCGAAGTTGCAGCGCGTGCGGACCGTGGACGCCGCGCATCGCCCGCTGGAGGGCGCGTGGTGGTGGGATGCGAAGTCCAGGACCGCCGTGATCGAGTCCGCGAACATCATCGGCCTCGCGATGCTGCCGCTGAAACAGTTCCACCCGTTCCAACTCGACACGTTTGGCCTCGCCGCCGTGCTGCAAGCAGCGGCGAAAAAAGGCGCACGGCGCTGTTTCGTGGGCATTGGTGGCAGCGCGACGAATGACGGCGGGGCCGGATTGGCGCGCGGGCTGGGCTGGCAGTTCTTCAATGGCCGCGACGAAGAACTGTTCCGCTGGACGCATCTCCAGCAGTTGCGACGGATGATTGCCCCTCGTCGGCGCAAACTCTTTCCGCAGCTCGTCGTCGCCGTGGACGTGCAGAACAAGCTCCTCGGCGCGCGCGGCTGTTCGCGCGTGTATGGGCCGCAGAAGGGCTTGCGTGCGGAGGAATTTCCCAGTGCCGAGCGCGCGCTGCGCCGACTGGCGAACGTGGTGAAGGCGCAACTCGGCCGCGACCTCGCGGGCCTGTCCGGCACCGGTGCGGCGGGCGGGTTGGGCTTCGGGCTGTGCGCGTTCGCGGGCGCGAAGCTGGAGCCGGGCTTCGACCTCATCGCGCGGCACGCGAAGCTGGAGGAGCACCTGCGCGCAGCAGACTTCGTCATCACCGGCGAAGGTTCTCTGGACCGCTCGTCCCTGATGGGCAAGGGGCCGGGAGAAATCGCGGTCCGCTGTCGCGCACGCAAGCTGCCATGCCTCGGCCTCGGTGGCGTGGTGCAGGATGAGGCGGCGCTAAGGAAATGGTTTCAGTCCGCGAGCGGGCTGACGCAACTCACCTCGCCGGAGCAGGCCAAGGCGGATGCGGCGAAGTGGCTGGCGACGCTGGCGGAACACGTCGCCCGCAAGCTCGGCTAACCCATGCACTTCAACTCCACAGATGGGCGAGAGCGCGCCCTGACGATGACGGAGATTCTTTGCGTGGTAGTTGCGGTGTTGTTCCTTGCCGCGCTGGCGCTGACGTTCGTGACGAAGAAACAAGGCCGAAGACATTTCGGCCAATGCCAGAACAACCTGAAGCAAGTCAGCCTGGCGTTCCGAGTCTGGGCTAACGACAACAACGACAAGTTTCCTTACTTGACCACGAACTGTCTGGCCTACACCAACGAGGCGCTGGCATGGCTGCACTTTTACGTCATGTCCAACGAGCTTGGCTCCGCACGCATCCTGACTTGCCCACAGGACGCGCAGCGGCTCTCGAATTCAGTGAGCGACTTCACGGCCAGCTCGATGGGACTCCTGAGTCAGAGCAATCGTGCCGTCAGTTACTTCGTCGGTTTGGAAGCGGACGAGACAAAGCCGAATGCGTTGCTTTCTGGCGACCGCAATCTCCTCTGGTTGTCGACCTCCACCCTTGGGCAGGTCGTCTCGCTCGCCACAAACACGCCCTTCCATTGGGGCCGCGACTTGCATACGAACCGCGGCAACATCGCGTTGGCCGATGGTTCGGTGAGTTTACTCGACCGTCGGGAATTGCTGACACAGTTAGGTCATAGCCACGGCCTGTCCACCAACCGCCTGCTTATGCCATTGGTTCCTAAACCATGAAACCCTTCTACACCGGCCCGGTCATCAACACCGAGATGCTCGTGATGATGCTGGAGAAGCACGGCTTTGCAGCGGTGCAGGAGTTCGTGGACCCGTCGCTGCCGGACGACGGCGACTTGAACCGCGAAGCGAACGTGCTCGTGCCCGAGGCGGATTACGACCGCGCTTACCGGCTCTTCTACGAGGACAAGGAGAACGAACTGTGACGCGCTCGATCAGATGATCGGCGTGAAGGTCGCCACGAGGTCGGCCTTGCCCTTCACGGCGATGGGCGGGGCGTCGCGGAAGGCGAACTGGTCGCCGAGGCGGCTGCGCGTTGCCTCGGACACAAGGATGGTGGTGTCGTGGATTTTCGTGAGGCTCTCGATGCGCGAGGCGAGGTTCACGGTGTCGCCGATGGCGGTGTATTCGCGGCGGTGCGGCGCGCCGATGTCGCCCACGACGGCGAGGCCGGTGTGGATGCCGATGCCCATGCGCAGTTCCGGCTCGCCCCGGCGCTCGCGCTCGATGTTGAGGACTGTAAGCTCGGTGTGCATCTCCAGGGCGCACTTCATGGCGCGGACGGCGTGGTCGTCCTGCGACACGGGCGCGCCGAAGTAGGCCATGATTCCGTCGCCGAGATATTTGTCCAAGGTGCCGCCGTGTTTGAAGATCACGTCCACCATGAACGCGTGGTATTCGTTGAGGCACTCGACGACGCGTTCGCTTGTCAGCTTTTCGCTCATCGCGGTGAAGTCGCGCAGGTCGCTGAAGAGCACGGTCACTTCGCACGCCTTGCCGGAGACGAGGCCACCCTCCTGTCTCTCGACGTGCCGCGCAACCGCAGGCGAGAGGTAACGGCCCAGCCGCTCGCGCCTCGATTGCTCGAAGACGACTTGGCGGACCAGTTCGACGCGCCGCTTCAGGGCGAAGGCGCACAGGCCCGCGCCCGAGCCGAGCAGCAGGACGGAAGCGGTCATGCCACCGGGCGAATCACCAGCGAGCACCAGCAGTGCAACCTGGCAGGCGCTGCCGACGCCGGCGGTGAACCAGATTTGCGACGCGCGCAGCGACAGCGCCGCCAGCATGAGGAGGAAGAGGAATACGCCAACGCTGAACGCGGCCACGGCGCGCGGATCCGTCGCGCTGCCGAGCGACCCGGCCTGGATGAGGAAGATCATGGGGGCATCAAGAAACGCGACCATGAAGCCGCTGAGTCGCGCGAGGCGGTCGCGCTTGCGTGCGGCCGCGAACAACACGAGCGCCACCACCCAGTAGAGCGCCAGACCGGCCATCGGCGCGCGCCACTCCGGTTGCTTGAGCACGCCGCCCAGCACGACGTGCAGCAGCAGAAACGCGGAGAGCGCTGCGAGCCGGACCCGGTTGAGCGCCCGTGCGTTGCGCAGCGTCTCCGCCGCCATCGCGTCGCCGAAGGCCTCGGCGAGGAAGGGGCTGTCGGTGGGCTTCATGGCGGAGTCGTGTGGAACTTTTTTCGGTGAACGCGAGGCTAGGGCGCGTTGGTCCCCGCTTCAACGGGAAAGGCTGGCCGCCGTCCTCCACGGGCGAAGCCCTACTTCAGCCGCTCCAGCACTTCCTGCGCGAGCACCTCGTAGGCGGAGGAGCCGGCGCTGTATTTGTCGTAGTGGATGATCGGCTGCCCGTGGCTCGGCGCTTCAGCCAGCCGCGTCGTGCGCGGGATGACCGTCTCGAAGACCTTCTCGCCGAAATGCTCGCGCACCTCGCTCACCACCTGCTGCGAGAGCCGCGTGCGGCCGTCGAACATCGTCATCACCACGCCGAGCAGTTCGAGGCGCGCGTTCACGCCGGAGTCGCGCACCTGGCCGAGCACGCGATGGATCATCGAGATGCCCTCGAGCGCGTAATACTCGCACTGGAGCGGCACGAGCAGCGACTCCGCGGCGGCGAAGGCGTTCAGCGTGAGAATCCCCAGCGACGGCGCGCAATCAATCACGATGAGGTCGTGCTTCCCCGCGTCGCGCACCGGCTGAAGCGCCAGCGTGAGCCGCTGCAAATGATTCTCCAGCCGCGCCAGCTCGATCTCCGCGCCGCACAAGTCCACTTCGCTCGGCACAAGCTCCAGCCGCTCGAACGCGGTCTTCTTGATGCGATGTGTCAACGTGTCCTCGCCGAGCAGCGCGCGGTAGCTGCTCGCACCCTCGACCTTCTCGATGCCCACGCCGCTGGTGGCGTTGGCCTGCGGGTCAATGTCCACCAGCAGCACGCGCTGGCCCAGCGTGGCGAGACAGGCGGCGAGGTTGACGGCGGTGGTGGTCTTGCCCACGCCACCCTTCTGGTTCGCCACAGCGATGACTTTGGTCGGCACGCGGAGATTTAAGGAGAGGGCAGGGGACGGCGCAAGGTTGCATGTGCCCGTGCCGGCGACTTGCAGTCGCCGTGTTGCGGGTGGACTGATCGAGACCGCCTCGAACTGCTGCGCCCCACGGACGGCGGTTGCAAACCGCCGGCACGGGCTATGGCAGTTGGTCATCCTCCTGCCTTGAACCGTGGCGGCTTTCTCCCTACCGTCGGCCCGCACTTCGAATTGAACTAAAACTATCTGCATGAGCGTCCTCGTGGTCGGCACCACCGCCCTTGATTCCATCAAAACTCCCAGCGCGGAAAACCCGCGCCTGCTCGGGGGCTCCGCCAGCCACGCGTCCATCGCGGCGAGCTACTTCGCGCCGACCAAGCTGCTCGGCGTGGTGGGCGGGGATTTCCCGGCGAAATACGTGAAGCTCTACCAGAAGCACGGCATTTGCCTGAAGGGCTTGGAGCATGTGAAGACGGGGCAGACCTTCCACTGGTCGGGCGAATACGAGGTGAACATGAACAACCGGCGCACGCTCAACACCGTGCTGGGCGTCATCGAGAAGTGGTCGCCCAAGCTGCCGGGGGATTACGAGACCACGCCCTACGTGCTGCTGGCGAACATCGCGCCGCCCATCCAGCACGCGGTGATTGACCAGTTGAGCCGGCCCAAGTTCGTCGTCGCCGACACGATGGACCTGTGGATGAACATCATGCTGCCGGACCTGCTGCGCCTGCTGAAGCGCGTGGATGCCTTTGTCCTCAACGAGAGCGAGGCGCACCAGCTCACGAAGGAGGACAACGTCTTCACCGCCGTGAAGAAGATTCACAAGCTCGGACCCAAATACGTGATCATCAAAAAGGGTTCCCACGGCGCGGTGCTGTCCGGCCCGAGCGGCTTCTTCATCGCCCCGGCGTATCCGCTGCGGAAGGTCGTGGACCCGACGGGCGCGGGCGACTCGTTTGTCGGCGGCATGATCGGCTACCTCGCCAGCGCGAAGGGGGACATCGAGAAGAACCTCCGTCGCGCGATCATCCACGGCACCGTGACGGCGTCGTTCTGCTGCGAAGGCTTCGGCGTCGTCGCCACCACGAAGGCGACGCGGCAGGCGATTGACCTGCGCGTGAAGGAGCTCGAAGCGCTGGCGCGGTTTTGAGCTGTCACCTTTCTCCCCATCCACCGTCCACTAACCCACCTGACATGAACAAATCCCTCGCTGTCGTTCTCACCGCTGCATTCACCTTCGCCGCATCCCTTGCCCACGCCGCCGACAAGCCCGGCGAGTGGCAGGTGCTCTTCGACGGCAAGGAAACCAAGGGCCTGCGGGCCTTCAAGGGCGAGGGCTTCCCCTCGAAGGGCTGGATCAACGACAACGGCGCGCTCAAGACCGTGCCGAAGGAAGCTGGTGGCCAGGTCACCGACCTCATCACCACCGAGAAGTTCAAGGACTTCGAGCTGGAGCTGGAATGGAAGGTCGCGCCCGGCGGCAATAGCGGCGTGATGTATCGCGTGGCCGAGCTGGACAAAGGCCCGGCGTGGTTCACCGGCCCGGAGATGCAGATTCTCGACGACGACAAGCATCCCGACGGCAAGAACCCGCTGACCTCCGCCGGTGCGCTCTACGGGCTTTACGCGCCGAACGAGCAACGCAAGGTCAAGCCCGTGGGCGAGTTCAACGCGGCGAAGATTGTCTTCAAGAACAACAAGGTGGAGCACTGGCTGAACGGGGCGAAGATCGTGGAATACACCTGGGGCAGCGACGAGGTGAAGGCGCTGGCGGCCAAGAGCAAGTTTGCCGACAAGCCGCGCTTCATGGCCGAGCCGGAGGGCCATGTCGTGTTCCAGCACCACGGGCAGGAGTTTTGGATTCGCAACATCCGGGTGCGGAAACTTTGATTCCCGGCGACTTCACTCAACGCACTTCTCATGAAAGCTCTCACTTCATTCCTCGCACTCGTCGCCTGCGCGTCCCTCACCAGCGCCGCCGAACTTAACACTCTTTCCGACGCCGAGCAGAAGGCCGGCTGGAAGCTGCTCTTCGATGGCAAGTCGCTGGCCGGCTGGCGCACTTACAAGGAGGGCGGGAAGATCGGCGCGGGCTGGATCGTCGAGCACGGCATCCTCAAGAAGCAGGCGAAGATTGGCGGCGGCGACATGATGACTGAACAGCCCATCCCCGCCACGGCCGACTGGGAGTTGTCGTGGGAATGGCGCATCGCCAAGAACGGCAACAACGGTCTCAAGTATTTCATCACCGAGGCGCGCAAGGGCACGCTCGGCCACGAGTATCAGATGCTCGACGACGACGGCCATCCCGACGGCAAGGTCGGCGCGCACCGCCAGACCGCGTCCTTCTATGACGTGCTTCCTCCCACCAAGGACAAACCCACCAAGCCCGTCGGCGAATGGAACCAGTCGCGCATTGTCGTGAAGGGCAAAGCGGTCGAGCACTGGCTCAATGGAAAGCCAGTGCTCGAATACGAGCTGGGCAGTGACGCGGTGAAGGAGGCCGTCGCGAAGAGCAAGTTCAAGAACATCGGCGACTTCGGCACGAAGGTGACGGGGCACATCCTGCTCACCGACCACGGCGACGAGTGCTGGTTTCGGAATGTGAAGGCGCGCGTGGCGGGCAAGTGAGTAATCGCGGAGCGCCGCTCTCCGACCCGGCGCGCTCATCTCACGTCCTTGATCACGCCGGGTCGGAGACCGGCGCTCCACTGTTTCCGGCTTCCTCCTTCGTCGTCCCTCCGCTTCACTTCCGCGCATGAAGATCGTTGTCCTCGACGGCCACACGCTGAACCCCGGTGACTTGAGCTGGGATACCTTGAAAGCCTTGGGCGAAGTCGCGCTGTTTGACCGCACGCCGCCGGCCGAGGTCGCCGTGCGCTGCGCCGACGCGGAGATCATCGTCACCAACAAGGCGCTCGTGCCGCGCGAGGCCATCGCCGCGCTGCCGAAGCTGAAGTTTATCAGCGTCACGGCCACGGGCTTCAACATCGTGGATGCCGTCGCCGCCCGTGAGCGTGGCATTCCGGTGAGCAACGTCCCGCTCTACGGCACGCGGGCGGTGGCGCAGTTCACCATCGCGCTGCTGCTGGAGCTTTGTCACCGCGTCGGCGCGCACGCGGACTCGGTGCGTGCGGG
>JBEBFV010000276.1:0-8317 GCA_040081795.1 Limisphaerales bacterium | reverse complement strand
GGGAGAGGCAGGGCGAAGAGAGCGAAGACCAGGCAAGCGAACGCGGTGAAGCACGGCAGCCTTTTGTTGATGGACGCGCAGCGCATCAAACCGCTCTGCCCCTGCCGACTGGAAAGTGCGGCGAGCAGGAGAACGGGAGTTTGCATCGGCGTGTTCGACGCCGTGGGAGCGGGCTTTATTGGTTCGGCAACAGGCTTCATGGCAACTGGATTTCCACCGTCGGCTCCGGGTCGTTGGGCCGTCGGCGGTTCCATGTGTGGCTCGGCGTGAGCGGCACGGACTTGAGCACGCGCGGCTTCGTCCCCGGCTCGGTCGCAGGCGCAACGACGTTCAGGATGTATTCGGGCGCTGGGACGACCTCGCCGTTCTCGTCCATGCGCCAGGACTTCACGACCAGCGGTGTCAGCGTGTTGGGCAACGGCGTCCACCCGTCCACGCGCAGAGCGACGGGAGAGTTGCGGATGTTCAAGTCCGTGGCACCGGGCGCGAGCGGTGCCTCGGGCTTCGCGGTGATGACCTCGACATGCGTGCGTCGGGGAAACTCGCCCTTCACCCGCACGACGAGGAACTCGAACACTTCCAACGGCTCCTCACCGCGCACAATCCTCGGCTTCGCGGACGACGGCGTCATCGTGACCTGCTCGGGACGGATGTTGCAGTTGAGCATCGTGAGCGAGCTGGAGATGAGGCTCAGAACCTTGTTGGTAACGGCGTTGGTGACGGTGATGTTGGTGAGCTGGACCTTCGCGGCGGCGAGGGAAACGGCGGTGACGGCGCGGTCAATCAACGTGTCTTCCGCGCTGCCGGTGAGGGTGCGCAGGCTCATGCCGGTGTTGCAGTTGCGGATCGTGTTCTGCTTCAGCATGGCGTTGCCCGTGTGCCACGAGATGCCGGCCGCGCAGTCCTCGATTAAGTTTCCGCTCACGCTGCACTCGCCCGCGCTGAGGGAAATGCCGATGGCGTAAGCGCCGTAGATGCGGTTCTCGCGGATGTCCGCGAGCTGGCAACTGTTCACAGCCAGCGCCGAGGGCCGGACCATCGCCGACTTCTGCGCGCGGAACTCGTTGCGCACGATGGCCGGCGTGTCGCAATTCGCGAGGCTCAGGCGGCCAAAGGCGGTGAAGCGGTTGCCAATCACGTTGCAACGCTCGTTGGGCTTGTCGCCGGTGTTGTCTATGCCGGTGATGCCCACGTGGACGTTGTCGAACTGCGCGTTCTGCAAGTCCACCATCGTGCGGGCAACCGCAGTGAGTTCGGCGGGTGCGGGGGTTTTCTCACCGGGCGCAATGGGCGAGATGATGGCGACGTTGCGCTTGCCCTCGGGCAGGTTGGCGCGGCCGACGAGGAACAACGAACCGCCGCGCTGAAGCTTGAAGACGCGCTCCGTCGCGTTCGTGGCCACGAGGCGCAGCTCCATCACGTCCGTGAGGCCGGGCGCGTGCATCTTGATGCTGCCGTAAGCCTCCACGAGTCCGTCCACGGAGAGCACGCGTCGGCCCTGGCCAGCTTGGAATGCGAGGTTGGAGTTTGCGTCGAGGAGCAACTGCTTGCAGGTGGGTTTGTCCGTGTCATCGCGGTCGAAGACCACGGTGTCGCGCGCGGAAAGGATGGCGTCGTCCTCAGCCGTCGGCACCGCGCCGCCTTTCCAAGTGGAAGCATCGCTCCACCGCCCGCCGCCCAGGCCGTTGGAGTGGATTTCCTTGGCGGACAGCGGAGTGGTGAACCACAGGAAGGCACAGGCGACAGCGAGGGGAACAATGCGTTTGGTCACAGGATGGAAGGTGGATTTGAACCACAGAGACGCGATGAACACAGAGAACTGCTGTGGAATGATTCCCTCTGTCTTGTCTTCCTCTGTGTTCATCGCGTCTCTGTGGTCCAAATCGGTGTCCGCCTGCCTGTGATGTCGTTTCACTGCTCCACCTCCTCGGCCTCGATGAAGCTTCGCAGCGAGTCGCTCTGGCGGTCGCTCACGGGCAGGATTTTCAGGCCGTCTATTTGCACCGTGCCGGTGTAGTTGATGAGCTCCAGCTTCAGCAGCGCGTCGGGCGCGAGCGGCGTCCGGATGCGCACGCCGGCCTTGCGCCATTGGCCGTAGGACGCGCGGTCCAGCGCGACGAGCACATGCGCCGTGGGGCTCGTGGCCGGGCCGTCTGCGCCGGCATACATCCACACGTTCACGTAGCAGTATTGATACGGCTCCAGACTGGTGTTGCCCTGCTTGCGATACCAGAACTCCACCCAGCACGAGCTGTCCGGCTGCACGTTGCGCAGGTCCTTCGTCATGCTGAAGCGCCCGCTCGCCACCGTCGGCCCGTCCATGCCGAGCATCGGCACGAACGCGACGCGGTCGAAGCGCCCGGCGGGTTGCGCTTCGCCCGGCTCGAAGCCCGTGACATGGCCGCGGAACGTCGCGCTGGCGGCGGCCACCGCGTTCGTCTTCGCGGCGACGGCACGCTCGGCGCGGGCCTTCACCACGTTGAAAACCGGCGTGAGCTTCTGCTGCGTGAAGTAGTCGGGGAACGTCCCGCGCAGCTTCACGAACCAAGCCTGCGCGTTGGCGAAATCCTCCTGCCGCAGCGCGCAGTCGGCCAGCCCGTGCATCGCGCGGTCGCGGAAGCCGGCCCATTGCCGCAGCTTCAGCAGCACTTCGTAATGGCGGATGGCGTCCTCGTAACGGCCCGCGAACCGGTCCGTCTCGGCGCGCAGAAAGCGATACATTCCCTCCAGCTTCTGCTCGGGGAAATCCAGTTCGAGCCGCTCCAGCAGCAGCCGCGTGCCGCGCACGTCGCCGGTGCGCAGCTTCTGTTCCGTGATGCGCAGCAGCGCGCCGCGCTGGATGGCCTCGTTCTGGCCGGTTGCGGCGAAGCGCTCGCCACCGAGCGATTTCGCCAGCCGGTAACGCTCGGCGGCTTGCACGAGATCGCCAGCCTGCGTGTAGAGATCGCCCCAGTGGATCGCCGCCTCGCGCACCGCCGGATGGCCGAGGCCGCGATGATCCTGGATGATGCTCTCGTAGAGCTGCGCGGCCTTCTGGAATTCCTTGAGATGGTTCCACTGCAAGTCCGCGCCCTTGAGCAACACGGTCACGCGCAGGCTCGGAACTTTGCCCGCGCTCTTCAACGCCTCGTCCATGAGCGTCATCGCCTCCGCGCCGCGACCTTGCCGGGCCAGCGCCTCCATCAAGGTCATTTGCAGCGCGACACGGCGCTTCACATCGAGGTCGGGCTGCGCGAGCAAATGCCGCGCGAGCTTCTCCACCAGCGGCCAGCGGTTCGGCTGTTCGGAGACGAGGAGAAAGTCGAACGCCCAGTTGAACCGCTGCGCGTCCCAGCCGCTCCAGTCGCTGGCGGTCAACAACTCAACCGCGCGAGCGAGCGAGTGCGGGCTGGTGGGAATCGGCACGGTCCAGACGTAGATGCGTTGCGTGACCGGCGGCGCGCCGCCACCGGCATTGAGGGTGACGCGACACTCGCCGGGCTTGAAATAGACGTGCATCGGCGAGCGCCCCGTGCCGCGCGTGCCGTCGCCGAAATCCCACTGGACCTTCGCCGGGTCCGGGCTGGTGCCGTGCGACTCGAAACGCACGATATGCAATGCCAGCCCCGGCGTGCTCAACGTGTCTTCCACGCCCCACGCGAACGTCATGGCCGGCGCTCCGTTCGCACCCTCGATGCCTGCCGCTTCGGCGCGGGTGGCCTGCGCGAACATCGCGGCGGGCACGGCGGCGGCGGCGAGCTTCTTCTTCGGTGAATCCTGCTTCAGGTAGAGCGTGCAGTTCGCCACGCCGGCAGCAGGCCCAGCCACGTGATGCACCTCGAAGAGATGCACGCCCGCCGCCAGCTCGACCTCGCGCCACGCGGTCGCCGGGATGCGGTTGACGAAGCGCGCCGCGCCGGTCTGCTCGAAGACGCGGTTGGTGTTGATGAAGAGGAAGGCCGCGTTCTCCGCGCCGAGGTAGAACTTGTAGGCCCCGTCCTCCGGGATGCGCAGGAAGCCCCGGTAGGACGCGGCGAAGTTGCGCACGTTGTCGGGCCGCGCGGGGTTCACGTTCTGCACGACCTGGTCCACGAAGGCGTTCCCGATGACCGCCGGGTTTTGCTTCAAGCTCGTGACCACGTCCGCCCAGCTCGCGAGCGAGGTGCCGGTCCAGTTGCGGAACTCGACGGTGATGCCCTCGGGCAGTGGCGCGACGTTGGGATGCGGCAGCGCCGCGTTGCCCGCGTAGGCCCAATACACCGGGTCGTTTCCGTTGCGCTTGAACTGGATGAGCGTCTCGCCGTCGGGCTGGTGCGAAAGCACGGCGACGGGCAGCACGCGTCCGTCCTGCGTCTGCACGCAGATGTCCGCGCCATCGGGCCGGAGCCAGCCAGCCGCCGGCAGGCGCGCGATGACCGACTGCGTCTGCGCCTTCTCGCTCGTGAAGTCGCCGATGAGCCGCAGCGGGAAACGCACGCGATAACCCGGCACCCATGCGGGCGCGGGCAACACGACAGCGGGCGCAGGAGGAGCGTTCTTCGCAGCAGCCTTCGGTGGCGCGGGCGCGGCCGCTTGGGCAACCGTGGAGGTGGCCAGCAGAAGGATGGACCACTGAGACGTGATGAACACAGAGAAGAGCCAGGGAGGAAAACCTCTGTGTTCATCGCGTCTCTGTGGCGAAAAGTCACTCCGGCTCATAGGTGAT
The DNA here is from genome assembly GCA_040081795.1 of Limisphaerales bacterium. Classification (GTDB taxonomy): domain Bacteria; phylum Verrucomicrobiota; class Verrucomicrobiia; order Limisphaerales; family SXTU01; genus SXTU01. The sequence goes on along the minus strand of JBEBFV010000276.1, from coordinate 3,633 downwards.
TCTGAGTTGCCACTGCTGCCGCCCGGCGTGCGTGGGTGAGATGAGGATGCACGGGCTGTCGAAGGTCAGCAACCAGCCGCGATTCGGCGCCGCGCCGTTGTGCCACAGCTCGACATCCTGCGTGACGTTCACGGTGACTTGCGGCGCACTGCGCTCAAACACTCCGCTGCCTGTCGGCTTGGTCGCGCGGTCCACGGAGCGGCCGCGCGCGCCGGGCACGGACCACTCCATCCGCTTCGGATGCACCATGCGAAACTGATGGCACACGCCGATGCCCCACTCCGCCAGCACGCGCCACACGGTCACCGTGCTGGTGCTCGCCGGCCCGGCGGGGATAACCCACTCCGCGTGCGTGATGCGGTTGCCCTTGGGAATCTGGTCGAAGGAATAGCGGACAAGGAAGCTCGTGCCCGTGCCGCCGATGGGCGGGTTGGAGACGTGCAGCGAAGGGACAATCTGCTGCGCGGCCCAGCCGCTGCGCGGGTGGCTCTCGGAGAGCGCGGCGAAGGCATCCACCGCGTCGGGCTTCAGCGTGATGGTGCGGGCGGAGGCGGAGGAGGTGACTAGTAGGAGCGCGAGGAGTGTCGCGGGTAGTAGGGCGCGATTCGGGCCGGAACACCGTCCCCAAAAGTGCCAGAGGACTGGCGCTTTCCGCACGCGACAGCTGTCCCGAGATGCCCCGCGCCGTCCGGTTCGTTTGTTCAGAGAGTTCCTTCATCTTCACTCCCCCTTGTCCACCGCCACGTAGAGCCGCGCGCGCTTCTCCGAGTAGGCCATCGCGCGCACCGCCGCGCTGAGAACGGCGAGTTGCTCCACCTTCCCATCCAGCCGCCCGTCTGCCTCCAACCCGAAGAGGAACACCGACTTCGCCGCGCCCACGGCCACACGCGCCTGCTGCGTGAGCACCACCGGCGCGCCGAGGAGTTGCGCACCCTTCACGGACGCCACTTGTGGCAGGAGCGAGACGTAGCCGTCCGCATGTGCGACCTGAAAGAGGCGCGGCGTGTTTTGCATCGCGAGGTAAAGCGCCGGCTGGGTCGGGTGCCCGGCGAGCACGCAATGCCCGATGTGTTCCAGTGTCGTGAACCACGACTGCCGCAGCCCGCCGCGCGCGAAATCCGCGCTCATGCAGCCAGCGTAACCGCCCATCACCATCGCCTCGCTCCCGGCGAACCACCCCGCGCCCGAGGGATAGTAGCGATGCGTGCGCTTGCGCTGCATGGCCGCCACGGTGCGCACGAAGCGGCTCGTGCCGACCTTTTCCTTGCCCGGCTTCACGCGGGACTTGCCGGAGTCGGCTTCGTCGGAATCCACGGGCAGGCCCTGCTCATCGAGCGCGTAATAGGCGATGCCCGCCTCGTCCCATGTCGCGCCGACGCTGTTCGGCAGAAAGAGCGTCTTGCCGGCCGCATCAAGCCCAACGGTGCCGCCCGAAAGGCCGCAGTGAAAACCCACGCCGTGCGCGGCGGTCTCCACGAGTTCAAGGCCCGTGGGTTTCACCGCGTAAATCAGCAGGTGGTCGAACTCCAGCCAGTTCGTGAAGGCCGCGTGCTTCTCCTGCTGGTCCTGCGGCGGCGCGGTGATGTCCTGCCACACATAAAGCACCGCCAGACGCGGATGGAACAGCAGGCCGAGCGGGTAGTTCGTCTGCTTCGCGAGCACGGCGGGCTTGGACAACGAAAGGCGCGTCGGCTCGCCGGTGGGCTTCCCATTCGCGTCGAGTCGGAACACGGCGAGGTGCTGGCCGTTAGTCGTGCGCTGGCCTACGACGAGCAGCGACGCCGCATCGCTCACGGCGGCGCAGAGGGCATTGGACACGACGACCTGCGTGACGAAGGCCGGCGGAGCCGTGAGTGGCGCGGGCGTGGCTTCGAACTCGCGGGGCGACGCAGCGCAACAAACAGTCACCGCGGCCAACCACAGCATCGAAGCAACCATCCCAACCCATCCATCTCTGTGTTCATCGCGTCTCTGTGGTCTAACTATCTGGCGAAGAACCACAGAGCCGCGATGAACACAGAGGAAGGCTGGGGAGGTCACACTCCGTGGAGCGTGGGCCGACTTCGGTTGGCGCGGCGTTCCACCGGCTGAAGCCGGGACTCCAAGCGAACAGCTCATGGCGCAGCCAGGCGGCGGTAATACTCCTTCACCACCTGTTCGTAGCGCGGCAGGACGGGGCCGGCGGGTTCATCCAGGATGCGACCGCGCACCTGCTGGTTGCGCGGCAGGCTGGGCTGGAACCCGGTGTTCGCCCGCGAGAACACGCGGGCCTCCGAGCGCAGCCGATCCAATATCTCCTGCTGCGTGCGGAACGTCTCGGCGGTGGGGTTCTCGCGCAGCTTCTCCAAGTTCTGGTTGAGCTGCGCGATGAGGTCGTCGAGGTGGTCGGTGGGCAAGTAGAGATTCTTCAACTCCTTGCGCAACGCATTCGCGCGCTCGATGAGCTGCTTCTGGTCGCCGTCGAGGTCACGCAGCATCGCGGCCACCTTCGGATCGAGCGGCTTGCCTTGGCGCTCGACGATGTGGTTCACCGCCTGCGGCTTCTGCATCCGGTCGGCGAACTTGTCCTGCCACTCGCCCTTGTTCGACAGGTTGAACTTCGTGTCGTCTGAATCAACGCGCTTGCCGCCGACGCCGGTGGACTGGTCCTTCTGCATGTCGTCCGTCTTCTTCTCCTTGAGCACGCCATCCTGATCGGGCGCCTCGAACTGCCCTTCCTGCACCTTGTCGCGCCCGCGCATATTCGGCGACTCGCTGCCCGCGACCTTGCCGTAGGAGCGCGCACCCTGCCGCCCGGTGGCAGACATGCCGCCCACGTTTGCCGTCGGAGGCTTCTTGTTGCCCGTGGTGGAAGTCGCGCCGCTGGAGTTCATCCGGCCCGCCAGCTTGCCCACCTCGCCGGGGTCGGCGGAAATCAAACCGGAGTTCACCGACAACGAGTCGAAGCGCTCGCTCATCTCGTCGGCCTCATCGAGGAGCTTGCCGATCAAGTCCTCGATCTTGTCCGGCACTAGCGGCGCGACCATCGCGTTGGGCGGCAGATTGTCCGGCGAGAGCGCCCTGGTCGCCTCGGCCTTCGTGCCAAGCCGCAGCGTGGACAAATCGGGCCGGGCATCGCTCTCCACGGTCTTCATCCTCGCCGCCAGCTCGGCGGAGATGGGCGGCAGCGCGCCCTTGTCGAGCGATTCAGCGGCGGCCCGCTTCTTCGCGGCCTCGGTCTCGCGCATCTCCACCACCTGGCTGATGTTCGCAAGATCCTGCCGGAAGGTTTCCGACGCCACGCCCGAGCCGGCCAGCAATTTCTCCAGTGCCTGCTGCGCGGCCAACTGCGATTCCTTCTGCGCAAGCTCCTTCATCGCGCGGGCCATCGCCTCGGCCCCGGCTTGCTTGAGCTTCGCGTGAATCTCCGCCAACGCCAACGCGGCCTTGGTCTGCGCCGTCGCCGCAGTGGACCAACGGCCCGGCGTGAGTTCAGCGACGGCCTGCTGCATCGCGGTCTTCGCCCCGCTCGAATCCAGCGCGACCGCCGCCGCCGTGAAGGCTTGCCCCAGCAACTCATCCACCGGCGTCACGCGTTCGCCCACGCCGGCAAGCGCTGTCTGCGCGAGGCCGGCCAGCATGAGCACCTTCCCC
>JBEBFV010000016.1:0-29396 GCA_040081795.1 Limisphaerales bacterium | reverse complement strand
GCGTGTTTTACCTCGACCGCGATGGCGAGTGGTCGCGGCTCGGGCAGCGGATTCTCCGCGCGTTGCAACTCAACGAGCCGGGCGAACTCATCCCGTGGGCGCAGGCGGCGGGCAAGGCGGACATCGCGGCGCTGGCGGAGGAAGTCTTTGCGGCGGCGGCGGAACGCGACGCGATTGCGCGCGATATTCTCGAAGGCGCGGCGGCGAGTCTGGCAAAGGACGGCGTGGCGTGCGCGAGGAAGCTGGCGAAGGCGGGCGAGCCGGTGCGGTTTGTGTTGGCCGGGAGCGTGTTGCTCAAGCAGCCGAAGTTTGCACGCGCCGTGGCGAAGGAGCTGGCCGCACGCTGGCCCGGGAGCGAGGTCGTGCCGCTGAAGCGCGAGAGCGCGTGGGGGGCAGTGGACCTGGCGAAGCGGAGCACGGGCTTCAGCCCGCAGCCGGCTCCGGCAGCTCGATCGGAACCGGTCAATCCAACGTCCACCGACATTCGCAGCCGCCTGCGGCCTGAAGGCCGCGCTCCATTGTCGCCCACGGAGCAGCGCCATCCGCGCTCGATGAACTTGGACAAGCTCCGCGTTGCCGACGCCATCGAGCTGATGCTCTCCGAAGACGCGCAGTTGCCGGCGGCCATCAAGCGCGAGGCTCCGAAGCTCGAGCGCGTCATCGGGAAGATCGTCGCCGCGTTCAAGCGTGGCGGGCGGCTCTTCTACGTGGGCGCGGGCACGAGCGGGCGGCTGGGCATCCTCGACGCCAGCGAGTGTCCGCCGACGTTCCGTGTGTCGTCGGAGCTGGTGCAGGGCATCATCGCGGGCGGGCCGACGGCGGTGTTCCGCGCGGCGGAGGGCGCCGAGGACGACCGTGACGCAGGCGGACGCACGATCCAGTTTCGCGGCATCGGCAAACGCGACGTGGTCGTCGGCATCGCGGCGAGCGGTCGGACGCCGTTCGTTCACGGTGCGCTGGCCGAGGCGCGGCGGAGCGGAGCGTTCACGGTGTTGCTTTGCTTCAACCCCGCGATGACGCAGCAGCGCGGCGTGGCGCACGCTGTCATCGCGCCGGACATCGGGCCGGAGATTCTCACCGGTTCAACACGACTCAAGTCTGGCACCGCGACCAAGCTGGTGCTGAACCTCTTCACCACGCTGGCAATGGTGCGCACCGGGAAGGTCATCAGCAACCTGATGGTGGACGTGAACCCGTCGAACGTGAAGCTGCGCGATCGCGCTGTGCGCATCGTGTGCGAGCTGACGGGAGCGGACTACGAGACGGCGAAGGCGGCGCTGGAGAAATCCGGCTGGGTGGTGAAGGCGGCGTGGAAACGCCTTGGTGCCCCCGCACGGAATTGAACCGTGATCCATCGTTTAGGAAACGATTGCTCTATCCATTTGAGCTACGGGGGCGTGTGGCGCCAGCGTGTGCGATCGACGATGGAATGCTTGCAAAAACCCTGATCTTTGTCGCGCGAAAACGAATCGGTCACTTCGCGTCGCAGTGTTGGAGAAGCTCAACCGGGTCAAGTCGCCATCTGGTCAGCAGCGACAGGCACGGCGCGTGCCTGGGCAGGCAGGCTCACGCGGACGGTGGTGCCCTTGCCCAGCTCGCTGGTGAGCAGGAGCTTGCCGCCGTGAAGCTCGGCCAACCGGCGGGCGATGGGCAATCCCAGCCCGGTCATGTGCGGCTCGGAGGTCGTGCGTGCGGCGGGCGCAGACTGGTTCAGGCTCGCGACTTTTTCCGGCGGCATCCCCGGTCCCTTGTCCGTGACGGTGAGCAGGAAATCGTGCCCGTCGTCGTAGCTCTGCACCGTGACCGGCGTGTCGCTCGGCGAATACTGGAGGGCGTTGCCGACCAGCTCCTCGACCAGCTTGGCGAGGTGCGTCTCCGCGATGGCGGCGGAGCCGGGCGTGGTTTTCAGTTGGAGGTCGCGCGCGCGATTGCCGGCCTCCGCGCACTGTCGTGCTTGCGTGGCCACGATGGCGCCGGCGTCAGCAGTGAGGCCTTGGCGCAGGGCGTTCAGGTGGACAGGATTGCTGCCGAAGAGTTCGAGCTGCGCATGGAGGAAGAGGTTTTTCGTCAGGCGCTCGACGCGCAGGCCGGCGGCGCGGAGGGCTTGGGCAAGCGTATTGAGTTCCTCTGCGCTGGGCATGTGAGTGGCGCCGGACAGCGACCGCGATGTGTCGAGGATGGTGTTCAGCGGCTGCGACAGTTCGCCCGGCAGCGCCGTGCCGATGCCGGTGCCGAGGCAGGCCAGTTTCTGCTCGACCTCAAGCCGCAACGCCCGCCGCCGGTGCACGCGCAGCTCCAGCGCGGCGACGAGTTCATCCATCTTGAACGGCTTGGCGATGTAGTCGTCCGCGCCCAGGGTCATGCCCTTGCGCATGCCTTTGAGGTCGGCCTCTCCGGTGATGAGCACGAGGGGGATGTCCGCCGTGGTGGGATGCTGGCGCAGCAAGGCCGTCATCGCGTAGCCGTCCACCTGGCTCATCACGATGTCGCTGACGATGACGTCGGGAAGGTGCGTGCGTGCCAGCTTCAGGCCAGCCAGGCCGTTCTCCGCCTCGATGACCTCATGGCCGCGCGTGCGCAGCAAATTCGCCACCGACTGCCGGAACACATCCGCGTCATCCACCAGCAAAATCTTCATGCAAGGCTGATGGTCACGCAATCGCCGGGCCATTTCACGCGCGAAGTTTTCCTCCCAAAATGAGCGGCGGCCCCGGACGCGGCGAGCGGGGGCAAAAAAGCCGTGTGATAATTGTCCGCCTCTGTGCTACCACCTCCCACATCGACAACGCCCCGCAGCAGGGGCAGCCAGCAACCCACCACCATGCAAACCCTCACCCCGCTCCCCACTCCGCTCCGCCGCTCCGTCACCCTCGCAGTCCTGACGCTCCTCGCGCTGCTCGCGTCGCACCGACTCGCCACAGCCGCCGAACCCGCCAAGTCCTGGACCGGCACTTGGAACAACAAGAAATACAACACCAACGGCGCGCTGACCTGCACCGTCGTCGGCGAGCAGAACGGCCAGTGGATCGCGAAGTTCACCGGCATCGCGCTGGGCAAGCCCATCAGCTACACCGCGCTCATGACCCCGAAGAAGAACGGCGAGCAGACCGCGCTCTCCGGCACGACCAAGGTGGACGGATTCGATTACCAGTGGACAGCGACTGTCGCGGGCAAATCGCTCAACGGGAGCTACCGCGCCTCGAACGGAAACAACGGCGACTTCAGGCTGCAATCGAAGTAGCACCGCCGCTGTAAGGGGGACACTCCTGTCCCCCCCAGTCGCCGCATCGAGCGGCCCCGGTGGTTAGGAAGAGAACCAACGGCCCGCGAACTGCCACGAGTTTGGCCCCTGAACCCGTGCCGGCGATTTGCAATCGCCGCGTTGCGCGTGAATGGCTCGGGGCCTCCTCAAGCTGCTGTTCCCGACGGACGGCGGTAGCAAACCGCCGGCACAGGTTCATGGAAAGCCACCACGGCCCGCACGCCGCGCATTGAAACCATGAACCAGGGCAAGCTGACAGAAAGAAAGGGACAGAAAGAGAAGCTGTTTTTTTTGTCCTCTTCTTTCTGTCAGCCGCCGGGTTCATGGAAAGGGGACAAGAGTGTCCCCATTACGGCTTCCCCTTCTTCGCCCGCTCTGCTGCGTAACCGCTGTGCAGCGCCGTGACCTCGGCTTCTGAAGCGGGGCGCGGCCAGAGGAGGTCGCGGTCGCGCAGCCAGTGCGTGGTCCGGACTGTCACTGGAGGCGCTGGGGCTGCTGGGGTCGTCGTGGTCACTGCTGAGAACTCGTTGTTGCCGTTTTCATCCGTGCCGTTTTCGCCGACGGACCACAGCCTGAATTCCCCATTCGCCTCGCGCTGGTAGCGCAGCGGCTTGGCGTCTTGGAAATCAACCGGAATCTCGCGCAGGAAAGCGGGCACCAACGCAGCAAGTGTCTCCGGGTAGCTCCCGTGTCTCACGCGATGCCGCTCCAGCGCCAGCGCGGTGATCAGCACTCGCCGCACAGTTTCAAACAGCGCGATGCGCCGCCAATGATGGTCGCTTCTAGGAAAAGCGTTCGACACAAGCCAAGATTCGGGCGCTGGGGTTTGCGACTTCGAGAGCGCCTCAATGCGTGTGCTGGCTGCGAACGCATTCGGAGAACGCAGCGCCGCGCGGTCGAGCTCGATCCACTGTTGAGTCGTGGCGAAGTAATGGCGTTCATCGCGATACGAGTTCCACGCGGGCCACACGCCGAACCGCAAGATGGCTTGCGCCGCGTCTGCGGTTTTGGACGGATCACTGAACAGATTCTCCCACAGTTCATCCCAGAGCGAAGGCGGTGAGCCGCCTCCGTGAATCATGGCCAGGAATTCGCGCAACTTTTGCGGCTCGCTCCGATACTTGGCGAACCATGCAGGGATTCCGCACCGCTCCAACTCCGCTGCCGCCGCAAAACTCTTCAGCGGCTCCGTGCGTTCCCAATTGAGCTGAAGTTCCGCCAACTCCGCGTCTGTCCAGCCCGGCTTCTGTAACGCTTCCCAAGTTGCCGAGAAGGCGAAACTGGCAAGCGAGAAGCGCACGAGTTGCGAAATCAGCAGCGGCTCGTCCAGCCGCTGAACGAGGCGCGTCAATGCGAGCAGGTTAATGTAAGCGTCCGCCTTGCGATCGGAATGCAAATCGGCAATCACCGCTTCGGCTTGTGCCATCGCAAGCCGACGAAGCGTAGTTTGGTGCGCCCCTCCCAGCCCTTCATCGAGCCGGGAATAATCCACAGCGACTCCCCACCGCGGGCGTTCCAAAGCCTTCGCCGCCGCGAGCAACGCCTCCCGGTGCTCCTCCAAATACACGATCACTTCCGGCCACACGTCGGAGTGGTCGGCATTCGGCAGCTCGGCCTGCTGCCATGCCACGCGGGCGCGGCCTGACGATGCCACCATCGCCATGCCAACGGCTCGCCTGTCCCACGGTTGTTCGCGCACCTGGGCCGCCGCCGCGAGCAAGTCAGGCGCGGCGTTATCCTCCGGCTTGGGCATCGGCGGGATGTGGTCCTTCAAGTCGAGCCGCTCGCTGCTTGCCACCAACTGCTGCTTGTAAGCTGCCAGGCCCGCCTTCGCCCGCTCGTGTTCCAGCCATGCCCACAACACGAACAGCGTGGCAAACGTGACGAGCGACAGCGCGAACTTCACCTGCCAGCGCATCGGCTCGCGCGGCAGCTCGGCTGGCGGAGTGACGGGGTTCATGCTCATGGAACGGCGCGAACTTAGCGGTTCGCGAAGCGAACGCCAGCCTCCGCGCTTCGCCAGCGGACTCGCCATCCGCGCGCGGCCTCTGGTATTCTCGGCGCGCATGAGTTCCACCGGCGAATCCGAGCTGGTCGCGCGCTGTCGGCGCGGCGACGCGCGCGCGTGGGACGAACTGTTTGATCTCCATTACGCGGCGGTGGGGCGCTACGTGTTCCAGCTCTCTCCAGTCATCACGCAGGAGGACGCGGACGAGATTGCGCAGGAGACTTTCCTTTCGGTCATCAAGCACATCGCGAATTTTCACGGCGACTGCCAGTTGCAGACGTGGCTCTTCCGCATCGCTGGCAACAAGGCGCGCGATCACCTGGAGAAGCAGCGCGCGGCCAAGCGCGGCGGCGGACGCCAGCCACTCTCGCTCCACGCGGAGGATCCGGAAACGGGTCTGACGCTCGACGCGCCGAGTCATCTGCCCGGGCCGGATGGCGAACTTCTGCACACAGAGCGCGCGTTGCTTATCGGCCACGCGCTGGAGCGGCTGGGCGGGCCGTGCCAGGAGATCATCGAGCTGCGTTACTTCGCCGACCTGAGCTACGAGGAGATCAGCCGGTCGCTCAAGCTGAACGAAAAGACCGTCAGCTCGCGCCTGAGCAAGTGCCTCGACAAGCTGGAGGAAATCGCGCGGCCAATCTTTGCCGGGGAGAAAACGGCGGTTTCCCCGTCCAACCCGGAAGCAAGATGAAGCAGCGAAGCCACATCAACCTGAGAGAACGCAGCCGGCTGGCTCGATCCGGCCGCGTGATGCGTGATGCGTGCTCCGTGAGAAAGGCCCGATGCATCCAGCCGGAGTCACCGGTCACGCATCACGCATCACGCATCACCGGTCACGGATCACGAATCACGCATCACGCTCCCCTCACCTGACCCGCGCATGGCCAACGAACCACAACGCGACATCGAGAAGGACCTGCTGGCTTACAAGCAGCGCCGGCACGAGCAGCTTTCCGCGCCGATGGAGCTGCACCCGGCCACGCGCAAGATGCTCCAGGGCGAGGCAGCGCGCGCGGCGAGCCGTCCGCTGCTCACGTCGGAGGAGGCGGCGAAGAATTTTGTCCGGTCGTTTGTGATGTCGCACCAGCAGCCGGGATTTTTTGCGCGGCACAAGCAGCGTGTCATCTGGGGCGGCGCGATGTTCGCGTGCCTTGCGGTCGTGCTCGCGGTGCTGCGCAATGACCCGCGACTCGAGGAGCAACGGCGCGCTTTCCCCGATCCCCTGCCGACGCCGCAGCCAGTTGCGGACCCGCAGGCGGCCAAGCCACAAGCTGCGCTCGCGGCGGGCCGGTCGCAGACCGAGGGCGAACAGTTGGCGAGGGCGAAGCAGTCCGCTCCCGCTGCGGACAAGCTTCAGGAGCTTGTAAAGGTTGCCGCCGCGCCCGTCGGCAATCCCGCGCCTGCCAGCCAGCGCGGTGCCACCGTCGGATCCGCGCCGCCGACGGTCAAGATGCGCGAAGCAGTGGACCGGCGCAGTGTCGCGGCACCGACCCCAGCGACTCCGCCCGCCATGCCCACGCCAATCTCGCGCGCCGCGAGCGCGCCGGCTCCGACCTCGGGCCCGGCCGTCGCGAAGGCGGAGAGCGCGACCAGGGACTTGGACAGAAAGCTGGCGGAGAAAAACGATGCCGTGGAGCCGGTGCAGCTCGCCAAGTCGCTCAAGGCCACGCAACCCCTCGGCTTGGCGTTCGAGGCGGAAGCCAAGAAGTCCACCGATGAGATGAAGCTCAAGCGGAGTGTGGGCGGCGATTTGAAGCGCGGCCAACTGGGGGATGCGGCGGTCCTTGGCGGCGGCGCGGGGGCGGCACCAGTTGCGGCTTCTTTTGCTGCCTCCGCGCCGCAGGTGCCCAGTGCTTTTGCGACGTCCGACAACTCACAGACGCGGCAGCGGTTTCTCCAGTTGGACAACCAGGCGGGGTATCGGAAGAACTTCAATTCACCGCCGATGCCGCAGGTCATGCAGGACTTCGCCTTTGAGCGGACCGGCGACCGCGTGCGCATCGTGGACGCCGACGGCTCGACTTACGTGGGCACGGTGATGCCCGCGCCCGTCGAGGAGGCCCGCGCGAAGTCAGTTTCCCAACTCGACGCAATGAAGCGGTTGAAGGACGCCCCCGGGCAACAGTCGCAGTCCGGCGGGGCGCAAGCGGCGGACGCCCAGACCTCCTACCGCTTTTACGCCAACGGCGTGAACCGCAAGCTCAACCAATCTGTCGAGTTCCGCGGCGAGTGGCAGCCTGCCGCACCCGCCCAACAGGCCCCGGCGACTCCCGCGTTGCAGCAGGCGAGGTTCGGTGCCGAGCGTTTGGAAGCGCAGGCTGCGGAGAAGAAGGAGAAAGTTTCCGTGACCAACGCACTTGCTGGCAACCCCGCGCCGGTCCAGGCGTATCACTTCCTCCAGCAGCAAAAGGAGTCGTCCCAAGGCCGCATCTCCGGTCGCGCCGTCGTCGGCGGGAAGAACGAGTTCGACATCAACGCGGTGCCGAAGTAGCGCGCCGCACTTGGAGATCGGACGCCCACGCCCGCAGCCGTTGAAGGTCACCCTGCGGATTGCGGACGCGAGCGTCCGCACTCCCAAATCCGATTTCCGCGTTGACGCTCGCTCCCTTGCGCCGTCATCCTGAAAGCGCTTGGCGCGCACCAAAACCATCCTGTTTGTTTGCACCGGAAACATCTGCCGAAGCCCGATGGCGGAGGGTTTGTTCCGCCATGCGGTGAAGGGCAAGGGCGACTTCCGCGTGCTCTCGGCCGGCGTCGGCGCGATCAACGGCCAGTCCCCCAGCGCGCATGCCATCACGGGGCTGAGGCAGCTCGGCATAGACATCGCCGGGCAGCGCAGCCGCATGCTCACGGGCGCGATGGTGCAGGAGGCGGACTACATTTTCGGCATGACGCGCGGCCATGTGGAAGCGGTCACGCTTCTCTACCCGCAATCGGAGGAGAAGACCTTCGTGCTGCGTGAATTCGACGACACACTCGACTTCTGGGAGAAGGACATCGCCGATCCGATCGGTGGAAACCTGGAGGTCTATCTCAACTGCCGCGACCAGATTGAGCAGGGCATCCAGTCCATGCTGCGCGTGGTGGAACAAGACGGCGACGGTCCTGGAAACGGGCGCGCCGTCACCTTCGCCATCGGGTCGGACCACGCCGGGTTGCAGCTCAAGGAAGCGCTCAAGCGGCACTTGGAGAACAGGCACGTCCGCGTTGTGGACTTCGGCACGAACTCGCCCGAGTCCACGGATTATCCAGACTACGCCAAGCTCGTCGCCGAGCAGGTCGCCGAGGGCAACGCCGACTTCGGCCTGCTTTGCTGCTCCTCCGGCGTGGGCATGAGCATCACGGCGAACAAGGTGCCCGGCGTGCGCGCCGCGCTCGTCTTCGACGAGGAGATGGCCACCCTCTCGCGCCAGCACAACGACGCGAATGTCCTGTGCCTCGGCCAGAAGCAGATTTCGCCCGAGCTGGGCCGCCAGATTCTGGACGCCTTCCTCGCCGCCGAGTTCGAGGGCGGGCGTCACGAACGGAGAGTCAAAAAAATGGAACAGAATTCAGGTCTGCGTTTGTCGGCGGTGGACCCCGCCATCGCCGAAACCATCGCCAAGGAACGCCAGCGCCAGCAGGAGAACATCGAGCTGATCGCCAGCGAGAACTTCACCAGCCCCGCCGTCATGGAGGCGCAAGGCTCCGTGCTCACGAACAAATACGCCGAGGGTTACCCCGGCAAGCGCTGGTATGGCGGCTGCGAGAACGTGGACGTCGTCGAGACGCTCGCCATTGAGCGCGCCAAGCAGCTCTTCGGCGCCGAGCACGCGAACGTCCAGCCGCACTCCGGCTCCGGCGCGAACATGGCCGTCTATTTCGCCTTCCTGAAGCCCGGCGACAAGCTGCTGACGATGGATCTCTCGCACGGTGGCCATCTCACGCACGGCAACAAGGCGAACTTCTCCGGCAAGTTTTTCGAGATCGTCCACTACGGCGTGCGCAAGGAAGACGAGCGGATTGACTACGACCAGCTCGCTGTCATGGCCCGCGAGCACAAGCCGAAGATGATCACCGTCGGCGCGAGCGCGTATCCGCGCGTCATTGATTTCAAGCGCATGGGCGAGATCGCCCGCGAGGTTGGCGCGATGCTGCTGGCGGACATCGCGCACATCGCGGGGCTTGTTGCCACAGGCGTCCACCCCAGCCCCGTGCAGCATGCGGACTTCGTCACGACCACCACGCACAAGACCCTGCGCGGCCCGCGCGGCGGCCTCGTGCTGTGCCCGGCGAAGTATGCCAAGGAGATTGATTCGCAGGCGTTCCCTGGCATCCAGGGCGGCCCGCTCATGCACGTCATCGCGGCGAAGGCCGTGTGTTTCCACGAGGCGCTCCAGCCCGGCTTCAAGGCGTATCAGGAGCAGATCGCGACCAACGCGAAGGCGCTCGCGGCCGGGATGACTCGCAACGGCTTCCGCCTCGTCAGTGGCGGCACGGACAACCACCTCATGCTCGTGGACGTCGGCACGCGCGGCATCACTGGCAAGGAAAGCCAGATCGCCCTCGACGAGGCCGGCATCACGACCAACAAGAACACGATTCCCTTCGAGACGCGCTCGCCCTTCCAGGCCAGCGGCATCCGCCTCGGCACGCCCGCCGTCACCACGCGCGGCATGAAGGAGCCGGAGATGGCGGCGATCGCGGACATGATCTCCGAAGTCCTCCTCGACCTGAAGAACGTGGAGAAGGCTCACCAAGTCCGCGCCCGCGTCCACGAGCTGACGGCGAAGTTTCCGCTGCCGTATTGAACCCGGTTTCTGAGCCGGCCCGGCGGGCAAACCCGGAAGTCGAGCTCGCCCCACGTCAATACTCGCGCTTGGTTTTGATGCCCGGCTGCGGAACCGGATACTTCCCGTCCTTCTCGGCCTGCACGGGAGCCGGGCTGTCGAAGGTGAGCTTGTCCACGCCCGGCGCATACTCGTGCTCGTGGTTGAGGAACTCATCGAAGGTCACTTCCTGCCCGGTGTGCGCGGCGTAGCGGCCCATGGACGTGGTGACGCTGGCGTTGACGCCTGACGCGGCCTCGTTGAACGGCTTGTCGTTGCGGATGGCATCAATCAGCGCGGCCCACTCGTTCAGGAACGGGTCGTCCGGGCCATCCTTCACGTCCTTGGATTTCCAGAGCAGGCTTTCACTCGTCGGGTTCTGCGTCCGATACGTGCTCGATGGACGGCCGCAGTCGCCTTGCTTCGAGACGATCGCCATGCCCTTGGTGCCGTGCGCGTAGCTGGAGTAAATCGGCGTCGCTCCCACCATGCCGCGACCATCCATGATCATCTTCGCGCCGTCGGCGAAGGTGTATTCCACCGAGTAGGAGTCGAAGTTCTGATCCACATACGGCGCGCCGTCGGGGCTGGTGCGGTAATGACGCGCGCCGACGCCCTGTGCCTTCACCGGCCACGCGTTCTTCATCCAGCAGAGGTGGTCAATGTGATGGATGTTGAAGTCGCTGAAGCCGCCGCCGCTCGCCCAGAGGAAGCTGTGGAAGCGAGAGATCTGCCACATCAACTCGCTTGGCTGGCCGGGCCACTTCGTGGAAAACGCGGAGCCGATCGGCCCCTGCATCCGGTAGCCGCGCATCAGTGTGATGTCGCCGATCTCGCCGTCTTGAATCCGCTTGTGCAACTCCTGAAGCGCCCGGCTGTGGCGCGACTTCAGGCCCACACCCACCTTGAGATTCTTCGCCGTCGCTTCCGCCGCGAGCTTCAGCATCCGCCGCGATGTCGGGCCGTCGGCGGTCAGCGGCTTCTCCATGAACACGTTGATGCCCTTCTCGATGGCATACTTGAAATGCACCCAGCGGAAGGCCAGCGGCGTGGTGAAGATGGCCACGTCGCCTTTCTTGAGGCAGTCCATCGCGCCCTTGTAAGCATCGAAGCCGATGAACTTGCGGTCATCCGGCACATCCACCTGGTCCTTGTGCTTGCGCTTGAGCGTCTCGTAGCTGCCCTTCAGGCGGTGATCGAAGACGTCCGCCATCGCGACGAGCTTGGGCGGGCCGCTCTGGCTCATGGCATTGGAAGCCGCGCCGCCGCCACGGCCGCCGCAGCCTATGAGCGCGACGTTCACCTGATCGCTGCCAGCGGCGTGGACATGCGGCAAGGCGACCCCGGCAAGCGCACCCACGGCGGCAAGCCGGCCGGAGTCTTTCGGGAATCCATGATGATCGGAGGGGGCAGTCAAGGGCGTGTTCATGGCAAATCCTCTTTCCAGTCCCGGCGCACTGTCAACCATTGAGGACGGCGGCGCGGCGCGGCTGCCTCACGCAGCCAGCGGATGCCGGCGGTCGGTGAGCGGAATGGGCAGGCGGACGCCGCCGGTGAAATGGGAGGCGTAGGTGCCCTGGATGATTTCCGTCACGAACACGGCGTCGCGCAGGCTCGCAGTGGGATCGGTGTCGTGCTCGATGGCCGCAACCAGTTCTCGGAGCAAAGTCTGGTTGCCGCGATGAATGTAGTCGTTCAGGCGGCGCGGCTGGTGTTCCGGCGTGAAGTGCCAGTCCGCCACCCACACCTTGTCCCACGCGCGCTTGTCGTTCTCCGGCTCAACCACCGGCCCGGGATAGATGAACACGTCGCCGCGCGTGCGCAGTTGAATGAGCGCCTTCTCGCACTCGATTTGCAGCCCGTAAACGGTGCCGCCGACGTTCAGGTTAGCCGTCGAGTGCCAGAACCCGCGCACGCCGCCGTCGAAGCCAATCATCACCTCCACCGAGTCGCCCGCGATGGGGCCGACCGGCTCGCGGCCCTCGCGACGGTCGGCGGGCGTGGCGTCGCGATTGCCCACGGCCAGATGCCCGCTCACCCAGCGCGGCGGGCCGGCAATGGCGACCATCAGGTCGAAGAAGTGCGTGCCATGCACAATGAGTTCCTCGCCGCCGCCGCGAGCGTCGTCCGTCGGGCGTCCGAACAGCCGGAGCACTTTCCCAAACTTGCCCGATTTCAATTCTGCGAGCGCGTGTCGCAGCGGCGGCATCGTGCGCAGTTGGTGCATCAGCGCGCACTTCACCTTCGCGCGCTGGCAGGCGGCCAGCATCGCGTCCGCGTCCGCGAGCGTCGCGGCCAGCGGCTTCTCGATGAAGATGTGGCAGCCCGCCTCCGCCGCCGCGACGACCATCGCGCGATGGTCCGTGACCCAGCGCGGGCCGATGCCCACGAGGTCTGGCTTCTCTTTGGCGAGCATCTCGCGGTAGTCCGCGTAGAGCCGGCCCGCGCCGGAGCGCTTGCCGGCGGCGGCGCGACCGGCGGCGTCCTCGTCCGCCAGAGCCACGACCTCGAACTGCGGCAGGTCGTTGAACGCCGTGTCCATGCCGTGACCGTAGTCACCACGCTTGGTGGCGCCGATGATGCCAACGCGATATTTGCGGCTCATGGTGTGCTCAGTCGTTTGCGCAGCGTCGCGATGCCCTCGTGATAGACCTTCAGCACCTCGTCGCGCTGCGCCGGGTTGTCGAACTGCCCCTTCGCCGTGATGTCCTGCACCGCGCCCTCCATGTCGGCGACCAACTCGCGCGCGGCGGCGGGCTTGAAGATGGGTTTGCCTGCGATTTCGACGTAAATGGCGCTGGTGTGGCCGAAGAGCGGCTCGCCCATCTCGTTCTTCGGTCCGCTTGGACGCGCGGGCGCGTCGGGACCGACCGGCAGCGAGCCGCTCTGCACGCGCAGCGCGACCCAGCCGGACTCGGTGAAGTTCACGGTGTGCTCCAGCTCCGCCTCGAAGTGTCCGCCGACCGCACGGGTCGTCGCAGCTTGCACGGGCTTACCGTCGTGGATGAGTTCGACGCGCTGGAAATCGCCGCGTCCCTTCGCATGCGCGATGAACTTGAGCGGGCCTGGCTTCGCCAGTTTCACCGTGTCGCCGATGTCGTTCGTGCCCGCGCGCAATTCGAGCAGCGGGCCGTTGCCAATGAAGGTGCGGCCCGCCGCGAGCGCCGCGAGCCAGCTTTGATGCGTGAGCGGGCCGTCCACGCGTGCGTGCGTGCGGGCGAAGTCGTAGATGAACCAGTCCGTGCCGGTCGAGAACGGCACGCGCAGGCCGGCGTTGAGGAAGCGGTAGTAGGTGTCCTCGTAGCCGCCGTGCATGCCGCCGTCGAAGATATTGTGCGCGTGGACGAGGCCGGCCAGCCAGTTCGGCACGTCCTCGTGGCCGAAGGTGTTGTGGCACCACACAACCGTCGCGCCGTCCGCGCGCGCGGCCCGCACGCCGCGCTGGAGCGGCGGCCAGTCCGGGCCGGCCTTCATGATGCCGCGCCCGATGCTCACGGGCTGCACGAGCTTCGAGATGTTCAGGAACATCACGTGCCCGTAGCCCGCGCCGAAGCCCTCGAAGTTGTGGCGGTGCTCCTGCCCGTTGCCGAACAGCACGCCGCCGCGCTCGAACTCGCGTAGGTCGGCGAGCGAATACTTGTTCGAGATGTAGTCGCGGTCGGCCACGGCGCGTTCGAGATAGGAAACGAACAGCACCTCAAGTCCGTCCGCGCGTGGGATGGCGTGCAAGTAGTCGTCGGCCTGCGCGCGTGTCAGTCCTTGCAGGTGGAGATGTGTGTTGCCGTTGCGCCAGCCGCGCGGCGCGGGGCGGTCGAAGAACATCATGGGGACCGTCAGCTCGTGCTGGTCGCGGTTCCTCAGGTCAACGGTGACGTGCGCCAGTTCGGTTTCGAGGCTGCCGATGGCCTCGATGGTGAGCGCTTCACGCGGAAGCGCGACCATTGCTCGCTCGACCAACGCAAACCACTCCTTCGCCGGATGGTTGTTGCGCAGCTTCGTGCCTCGATTGACGAGGCCGGCGAGCGGCACGGCGGTTCCGTCGGCGCGCTTCACACGGACCAGCCCGGCAAGTGGCTGCTTCGTCTCCGCATCCACGAGCCTGAGCGTGAGCGCGCAACTCGCGGCGTCCCTTGGTGCGGCGTTGACGACGCGGAGGTTCGCTGCGTTCAGCAACACCACGCGCTCGCACGGGTCGAGCGCGGCCTCGTGCGCTGCCCGCGTCGGCTCGTGGCCGCGCAACGTCGCCGACGGGAGCGTCAGCCCTACGCCCAGTAGGCCCGCGAGCACGGCGCGACGCGACGCGCGGAGGAGGTTCATGCTGCGAGGCTAGGCTGTGGCGTCAGGCGGCTCAACTTCAAAGCGGTCGCAGAGTCTGCCGCAGACAGGATTTGCCAGCGTCGGAAACCTTGCTAGCCTGTCGTCTATGAACCCGCTTTCCCGGCTTGCTCGTGCTGACATTCGTCGCTGGTCCATCCTGGCTGCATTGCTGGCGCTCCCCGCACTCCTTCCAGCGCAAACTCCCAAGACGGATGCTGCTGCGGGCACGGTGAAGATTGTTCGCCAGGACGACATGGTTTACGGACGGGTTCACGGCGCGGGCTTGCTGGCGGACGTCGCGTGGCCGGAATCCAAGGCGAAACTGCCGGTCATAATTTCCGTCCACGGCGGGCGCTGGCAGGGCGGCCACAAACGCGACGCCTCCACCATCAAGGTTGACCAATGGGCCGGCTTCGGCTTCTTCGCCATGTCCATTGACTACCGGCTCGTCGGCAGCAGCCCGGCCCCGGCGTGCTACCAGGATTTCCAGTGCGCCATCCGCTACGTCCACGCCAACGCCGACAAGCACAACCTCGACACCAATCGCATCTTCCTCATCGGCCAGTCCGCAGGCGGGCATCTGGTCTCGCTGGCGGCGACGGTGGGTGACGGTCCCTGGCCGCGCACGGGCGGATGGGAGAAGGCGAGCAACGACTTCCGCGCCGCGATCAGTGTGGCGGCCTGCTACGAGCTGCCGACGTTGAGCTGGGGCAAAATCTGGACGCCCGCCGGACAGGATGTTGAACAAGCCCGCAGCTTTGCGTCGCCGGTCAATCATGTGCGCAAGAACATCAAGCCGCTCCTCATCCTGCATTCCGACAACGACAAGTCCGTGCCAATCGAGAACGCGCTGCTGATGATCGAGGCGCTCAAGAAGGCCGGCGCGGACCACACCTTCCATCGCTACCCGGAGATGGGCCACATGGGCATCAACGACGAGGTGATCGCGAAGTCGCTCAAGTTCATCAAGGAGAAGTCACCGTAGCGGCGCAGGGCGGGCGCAACTTTACGCACGCATCAGGCAGGTGAACACCGCCAGCGCGGCTCCTCAACTTTCCGCTTCGCAGCGGGCGGCGGGCTGTTACTCTCCGAGCATCAACCTTAGCCCCGTGCTCCTTATGCGTGCCTCACTGCTTGCCCTCTCGTTGCTCTCCGCTCTCTCGCTCAACTCCTACGCTGCCGCGCTGCCTATCGTCAGCGAGGTCGAGTGGCAGCCCTTCGTCGCGCAGGTGCGGCGGCTCATCGAGGCCACGGACTATCTCGGCACGCCTTTCAGTGCGGCGGACAAGGCGGCGCTGAACACCGCGATGGATTCCACCGACCACATAGCCGCCGTCGTAAAGCTCCAGCAAACCCTCGACCGCTACGCGCTCTTCGGCGTCCACATCAACCCGGAGATGCGCGTGAAGGTCGCTGCGGGCGACGCGAAGGCCGAGTTGATGCAGGACGGCTGGCGGCAATTTCTAGTGAAGGTCGCGAACGAGTCCGGCACCACCGCGCCGCTCGCCGCCGTCAGCCCGAACGCGCAGTCCGTCCACAATGTCCGCGCCGCGACGACACCCTCGGACAAGCTGCGCCGCAAGCAGGGCGAGCCGCCCACGCTCAAGCTCGCCGACCTCTGGCTCGACATTCGCACTTACGACGCCCAGCCGCTTCGGCCCGCGCTGTCCGGCCTCACGGTCGAGTATCGCCTCGTGCAGCTCTACAGCCGCGACGCCGGCAAGCGCGAGGCGAAGATTGGATTCAACGTCGGCCAGGGCACGCAGGACATCGGCTTCCGCAACGAAGTGGATTTGCTTTTCACCTGCCTGCCCGCACAGGAGATCACGCTCGGCGTGAAGGATGAGAACAGCCAGCCGACGACCGCCGGCTTTGTCATCCGCGACGCGCAGGGTCGCGTGTATCCCTCGCAAGCCAAGCGCCTCGCGCCGGACTTCGCATTTCACCCGCAGGTGTATCGCATGGACGGCGAGACGATTCGTCTGCCTGTGGGGGAATACAACGTCGAGTTCGATCGCGGCCCGGAATCCGTGAAGCAGACAGTTAAGATCACGATTACGAAGGCCACCAAGCGCATCAACTTCAAGGTCGAGCGATGGATTGACCCGATGAAGTTTGGCTACGTCTCCGGCGACCATCACATCCACGCCGCCGGCTGCGCGCACTACACGAACCCGACCGAGGGCGTCCACGCGCCGGACATGGTGCGGCACATCCTCGGCGAGGACTTGAAGGTCGGCGCGAACCTGACGTGGGGGCCGTGCTTCGACTACCAGAAGCAGTTCTTCACCGGCAAGGACGACAAGGTTTCCATCCATCCCTACGTGCTGCGCTACGACATCGAGGTCTCCGGCTTCGGCTCGCACCAGAGCGGGCACCTGTGCCTGCTGCGGCTCAAGGACCAGATGTATCCCGGCGGCGACTCGAAGAACCACTGGCCCACGCTCGGCCTGAACACACTGCGCTGGGCGAAGGCCCAGGGCGCACTCGTCGGCCCCGCGCACAGCGGCTGGGGCCTGAACCTCCCGACTGCCGACCTGCCCAGCTACGACCTCCCTCCCTTCAACGGCATCGGCGCGAACGAATACATCATGGCCGTCACGCACCTCGTGCCCGGCCCGGACAAGAAGCCCGTGCCCGCCGTGGACTTCCTCAGCATGGTGGACACGCCCTACGCATGGGAGCTGAACATCTGGTATCACACGCTCAATGCCGGCTTCCGCACGCGCATCAGCGGCGAGACGGATTTCCCGTGCATCTATGGAGAGAAGGTCGGGCTGGGCCGCAGCTACGTGAAGCTCCCGGCGAAGTGGACTTACGAGGACTGGTGCGAAGGCATCCGCGTCGGCAACAACTACGTGGGCGATGGGAAGAGCCACTTGATGGAATTCCAAGCTGTTCCCCCTCGAACCGACGGAGTTCCTCCTTCCGGATTCAGGGTTCCTGCGCTCCCTGTCGGCATGAACGGCAGCGAACTCAAGCTCTCCGCTCCCGGCACCGTGAAGCTCTCCGCCAAGGTCGCCGCCCGCCTCAACGACCAGCCCGATGCCGCGATGAAGAACCGTCCTTACGCCCAGAAGCCCTACTGGGACATCGAGCGCGCCCGCATTGGCGAGTCGCGCGAAGTCCCGGTCGAGCTCATCGTCAACGGCAAGTCCGTCGAGACCAAGCGCATCGTCGCCGATGGCTCGCTGCTCAACCTCGTCTTCGAGACCAAGATTGAGCGGAGCAGTTGGGTCGCCTTGCGCATCCTGCCCAGCAGCCACACGAACCCGATTTGGGTGATGGTCGGTGACCAGCCCGTGCGCGCCTCGAAGCGCAGCGCCGAGTGGTGCGCGAAGTCGCTGGAGCTTTGCTGGACGCAGAAGGAGCGCACCTACGCTGCCGAGGAGAAGCCGCAGGCCCGTCAGGATTACGAGCACGCCCGGCAGGTCTATCGCAAGCTGCTGGCGGAATCGCCCGTGGACTAGCACCGCTAGCGCACTCCAGTCGACCTCAACTCAACCCCACAAAACAATGCGTATCATCCCAGCCCTCGTCGGCTTGTTCCTCCTGCTCACCCTCGCACCATCAACCGCCTCAGAGTTTGCCTTCTTCGGAAAACTCTACCCCGGGGAGGGCGATTTCGTCGAGACGCCCGCTCAGGTGGGCGGCTTAATCGGCCTTGTTCCCGGCGCAATTGTGGGCGGCGTGGTCGGCTCGCTCGCGTTGCATCCGCAGGAGGGCATGTATATGGGTGGTGTCGCGGGTTTCCAGGCCTTGGGCCATGTCGTGGGCGCTCCTTTCTGGTGCTTGAAGAAAGTCTTCTACGACGGCCCGCGAAAGCTGGCCGGAGCAAAATGAGGTGCGCCTTCCAAGCCACAGTGCTGCTCAGAACGGTTATGCCCAGCATGACCACGTCCGGCAAACACGACGCAAGCTGCTGGCGAAATCGGCGGCGGACCAAAACCTGATTTGCCCCCATGGGCTGGCTCCGTATTTTGACCCCGGGCTTCGAGCCCATCGCGTTCGAACTGCCCGAGGGCGTGGTGACGCTCGGGCGGCGCGCGGACAATCCGCTGTGCTTGGCGCACGATACCGTGTCGGGCCGGCACTGCGACCTCGCCGAGGCGGACGGTCTGCTCACCATCCTCGACCACGGCTCGACGAACGGCACCTTCATCCGGGGCGAGCGCATCGAGCAGGGCACGGTCGCGCCGGGCGAAACGTTCCAACTCGGCGGCGTGGAACTGTGCTACGAGGTTGAGGCACCAGCAGGGGTTTCTGCGCTGGCCTCAGATGAGGCGCTCCCGGCTGAAGCGCAACCCACGCCCGAGCCCGAGGCGGACCACACGACCATTTACACGCAGGAGCCCGCGAACGCGCCAGCACCCAAGCCGGTGTCCACCGCACTCAAGTTCACGCGAGGCGATCGCCGGTCCGCCGAGTCACCCGAAGCCGCCGGCCCCGAGGCCGTTGACCTGGACTTCACTCCGACCATCAGCATGCCACCGTCCGCCAGCACGCCTGCGGGCCGCCCCCGTTCCTTCGCGCTGAAGTTCACGGCCGGCGACCACCGGTCTGCTGGGTCATCCGCGGCACCGGCCTCTGAGTCGCCGGCACCGCCTCCGGCATCGAGTTGACGCGCCAGCTTCACGGGCCGGTAGCGAGCGGGCGGCTGCGGCGCCGCCGCTTCATCATTCTCCTGTCAGCTTGCGGCGAACCGCGCCGCCGCCGGGGAAGCCTCATCGGATTTCTGCACGCCCCGGCCCACGTTCGCCGCGAGGTGCGAGCCGATCTTGAAGAGCGTTTCCTCCTGGCCCTTCGCCCCGATGGCAGCCGCGATTTCCGCGACGGTGAAGGACTGGCCCAGGTTGGCGCACAGGTGGGCGACGAGCCTGCCCTGGAGCGAGAGCACCGCGCCCGCCGCCTTCTTGCCGGCCTCGACGCCGGGCTGGTGGTAGGCGTTGATGTTGATGAGCGAGGCGTAGAGGCCCACCGCGCGCTCGAACAGCGCGATGAGCACGCCGATGGTGAACGGGGAAACTTCCTTCACCGTGATGGTGACGGACTCGCGGCCGTTCTCGTGCAGCGCGGCGCGCGTGCCGAGGAAGAAGCCAGTGAGGAAGTCGCCGCTCGTGGTCTTCGGCTCGACCTCGATGCTGTCGCCCGCCCGGTCGGCCAGCACCTCGATGAAGGTGACGAAGAAATTCAGCACGCCCTCGCGGAGCTGCTGGACGTAGGCGTGCTGGTCGGTGGAGCCTTTGTTGCCATAGACGGCGATGCCCTGGTTCACGACCTTGCCGTCGAGGTCCAGTTCCTTGCCGAGCGATTCCATGAGGAGCTGCTGAAGATACTTGGAGAAGAGTTCCAGGCGGTCCTTGTAAGGAAGCACGACCATGTCCTTCGTGCCGCGACCGTTGCCGGAGTGAAACCACATGAGGGCGAGCTGCGCGGCGGGATTCTTTGCCGAGTCGGTGAGGCGGGTCACGTCATCACAGGCCTTCGCGCCCGCGAGCATCTCGCGGATGGCGAGGCCCTGGAGCGCAGCGGGGAGCAGGCCGACGGCTGACAACTCGCTCGTGCGTCCGCCAACCCAGTCCCACATCGGGAAGCGCCGGAGCCAGCCGTGCTGCGTGGCGTATTTGTCCAGCTCGCTGCCGACGCCCGTGACGGCCACGGCGTGTTTCTCAAAGCGAAGCCCGTTACGCGCGTAAGCGGCCTTGGCCTCCAGCAGGCCATTGCGCGTCTCCTTCGTGCCGCCGGATTTGGAAATCACGACGACGAGCGTGCGGTCCAGGTCGCCGCCGATGGCCGCGAGCACCTTGTCCATGCCATCGGGGTCGGTGTTGTCGAAGAAGTGGACGGTGAGCTTGTCCGCGTCCGGCTGGCCCAGCGCGTGTGCGACGAACTGCGGCCCTAGCGCGGAGCCGCCGATGCCGACAACGAGCAGGCGCTTGAACGGCCCCCCCGTGCCGCGAACTTCCGAGCCGTCGTGGACTTCCGCCGCGAACTTCTCCACTGCCGCGAGCGTGTCCTCGATCTCCTTCGTGATCTCCGGGGTCGGCGCGAGCGCGGGATTGCGCAGCCAGTAGTGGCCGACCATGCGCTTCTCGTCGGGGTTGGCGATGGCGCCCCTCTCCAGTTCGGCCATGTCGGTGAAGGCCCTCGTCAGGCGCGGCTGCATCGCCGGGAGGAAGTCGTCGCCGAAGTTCATGCGGCTGACGTCCAGCGCGAGGCCGATGGCGGGGAACTCGGAGTAGTGCTTTTGAAACCGCTGCCAAAGCTGCTCGGGGGTGGCGCTCATAGTGGCGCGAGCTTAACCAAGCGGGCGCGGCGCTTGCAGCAAGAAAGCGGGGAGCGGCGGTTTGCTGCCGTCAAAACCGGCCGGGGCGGCGTCAAGCGGCTCGACTTTCCGGCCCGGCGCTTTTACACGTCCCGCGTGCAAGACTGGTCTTCCATCCTGCTGGCGGCGACGGCGGTGCTGTTCATCGGCCTGTCGAAGGCGGGCTTCGGCGGCGGGCTGGGGATGCTGACGACTCCCTTGTGCGTGATCGCCTTCGGACCGAAGGACGCCATCGGCATCCTGCTGCCGCTCCTCTGCGCCGGCGACGCGTTCAGCGTGTATCACTATTGGGGCAAGTGGGAGCACAAGAACCTGAAGTTCCTCCTGCCCGGCGTGGTCGTGGGCGTGGTCATCGGCGTGCAGCTCATCGGCCGGTTTTCCGCGCGTGAACTCAACGTGTGCATCGGCCTGCTCGCGGTGGCGTTTGTCGCGTTCCAGCTTCTGAAGGAGCGCATCTTCGCGGCGGAGGGCGCGTTCGCGCCAAACCACGGGGTCGGCGTTCCCTGCGGCATTGGCGCGGGCATCACAAGCACGTTCGCGCACGGCGCGGGGCCGGTGGTGAGCCTCTTCCTCATCCCGCAGCAGATGCCAAAGGAACGCTACGTGGCGACGACAGTCCTGGTGTTCACGTGGATCAACTGGATAAAGATGCCGTTCTTCATCCTGGACCGGGACATGGTGGGCCTGCCGGTGTTCGCGCCTCACGCCATTATCACGGCGCAGACGCTCCAGCAAAGCCTGGTGTTCCTGCCGTTCATCCCGGTCGGGGTCTGGCTGGGCGTGTGGCTGAACCGGAAGATCTCCGAGCGCGTGTTCATGAAGGTCGTCTATGCGATGACTTTCCTGACCGGCCTGCAGCTCATCACCGGCTTCAACCCGGCGAAGTGGCTGCGGTGAGCAAACCCACTGACCCGGGGCGCGGGGCTGGGGGGAGCTGGATGAAGATCAGGATCAGGATCAGGAGCCAGGAGTCAGGAACGTCCGCCCGCTTCCTCCCAACGTTCCTGGGCCAGCGGCTCCCGGCGATTTCCAAGTTGCAGTCGCAAACGCGCTTTCCCAAGATGCGCGCACAGGCATGAGCAAACTCTTCTACGTCCTTCTCGTCGGTCTGCCCGTGTATTTGGTGATGGTGATGCTGGGCCGCCAGTTGCGCAAGCGGTGGGCCGTGACGATGGGGGCGTCCTACCATCTCATCTGTGTCGCCAACGCGGCGCTGGCGGCCTCCTACTTCATCTTCGATGTGGGCGTGCCGGCGGAACGGGACAAGCACCGGGTGGTCATGGCGGCGGCGTTCATGATGGACTCGATCCTCTTCCTGACGCTCTTCAACCGTCTCTACTGGGAGGGCTACTTCGCCAAGAAGCGGAACATGGTCGTGCCACGGTTCTTCACCCATGCCACCCGTCTCATCGGCATCACTGCGGCGGCGGTGCTCATCCTTCAGTTTGTCTTTGGCGTGCAGGTTCCTGGTTTACTCGCGGGCGCGGGCCTTGGCAGTGCGGGCTTGGCTGTCGGTCTGGCGCTGCGCCCGGTCATCGCCAACTTCACAGCCGGCCTCACCATTCAGATGAGCAAGCCGCTCAAGCTCGGAGACTGGCTGCTCATCGACAACCGCCTCGTCGAGGTGATGGAGCTCAACTGGCGGACCACGCGGCTGCGCACGGTGGACCACACCTACTTCGAGATCCCGAATGTGGACCTCGTCAATGTCCACCTCCAGAACTACAGCTACCCCACGCCCCACCACGCCATGCGCGTCATCGTGCCGGTGGAATACGAGGCCCCGCCCAACAAGGTCCGCCGCATCCTCCTCCGCGCCACGGCGGACGTGGAAGGCGTCTTGAAGGAGCCTGCCCCGGAGGTCTATCTCAAGGAATTCGCGGACAGCACCATCAACTACGAGATTCGCGTCTGGATCGAGAAGGACGCCGAGCAGGACCGCATCGCCGACGGCATCCGCACCGATGCCTGGTATGAGCTGCGGCGCGCCGGCCTCACCATGCCGTTCCCCCAGCGGGTGGTGCAATATCTGCGCCCGAAGGACGACACCGACGCGCAAGCCAAGCACATCGCGGACATTCTCGGGCGCAACATGATCTTCGGCGTGCTCAACGACGAGCAGCGCCAGAAGCTGGTCGTAGGCGCGCACAAGCAGCTCTTTGGCAAGGGCGAGCGCATTTTCCGCCAGGGCGAGGAGGGCGGCGCGCTCTTCGTCATCGTGGAAGGCGAGGCGGACGTGTTCGTGGAATCCGAGGGCCACTCAACGCGCGTCAACGTGGTCCGCAGCGGCGAATGCCTCGGCGAAATCTCCCTGCTGACCGGCGAGACACTCAGCGCCACGGTTGTCGCCACCAAGGACGCCGAGGTGGTCCTCATCCCGCGCGAGCGCGTGGCCGAGGTGCTGCGCGACTCGCCCGAGCTCGTGGAAAAACTCAGCGAAATCCTCGCGCTGCGACGGCTCGAGACCGAGGTCATCCTCGCCGAGTCCCAATCGCAGCGCAGCCGCACCGTGGTGCCCAAGAGCCAGGAGGAATACGCCAACGACTTCCTCAACAAGATGAAGGACTTCTTCTCGGTGTGAGGCAGTGGGGCGGACACTCCTGTCCGCCGCCCATCCACGCGGCTCTCAGTGCGCGAAGCCCTTCTCGTCCTCGGGCAGCGGCTTGTCGTTGGTCTCCGGCGCGAAAGGCAGCACAGCCAGGCCGAGCAGGAAGATGCAGCACATCGTCAACGCCGCCGGGCGCATCGGCTCGGGCGAATTCGCGAAGACTTCAGTTTTGAGGAGGCCGATCACCGGCACGCCCGCCGCAGCGAGGAAGCGCCCCACGTTGTAGCAAAACGAAGTCCCCGTGCTGCGCAGGTGCGTGGGGAAAAGCTCCGGCAGGTAGATCGCATACACCGCGAACACCGAGAGCTGGAAGAAGCCCATGATCGGAATCAGCCAGAAGGTCTGGCTCGCGTCGTGGTAGAAGTTGAACGCGCAGGCCGTCGCCACCAGCGCCGTCGTGAACGCGATGGCGAAGGCCGGCTTGCGCCCGAGCTTGGCCGCCACCCAACTGGCCGTGAGCATCCCGAAGAACGCGCCGATTTGCAGTGTGAGCAAACCCCAGCTCGCCCACTTGTCCACCAGCGGCCCGATGGTCTTGGCCTCAATGGATTTCTGGATATCGGCGGCGGGCAGCCCCTGCTTGGTGAGGTCCGTGTGCGCGTCCTTGATGACTTGCGGAACAGTGTCTGTGGAGGTCGCAGCGGCGGCGGCCGTGTCTGCCTTCGCATACTCCACGTAGGATGCCGTGTAGGATTTGCGCAACACCGTGCGCACCAGCTCCGGCGTGTAGAACCCGATGCCCCACAGCCCGATCACGCCCGAGCAGACGAGCAGCATCCCGATGATGGCGTTCTTGCGCCAACGCGGAGTGCTGAAAAGCTCCTTGTAGGTAAAGGCGCTGTGCTTGTCCAACTCGCCGGAATCCTTCATCTGCTGCCAGCGCTCCGGCTCCTTCATCCGCATGCGGATGATGAGCGCGAGGAAGGCGGGAATCGCACCGATGACGAACATCCAGCGCCAGGAGTTGCCCAGCGAGATGACGCCCGTCTTCTCCAGATTCGCCATGCCCATGCCGATGAATGCGGCGGAGATGTTCCCCAGCGCCGAGAGCGCCTGGAGCGAACCCAGCGCGCCGGAGCGGGCCTTCGCCGGCATCACCTCCGCCAGCAGCGCCACGCCCACCGCGAACTCCCCGCCCACGCCCAGCCCCGTGATGAAGCGGTAAAACGCAAAATCCCAGAACGTCTGCGACAGCGCGCTCAAGCCGGTGCAGAGCGAGTAAATCAGGATCGTGATCATCATCGTCTTCGCGCGCCCGATCCGGTCGCCCAGCACGCCGAAGACCAGCCCGCCCGTGGCCCAACCACAGAGGAAGATCGATGTAGCGTAGCCGCCCCAGAGCAACGGGTCTTTGCCGGCGGGCAGCAGCGCCTTCATCGCCGGTCCGCGCGAGAGCGTGAAAAGCTGCTGGTCAAGGCAGTCGAACAGCCAGCCCAGCGCCGCAACGGCGAAAACGAACCAGTGATAGCCGTTGAGCTGTTTCCACCAAGGGCCGTCGCTGGTTGTGTCGGGTGAACTCATGTGTGTGGTTGCGCTGTTCGTTGTGCCGGAAAACGAGTTGTTACCTACACGTAACGATTAGCCGCGCCAAGGCTTAATTCCCGTGAGCGGGACACTCCTGTCCCGCAGGCGGGCGGTTGATGGCGTGCCGGGCCAGCCCGCGCGCCCACAGCGGACAGGAGTGTCCGCCTTACGCCCCGCGATTGCCTTCCGGCTCCGACTCCGCTTTCCTCTCCGCCCATGCAACCAGTCCTCGACTATCTCGCCGCGAACAAAACCCGCTTCCTCTCCGAACTCTGCGACTACCTCCGCTTCCCCAGCGTCTCCGCCCAGCCGCAGCACAAGCCCGACTTGGAGCGTTGCGCCCAGTGGATAGCGGAGCACTGCCGTGCCATCGGCCTCGAAGTGGAGGTCTGCCCCACCGCCGGCAATCCCATCGTCCTCGCCCGCACCCCACGCAAGGCCGGCCCGCGCAAGCCGCACTACGTCGTCTATGGCCACTACGACGTGCAGCCGCCCGAACCGCTGGAACTGTGGAAGTCCCCGCCCTTCGAGCCGCGCATTGAGGGCTGTAGCCTCCTCGCCCGTGGCGCCTGCGACAACAAAGGCCAGCACTTCGCGCACTTGAAGGCGGTGGAGGCTTACCTGAAATCCGGCACCGAGCTGCCCTGCGACCTCACGTTCCTCATTGAGGGCGAGGAGGAAATCGGCTGTGAAAACCTCGCGCCCTTCCTGCGCGCGCGGAAGCAAGACCTGCGCTGCGAAGCCTTCGTCATCTCGGATAACGGCCTGCCGAGCAAGAAGCACCCCGCGCTCACCTACGCGCTGCGCGGCATCCTTGCCGTGGAAATCCGCCTCGACGGCCCGAACCGTGACCTGCACTCCGGCCTCTTCGGCGGCGCGGTGGACAACCCCGCGATGGCGCTCGCGCAGATGCTCGCCAAGCTCCGCGACAAAAACGGCCGCGTCACAGTCCCCGGCTTCTACGACGACGTCGCGCTGCTCTCGAAATACGAGCGCGCGATGCTGGCCAAGCTGCCGGGCAATGAAGCGACCTTCCGCAAACTGGTCGGCGTGCCCGAGCTGTTTGGGGAAAAGGGCTTCACGAGCACCGAGCGCCGCACCGCGCGTCCGACCTGCGAAATCAACGGTCTCACCAGCGGCTATCAGGGCGAAGGCAGCAAGACCATCGTGCCCGCGTGGGCGCGCGCCAAGCTCACCTTCCGCCTCGTGCCGGACATGGATCCGAAGAAGGTGCAGAAGCTCATCGTCATGCACCTCAAGTCCCTCTGCCCGCCGAGTTGCAAGCTGACGGTGGACGCCGGTCACGCCGGTGAGCCGTATCTGGTCCAGCCGGACAGCCCCCGTGCCCAGGCCGCGCTGCGTGCCCTGCGCGCTGCCTTCGGCTGCGAGCCGGTGCTGATGCGTGAAGGCGGCTCCATCCCCATCGTGAACGACTTTAAGCGCATCCTCGGCGTCGAGACGCTGCTCCTCGGCCTTTCGCTTCCCGACGACAACGCGCACTCGCCGAACGAAAAGTTCGACCTGGACTGCTTCCACGCCGGGATGCGCATGAGCGCACTACTCTGGCCGGAGCTGGCGAAAGTGTAGCCGTGCGCTACCGGCCTTGAGCCTTGGCTTCCAGCGAGGCGAAGGCTTGTTCGAGGCTGGTCAGGCTGCCGCCTTTCTTCGGAGCCTGCGAGAGAACTTCGCGGAGGTAGAGGACGGCGTCTTCCAGCGAGGTGACCGAGCGCGGCAGCGTTGCGCCGGAGGCGTTCGCGTGGCCGCCGCCCTGGAATTGCCGCGCGGCCTTGAGCGCCTCGCCGTTCTCGCTGCGGAAGCTGGCGATGACCGTGCGGTTGGACTTCACGAAGAGCGTCGCGAGGACGGTGTAGGGCGTGGCCTTCTCCCTGAGCAGGCGGTGGACGATGCTGTTCCCATTTCCGACGACGGTGTCCACGAAGCCAACGGTCGGGCTGATCTCGACTATGTTCTTCTTGCTCCACGCGAAGCCCAGCGGGTCTTCCACACGGCGCTTCACGGCCATCACGTCGAGCAGCGGGTGATCGAGCAGGCGCTCGGGGTTGCCCTCGATGAGCGAGTGGAGGTTCCAGAAGTTGTAGGTCTTCACCAAATTGCCGTAGTCGCAGGCCAGCTCGAAGTCCGGGTCCTCGACGAGGTAGAGGTCCACGACGTTGCTGAGATGGACGAGGCGGTCCAGCTCGGGCTTGCCGAGGCCGTGCGCGCAGCACAGCTCGTAGCAGAGCAGGCTGGCGGACTTGCCGAGGTCGTGGATGAGGTGGGACTGCTTGGCGGGCGTGTCGGTCGTGTGATGGTCGAGGATGAGCCAGTCGGGCCGATCCATGCGCGGCTCGAAGGCGAAGTCGCTGACCCACGCCGAACGCTCGCGGAGCTGGCGCTGTTTCCACGAGTTGTAATGGTGCGCCTCGAGCCGGACGTCGGTGTCGAAGAGCTTGCGTGCGAGGCGGCGCAGCAAGAGGCCGGAGAGCAGACCGTCGAGGTCGCTCTCGTGCGTGAGGATGATGTCCGGTTTGGGCAGTGCTGCCATCGGGGAAAAACTATGGCCCGCCAAGCAGGCTGGCGAGCGGGGATTTGAACAGCCGTTGCCTCAGCGATCTCCGGGCGTGGCCACTGGCGGCTACTTCTTCTCGTCCTTCTTTTTGGCGTCGGACTTCTTCGGCGCGGCGGGCTTCGGCTGCTCGGCGGGGACAGTCGTCACCTTCGCGGTGGGCGCGCTGGCCCCGGCAAACTCGGTGTAGAGCTTGTTGACCGTCGCGGCGGCGGGCAGTTCGCCGTTCGCGATGAGGAAGCGGTAGCTGAAGGTGGTCGAGCCGCCCTGCTTGATCTCCGCCACGGGGAACGCGCCGAAGCGTCCGTAGTCGCGGTAGGCGGACCAGCGTGTGCCCGCCGGGTTCTTCGGATGGCTCATCTCCACAACACTGTAGGCGGCGGCCCCGAGCGTGAAGGTCTCGCCCACCCACGGGTAATCCGTGTCCTTGTGCGCGTTGGGCGTCTCCGCCGGGAAGTGGTAGCGCGTCTTCTTCGTGTCCAGCTCGCCGGCGGGACGGAAGTGACAGCCCGCGTGCTCCGGGTCGCCGTCGAGCTTCACATCGCCGCGCGGGGCGGTGAGCTTCGCGCTAAAATCTATCAACGTCCCCGCAGCCACCCGCCGCACGGTGAAGGTGCGCTCCTCGACGATGAACGCCTCCTTCGCCGTGTCGTTCCAGTGGACCAGCGCAGTGAACGTGGCCTTGTCCGGCCCGGCGTCCTGCCGGAGAATTCGCTGCACCACCTGCTCGCCGCCGGTCATGTGCCAGCGGTCGTAGCTCTTGCCGTTGAAGGTGATCTTGTTCCAGCCGATGAAGATGCCGCGGTGGTGCGTGAACTGCCCGCCCGGCCCCTTGGTGATGAGCTTGTCGCCGCCCGGTTCGAAGACGTGCAGGTAGGGCTTGTAGGTGTCATGCAGCGACTCCTTCGTGGCCGGGTCGTAGGCATACATGAAGCGCACGAGCGGCTTGCCGCCCGCCGTCACGTCGAGCTGTTTGCCGGCAGTGTCGGCGAATGCGAAGCCGTCCGCCGCGAGCGCGGGAGAGGTGGCGGAGAGCGCGAAGGCAAGGCAGAGCGATGCGTGTCGTTTCATGGTGCGGGATGACAGCACTCCAAAATGCCGGCGTCGAGGAGTGAATTGTCCCAGCCGACGAGTCGTGCGGACTACGGCCTCGTCCGTTCGTCATTTCCGACCACCGCGTCTGTCCCGGCTCTGCGGTGGATAATTCGGGGCAAACACCGCAGAGCCGGGACAGGAGCAGAGGCAGAAGTTCAACGGAGAAAATCCTGGGTGCGCCGCTGCCGCTGCGCTCTGCCGGAGCACCAAAATCACGCCGACGCTGGCTTCATCGGTGCCGCTCCGGTCGGGCCAGAATTGCCAACGGCCGGCCCTTTCCCACTCTTCCAAAACCGCTCGGGCAGGCAGCCGAGGCCGATGAGGACGAGCTGGCTGACGTTGAAGATCATGAGCCACTTGAAGGCCGCGTCCATGAAGCCGTAGCTGTGCAGGCCCACGCCCAGCATGTTCGTGCCGAACCAGCTCCACGCGGTCACGATGTTGCCGAAGAGCGCGAGGTTCATCAGGCCGCGCTCGCCCACGAGCTTGCCCCAGCGCGCGTGCAGGATGAGGGCGTTCCAGATGACGATGAGCAGCGCGCCGTTTTCCTTCGGGTCCCAGCCCCAGAAGCGGCCCCAGCTCTGGTCCGCCCAGATGCCGCCGAGAATGGTTCCCACGAAGCTCAACAGCGTGGCGAAGCAGACGATGCCATAGACCATGCGGGAAAGGGCCTTGGCCGTGGCCTCGTCGAGCGTGCGGGTGAACACGCCCCGCAGGATGTAGATCATCGCCAGGAAGCCGGCGAGGAAGGTCGAGGCGTAGCCGATGGTGATGCTGGTCACGTGGGTCGCGAGCCAGAAGTTCGTGTCCAGCACGGCGCGCATCATTTCCATGGTGTCGCCGGTCGAGGAGGTCTGCGCGAGGTGGTGCGCGATGATAA
>JBEBFV010000275.1:0-8375 GCA_040081795.1 Limisphaerales bacterium | reverse complement strand
TCCCCACGCCGCCATGAACCGCATCGTCGGCCTGGAACCGGCATACGGGTGCCTGAGCAGCGACCCTGCCGGGCCGCCCGCTGCCGTCTCGCGGGTGCGCAACTGGCTGTTCGAGAAGCACCGCTTCGGCCTCGCGGACATGCACCAGCGCGATTGGGATGAGCCGGCGGGCAATGGCGGCTTCCTCTTCAACGGCGGGCGCTGCTACGTGGACATGGGCCATCTCGAAATCTGCACGCCCGAGTGCCTTTCCCTCCGCGACCTGCTCCGCTTCGACCGCGCGGGCGACGCCATGCTCACCGCCGCCACGCACGACCTCGGCCTCTCCGACCGCGTCGGCTTCGTGCGAAACAACGTGGACTATTACTCGGGCGCGACGTTTGGCTGCCACGAGAACTACCTCGTCCGCCGAGGTGCGCCGCTCAACGAGGCGAATGTCCAATCGCTGCTCGCCTTCCTCACGCTGCGACTGCTCTACACCGGCGCGGGCCGCGTGCGGGCGTCGCAGGGCGCGGAGTCGCGCGGCGACATCGTCAAGCTGATGACTTCCGAGAGCGATTTCCAAATCAGCCAGCGCGCGGACTACATCAACAACGACCTCTTCGAGTGGGTGCAGTTCAATCGCGCCATCATCAACACGCGCGACGAACCGCTGGCGGACCCGCGCAAGTTCCGCCGCCTGCACTTGCTCCACGGCGACACCAGCGTGCTGCCCGCCACGCTCGCGCTCAAATGCGGCACCGCGTCGCTCGTGCTGGACCTGCTGGAGATAGACAAGCTCCCGCCCGTCGCGCTGGCCGACGCGGTGTATGCCTTCCGCGCGCTTTCGCACCAGCCGGACGGCCCGTGGCGCGTGCCGCTCGCGGACGGACTTGAAGTCCCGGCGGTCGAGGTGCTGCGGTGGTTTTACGTTGCGGCGGAAAAGGAGTTTCGCGGACGCGACGCCGAGACGGACGCGCTGCTCGGCATCTGGAGTCGCGTGTTGACCGACTTGGACACGAACGTCGAGAACCTCGTCGGCGTCGTGGACTGGGTGACGAAGCGTTGGCTCTACACGCAGTTCCTCGCGCAGGAAAACCTCCCGTGGACCGACCCGTGGCTACGGGCGCAGGACTTGGAGTTCCACGCCGTTGACCCCGCGCGCAACCTCTGCTGGCCGCTGGCCCGCACGCCGGAGCCGTGGGTCATTTCGCCCGAGGAACAGCACGCCGCCCTGCTCACGCCGCCCGCCGACACCCGCGCCGCCGCGCGCTCCAGCCTCATGCACACGCTGGAGAAGGAAACCTTCCGCTTCTTCGTGGACTGGGAGGTGATTGACGCGGAAGGCACCGAGTCGCTGCACCTGCTCGACCCGTTCCAGCCGAAGCCGCCAGATGCCACCGCATGGCTGCGACGCGGGGCACGCGTCCAAGCGCTTGAGTCGGAAACCGAGTAGGACAGCGCCGGGTAGCTCGACATTCCAATGTCGAGCAACTCACGGTGGCAGGCGCGGCCACACCGCGTCGCGACCTTCCCAGATGTCGTTGCGCCGCATGTTGACCGGCGGACCGGATGCATCACCGCCATCGTCCTTGAAGTCATCTCCCACGGACCAAAGCTCGAACGTGCCGTCCGTGTTGAGGCGGTAGCGGAGCGGCTGGCCGTCCATCCAATCCACCGGCACAGCGGGTAGAAACTCGGGCATCAGCTGGGCCAGCGAGTCTGGATGCCGCCCGTGCTTGCGCCTGAAACGCTCCAGTGCCAGTGCGGCAATGGTGAGTTCACGATGGGCTTCGTAGTGCGTGACAAGACGAGCGCAGTCACGGAAGTCCATGGCGGCAGCGGTCGACATACTCTTCAGTTGCCCCTGCCAAGTGTCCAACTGCCTCAACTCGGCGGCGTTTGTCGTGAGCAAAGGTTCGGCCACAGTCCACGAGTGTTCTTTCGCGAGCCGCCGGAGAGCTTCCAACTGCCCTTGAATATGGCGGAGATAAAAGAGCTGGTCGCCGTCGGCCGTAAGCTTCATCCACGTGTAGTGTTTGGTCCAGAAAGCGAGCCGGTCCCAGCGCGTCACGCTCGGTCCGCCAATGGATGGCGTGAAGCCGCCTTGCCGACCGTGCTCAATCATGTCGCTCATTCCGGCACGCTGAAATTCCAAGGCACGTGTCAATGCCGGAAGGACGGTGAGTTTCTCCCACCTCGTTTGATACGCCGCCAACTGTTCAGCGGAAACGCCCGGTGCCTGCAATGCCGACCAGGTGACGTGGAGTGTTTGCACGCCCATCGATGCGCGGAAGAGTTGCGCTTCGAGAGTGAAATCCTCCGAGTGCCAGGTGAGCAGTTGGAGCAGCGTAGTCAAGTCCGCGTCCGCCGCCAACGGCTGTCCGCTGTGCAGGTGGAGGGCATGCGCTGCTTCGAGCCAAAGCTGGATGGTGCGCTTCGCTACGCTAGCCTTTGGATAACTGGTGCCGAACACGAAGTTCCAGCCGACATCGCGGTCGGGAATGACGAGCATGGCGCGCAATTGGGCTAGCGTCAGCTCCTCCTCGGCCAACCGCGCTGCCAACTGCTCCCACTGATATGTGTTCGTGTCCGCCGAGACGAGGCGGTTGTAGTTCCAGACCGTGTTGGCCAGCATGGTGAAGTTTGAACCCATCCAAACCGGGCGCGCATGGCCGTTGCCAAGCGGAAGCAAGGTGATGAACGCACCATCCAGAAGAAGTTTGCGGTCCAGAACGGAGGTCAATGCCGTCAGTTCGGCCAAGCGATTCGTCGCCGCTGGCGGGTGCGCGCGCAACAGCTCGGCAACGGTCAATCGCTCCCCCTTGGCTTTCATCTCCGCCTTCCACTCCGCGACCGAAGCCGCTCCCATTTTCAACGAGAGCATGCCCACGCCCACCGCCGCCAGCAGGAACACGGCGACCAGCAGGTAGAACTTGCGGTTGCTCGGCGTCGGCTTGGCTTCGGCCTCGCTCATTGCTGGTTCATCCGAATCACCTTGCCGGGGCGCGTGCCGAGATGCTTGTCGTCCTCCACCACCACGATGCCGTTCACCGTGACGAGCTTGAAGCCGGTGGCGTATTGGTGAGGCTCCTTGAACGTCGCCTTGTCCGTGACCTTCGCGGGGTCGAACACGACGAGGTCGGCCCACGCGCCTTCGCGCACGAGGCCGCGGTCCTTGAGCTGGAAGGTCGTGGCGGGGAGCGAACTCATGCGGCGGACGGCGTCTTCGAGGCGGAGGAGCCTCTGCTCGCGCACATACTCGCCGAGCACGCGGGCGTTGTTGCCGTAGCCGCGCGGGTGGGGCACGCCTTCGCCGAACTTCCGCACGCCGCTGTCGGAGGCGAACATGGTGTTCGGATGCTTCGCGAACTCGCGGAGGTCGTCCTCGCTCATGCCGTGGAAGACGGCGGAGGCTCCGCCACTCTTCTCAATCTCCAGCAGCACCTCCACCTGGTCGTCAAGCGCGTCGTTGCCGCGCTTCTTCTTCGCGGCCTCGACCACATTCAGGCCGTTGAGCGACTTGTCCTTCGAGTAGCTGGCGATGACGGCGTAGCTGTAGTCGTTGCGACCGTTCTTGCGGAGGGTTTCCTTCATCCGGCGGGCGATGTCGGCCCGCTGCGCCGGGTCGCTGATGCGCTCGCGGAACTTGTCCGCGCCGCCCTCACGCGCGCTGTCGGGAATGAGCTGCGAGAGGCCGGTGCTGGACGCGGGATAAACATACTGGTCCTGCGTGATGTCGAGGCCGCTGGCACGCGCGCCCTCGATGGCGGCAAAGACCTTCGCTGTCTGGCCCCAGTAGGTTTTACCGGAGAGCTTGATATGCGAAATGTGGCCACGCGTGCCGCCCTCGCGGGCGATGCGGAAGAGTTCATCTAGCGCCTTGAAGATGTTTTCGCCCTCGCTCCTCATGTGACTGGCGTAAATGCCGCCGTGCGCGCCGGCGACCTTGGCGAGTTCCACAATCTCCTCCGTCTTCGCGAACGTGCCGGGCAGATAAATCAAGCCAGTGGCCAGCCCGACCGCTCCATCCTTCATCGCCCGCTCGACGTGGCCTTTCATCTGCGCCAGCTCCGCGTCCGTCGGCGGGCGCAGGAACGAGCCGCCCATAGCCTGACGTCGCACCGTGTTGTGGCCGATGAGCGAGCAGACGTTGGGCGAGATGTTGGTGGCTTCGAGTTCCTTGAAATACTCGCCGAGGCTCAGCCGCGAGCTGCCGCAGTTGCCGAGCACCAGCGTCGTCACGCCCATGCGGAGGAAATTCTCCGCCAGCGGCTGGTCTTCGATGCCCTCGGCGTGCGTGTGCGTGTCCACGAAGCCGGGCGCGACCACGAGTCCCTTCACGTCCACCACGCGCTTCGCGGTGCCGCTCACGCGCCCGACAGCAGTGATGCGGCCACCCTTGACCGCCACGTCGGCGAAGACAGCGGGATTGCCCGTGCCGTCCACCACCCGCCCGCCGCGCAGGAGAAGGTCGTAGTCTTGGGCTTGGGTGACAGTGACTGTGGCACAGAGCAGGAAACCCGCGACGGAGGAGAAGTTCATGTCCCTTCGTAAACCACCGGACGGCTCGTGTCGAACCCTCTTCCCCATTCGGGCGCGGCAGTGGCGCAGTCGCGCGAGGCGTCCTGAACGGGCCCAAGGGAAAAGAACGGTTGGCGAATGCGCCCGGATACGGTTTCTGGCCACTTTTGAGATTGCTTGGGCCGCACGTTTGCCCCTAGCCTTCACACGCTAGCAACCAACAACCAACCATGTATTTCGGTGCTGACTATTACCCCGAGCACTGGGTCTTTCCGTTCGACGGGACGGCAGAGGAGCCAGAATCACGCTGGGAGCAGGACGCGCAACTGATGGCGCACGCAGGCATGAACGTCGTCCGCATGGGCGAGTTCTCATGGGGCCTGTGTGAACGTGAGGAGGGCAAATACGACTTCGCCTGGCTGCGCCGCGCGATGGATGCCTTCGCCCAGAGCGGCATCAAGATCGTCCTGAGCACGCCCACCGCCGCGCCGCCCATCTGGCTGCTTCAGAAGCACCCGGAGATTCTCCCGCTGGACGAGAACGGCCAGCCGCGCCGCGAGGGCACGCGCCGCGCCTACTGCATGAACAGCGACGTGTATTGGGAGTATTCGAAGAAGGTCGTGCGCGCGATGGCCGACGCGCTGGGCGACCATCCCGAGATCGTCGCGTGGCAGATTGACAACGGCGTGGGCCGGCACAACACGGAATACGCCTTCAACCCCGAGACGAAGCGCGACTGGCACGCGTGGCTGAAGGCAAAATACGAGACGGTGGACCAGATGAACGAGCGCATGGGCCTGCGCTTCTGGGGACAACTCGTGAACTCGCACGACGAGGTCCCCATGCCGCTGCCCACACCGACCGCGCACAACCCCTCGCTCATCACGGACTGGCGGCGCTTCTCCAGCGACACCTGCGTGGCCTTCATCCGCATGCAGGCGGAAATCCTGCGAGAGATCACGCCGAAGATCCCGACCACCACGACCATCCGCCCCTACGCGACGCAGATTGACAACTTCGACCTCGCGGAGGCGGTGGACTTGGTGTCGCTGGACAGCGATGCCGCCGTGGGCAACAAGTCGGCGGAGAATGCGATGACCATAGACATCGCGCGCTCGCTCAAGAAAAACGGCGAGGCCGAGGGCTTCTGGGTCATGGAGCAGAAGGCAGGCAACGTCGCGTGGGCCGAGGCGAACTCGCTCGTGCGCCCCGGAGTGGTGCGGCTTTTCAGCTACCAGCTGCTTTCGCGCGGGGCGACCGGCCTGCTTTACTTCTACTGGCGCATGCCGCGCATCGGCCCGGAGAAGTTCTACGGCGGCGTGCTCACCCACGACGGCCTCGCGAAGAACCGGATGTTCCAGGAGGTCATGCAGGTGGGCACGGAGTTGCAAACGCTCCAGCCGCTGCTCGCGGGCACGCAGGTGAAGGCTGACGTGGCAATCCTTCTCAGCCACGCCAGCGACTGGGCGTTGAACCAGCCGATGCGCCCGAACAAATTCTTCAGCCAGCGCGAGCACGTCCAGCTCTTCTACAGCGCGCTGCACGACCGCAACATCCTCGTGGACTTCGCACGCCCGACCGACGACCTCTCGAAATACAAGCTCATCATTGCGCCCTCGATGCACATGGTCGCCGGCGGCGAGGCCGATGTTCTGCGGCTCTACGTCCACAACGGCGGCACGCTCGTGGGAACCTTCAACACAGGCCTCGTGGACGAGAACAACGTCGCCGCAACCGACCCGCCCTACGAGATGACCGACATGTTCGGCCTCAAGGTCCTTGAGTTCGACCCGCTGCCACCGGGCGAGGAAAACCACATCACGATCAAAGGCGGCTTCCCCACCACCGGCCTGCACAGCGCGCGACTTTGGTGCGACATCATCGAGCCGGCGGAAGGCTGCCAGATACTCGGCACCTACGCGCAGGATTTTTACGCCGGCAAGGCGGCCGTCACCATGAACCAGTTCGGCGAGGGCCGCGCCATCTACGTCGGCACGATGAGCAGCCTGCCCTTCTATAACGACCTCGTTACCTGGCTCCGGCAATTGTGCGGCCTCAGCCCCCTGCTCCGCGTGCCTGACCAGATCGAGGTTTCCATGCGCACCCGTGGCGACTACCGCATTTACTTTCTCCTGAACCACAATCCCCAGTCCGTCCACGTGCAGTTCTTCAAGCCCGTCCGCGACTGCCTCACCGGCAAGTCAATCTCCGGCGGCTACGACATTCCCTCCAAGGACATCCTCATCGTGGATGAACAAGTCCCCGCGACCTGACCGGCCCGTCGCCCGACACGCAGCCTTCACTCCGCGCGAACGCGTCCTCGCAGCCTGGCGCGGCGTGGACGTGGCTTCCTTGGAAAGCGGCGGGAAGGACCACAGCCAGCCGCTGGCCTCACTCCTGCCGGACGTAATGGTCGGCCTGGGCCTCGACCGCCGCCGCGCCGAGGCCGAGATCATCAAGGTCTGGAACAGCCTCATGGACCCGCGCATCACGGCGCACGCGCAGCCCGCCAGCCTCCACAAGGGCACCCTCTTCGTGACCGTGGACAGCAGCGTCTGGCTCGACGAGATCGTCCGCTACCGCCGCCGCGAAATCCTCGACCGCATCCAGCACAGTTTCGGAAAAGAGGCAGTGAAACGGATTTCGTTCCGCGTGGGGTGAAGGCGTGATGCGTAATGCGTGATGCGTGAGCAGAAGGAGCGCTCGAACCTCCGCATCCAGTCACGCATTACACATCACGTCGCCAATCTCCGCCGCAAAACCTTCTCGAAAACTCGGGAACCTCAGCCCGCATCCCAGTTCCTCCCGCAACCGCCGGTTCGACACCCGCTTGTTCGTCAGCCCGCGCTTGCGGCCCGCATTCTCCTCTGCGCTGGCAGACGGCGGCAGCGGCTTGTGCAACTGTCCAGACATCCACTGGAAGAACTCCAACTGCGACACCGGCTCATCGTCCGCGACATTGTAGATGCGCCCCGGCTCGCCCCGCTCCAACGCTGCGATGGCCGCGCCCACCACGTCATCGCGATGAATCATGTTCAGCAGACGGCTTCCATCGCCGCTGATGCGCGCCTCGTCGCGGAGAAACTGCTGGAACAAGTGCCCGCGCCCCGCGCCGTAAATCCCCGCCACCCGCAGCACCACCGCCGGGAACTTCCGCTCGCGCGCCGCCGCGAGCAGCAAGTTCTCCGTCTCCACCAACAGCCTGCCCGTCTCGGCCAATGGCTCCGCCGCGCTTTCCTCCGTCACCTCGCCGCCATCCGTCTGCGCATAGACACTCGTGCTGCTCGTGTGGATAAACTTCCGCACCCCGCTTCCCGCGAGCCACGCGATGAGATTCCGCGTTCCCTCCACATACACTGACCGATACACCTCCGCGCCGCCCTTTGAGGACGACACCGTGTTCACCACCCAGTCGAACGGCCCCGGCAGCGCGCGCAGGCTCTCCGGCTGCGTCACATCTCCCACCAGCGGGGTGACGCCCGCCGCCCGCAGCTCCCCGGCCCCGTCCGCCGTGCGCCGCAGGCCGAACACTGTATGCCCGCGCCGCGCCAGCTCCGCGCCCAGCGGCAAGCCAACGTAACCACAGCCCACAATCAACACGCGCACACCAGCACCTTGCCCAAGCTCGCCGCGCCTGCCCAGCCGGATTCCGTGCAGACCCGTGGCGGCGGGCCTGCACCTCACCCGTAACATCCCCCTGCCCCGCCGCGTCCAACGCCCCGACTGAAACAACACACCACCATGCGCTTCCTCATCCGTTCCCTCCTCGCGTTGGCCGTCGCCGCCGCGTTCAACTGGTCCACTCCCATGCCGGCGGCGAGCGCCTGCGTGGCCGCGGTGACCGCGGTGTCGAGCACGATCGCGTCAGGTGG
>JBEBFV010000274.1:0-8389 GCA_040081795.1 Limisphaerales bacterium | reverse complement strand
CTAACCCTCTCCCCCGGTGGGGGAGAGGGAACAACTAATCGCCCTCGCTGCCGCATTGCCTCGCGCTCCAACTTCAGCCATCGTCTCCGCACCCGATGACCTCTCCCGCACCCGATGCCGATGCCCCGCCCGTCGTGGCCGATCTCGTGCGCCGCGCGGAGGCGGCGGGCGCGAGTGACATCCATCTCCAGACCACCGCCGACCGAAGCGCGCTGGTGAGCTTCCGGCTCGATGGCTTGCTCGCGCCCGTGCTCACGTTGCCTGCGGGCCTGGCCGAGCGTGTCTTTGGCCGCATCAAGTATCTCGCCCGGCTCCAGACGTGGCAGGATTCGTTGCCGCAGGACGGACGCATCGAGCGCGCGGAACTCGGCTCGCAGAACGAGGTGCGCGTCGCGACCTACCCGACGGTGACCGGCGAGAAGATTGTGCTCCGCCTCTTCACGCAGACCACGCCGCCCGCGCTCGCGGAACTCGGCCTCTCCGCCGATGTGCTGGCCGAGCTGGAAATTTTCCTCCGCCAGCCCGCCGGCCTGCTCCTGCTCACCGGACCCGCCGGCAGTGGCAAGACCACGACGATCTACGCCTGCCTCCGCGCCCTGCTCGCGCACGACACACGCCACATCATCACGGTCGAGGACCCCGTCGAGCAAATCCTCCCCGGCATCATGCAGACCGAGGTCAACGAGGCGCGCGGCCTCAGCTACGCCACCGCTGCGCGGCATCTGCTCCGCCAAGACCCGCAAGTTCTCGTGCTCGGCGAAATCCGCGACGACGAGACCGCCACGCTTGCCGTCCGCACCGCGCTCACCGGCCATCAAGTCATCGCCACGCTGCATGCCGGCTCGTGTCGCGGCGTGTTCGAGCGGCTCTTCGTGATGGTGCCGGACCGCTCTGCGGTGACTGCCGCTGTTTCGCTCGTGCTGAACCAGCGCCTCCTGCGCCGCGTCTGCGCCGCGTGCGCTGGGGCTGGTTGCGACACCTGTCTGCACACCGGCTACCGTGGCCGCCTGCCGGTGGCCGAGCACGTCCGTCTCACCGACGCCCTCCGCGCCGCGCTCCGCGAGCAGGGGCCGTCCGCCATCGTGCCCTCGGGCAAAGACCTGAGTGCCAGCGCGCTTGCGCTCGTGGCGGAAAAGCTTACAACAGGGGCCGAACTCCACCGCGCCCTCGGCACATGAGCCGAACTTTTTGCCACAGATGAACACAGCTTCAAAACAATGCCACGGCGTGATGCGTGATGCGTAATGCGTGACCACCGCCGAGCGCGCTCGAACTCCTTCACGCATCACGCATCACGCATCACCCCACCCATGAAACTCGACGAATTCGCCTTCGTGAATCAGCAG
This sequence comes from Limisphaerales bacterium, assembly GCA_040081795.1. Classification (GTDB taxonomy): domain Bacteria; phylum Verrucomicrobiota; class Verrucomicrobiia; order Limisphaerales; family SXTU01; genus SXTU01. The sequence goes on along the minus strand of JBEBFV010000274.1, from coordinate 7,043 downwards.
CTCGCGGGGATGCTCAAGAGCGGCCAGCCGCTCGAGGGCGCGCTGCGCCACCTCTCCGCCAGCCTCGAACACGGCGACCTCAAGTCCGAACTCACCGCGCTCGAGGCCGACCTCGCCAAGGGCACGCCGTTGCGCGATGCGCTGACGCCGCGCCAGCTCCCGGAGTTTTACAAGCGCATGATGCTCATCGGTGCGCAGGCCAACAACCTTCCCGGCACCCTGCTCCTCCTCGCGGATTACTATCAGCGGCTCGACGCGCTCTGGACGCGCCTGCGCGGCCTGCTCGTCTATCCGCTCATCGTGCTCGTGATGGCGACGGGCCTGTCCCTCGTGCTGGGCTTCCTGCTCGATGCGGTGAGCGGCGCGATCCTGACTGACCCGTTCGCCTTCGAATACGTGGTCGAGACCTCGTCGGCCTCGCGCTCCTGGTATGCGCTCCGGCATTTCCCGACGGTGGTTCTGTGCGTGATCACGGTCGCGGCCTTCGCGGTCCTCGGGCTGCCGGCGTTGCGTCGGAAGCTGCGCTGGCGGCTGCCGGGCTTCCGCGAGGCGGCGCTCGCACAGCTCGCCGCCGGCTTCGCCATGCTGCTGCGCGGCGGCTGCCCGCTGGGCGAAACCCTCGCGATGCTTCGGCAGCTTGAGCAAGGCTCGCCCGTCGCCGACGAGTTGAAGACATGGGGCGAACGCCTCGCCGCCGGGCAGGGCGAATTGCGCGAACTCAGCGCCGGCTCGCAAGTCTTCCCGCCGCTCTTCCTCGCGCTTGCGTCGGAGTCGGGCGATGACCTTGCGAAGGGATTTGCCCGAGTGGCCGACACGTTCCAAGCGCGCGCCGCCGCCCGCGCGGAGATGCTGCTCTACTCCGCGCTGCCGGTGACTGCCGGGGCGCTGGGCATCGTCATCGCGCTGCAACTCATGCCGGTCTTCCACACTCTTGTGCGTGTCATGGACGCGCTCGGCGGCTCGAACTGAGTCATGGACGCGCCCACGACAAACTACGAGAACGCCTGGCGCTGGGCGTTTGGGCTGATGCTGGCGCTCATCGCCGCAGTGCTTGCGACGATCGTGCAGCAGCCGGCCGTGCTGCTGGTGTTCCTCATCGCGTTGGTGATGGTCTATTGCGCGTTCTACGGAGTGCATTTCATCCTGAGCCTGCCGTTCCGCCGCCGCGAGCGGGCGCGCATGTTCCTCGAACTCCTCGACGCCTCCGTCGAGCACGGCCGCAGCGTCGAGCAGAGCATCATCCGCCTTTCGCGCAGCCGGGAACGCAGCTTCGGCGTGCGCTTCCACCTGCTGGCTGCGCACCTGGAGCAGGGGCTGCCGCTGCTGGCCGCGTTGGAGAAAGTTCCGCGCATGCTGCCGCCCACGGTGCTGGCGATGCTGCGCGTCGGCGCGGCGACGGGCGACATCCGCCGCGTGCTGCCGAGCTGCCGCGCGCACCTGCGCGACGCGGTGCCGCGCGTGCAAAAGGCGCAGCACTACCTCGTCGCGCTCGTGCTAGCTATCCTGCCGGCGCAACTGCTCCTCTACTGGATGGTTCGCGTGGTCGTGTTCCCGAAGTTTCAGGAGATTTTTCGAGACATGCTCGGCGAGGTCCCGGCTGCATCATGGGAGATTGTCGCCATGCTCGACGTCGCGTGGCCGGCGTTCATGGCGCTGGTGGGCGTGCCCATGTTTATCGGCTTCGTGCTCTACATGCTCGGGCCGCGACCGGCCTATTGGCTCGAATGGCTCGCACCCAAGCTCGGCCCGCCCGCAGCTCGGCAACTCGAATGGCTCGCGACCCTCGCCGACCGAGGGATGCTCATCCTCCCGTGGCAACGACGCCGGGTGGAACGGGATTTCTCCGCGATGCTGGCGCTGTTGCTCGACGCGGGTGTGCCGGAGGAAAAGGCGGTGCTCATGGCGGGCGAGAGCGTGGCGAACCGCGCCTTCCTCGCGCGCGCGCGCCGCGTGACGGAGGAGCTGAAGCGCGGCGTGAAGCTCCCGGATGCGTTGCAGTTCATGGACGACGCGGGCGAGCTGCGCTGGCGCATGGCCAACGCCGCGCGCGCCGCCGGCCAGTTCCGCGAGTCGCTCGCCGGCTGGCTCGACACGCTGGACGCGAAGGCCTTCAGCCAGGAGCAGGCCGTCGCCCACGTGATAACGACCGCGTGCGTGCTCGTGAACGGCTGCCTCCTCGGGCTGTTCACCGTGAGCATCTTTCAGTGCTTCATCCAACTCATTGACGTCGCCTCGGCATGGTAATGATTTTCCCATCCCCTCTCCGCCAACTGCTGTGCGTCGCACGACCGGCGGACGCGACGCGCTTCTCCCTCTCCCCCATCGGGGGAGAGGGCCGGGGTGAGGGGGAAAGACGTCCAGCAGTTCGAGCCGGCAACAATACGGGGGGCACTTCCAAGCCCCTGCTTGAAATCGGATGCCCCGCTAGGCCGCAAGGTCGCCCCCTCACCCTGCCCTCTCCCCCGATGGGGGAGAGGGAATCAACTACGCGCCGCCGCGAGCGCGGTGCGCTGAACGTGGACATGGTCATCGCGCTGGCCATCTTCGTCACCGCGATGCTGCCGCTGGGCTACGGCTGGGTGCAGGAGCAGAAGGTTTTGCGCTCGCACTACTGGCACGCAGTCGCGATGGAGATCGTGGACGGCGAGATGGAAATCCTCGTGGCCGGCGAATGGCGCGCGTGGCGCGAAGGCACGCACAGCTTCCCCGTCAAGGCTGACGCCGCGAAGAACCTGCCGCCGGGCAAGTTCACCCTCACGCGCACCGGCCAGACCGTGCGGCTGGAATGGCTGCCCGAGAAACGCGGCTCCGGCGGCCACGTCGCCAGAGAGGCGGTGGCCAAGTGAAGATTCGAGTTTCGAGCTTTGGGTTTCGAGCTGGGCAGCGCCGCCCCGCTCGTCACGCATCACGCATCACGCATCACTCTTCCGGCCTCACCCTCATCGAGTGCCTCGTTTACATCTCCCTCTTCGCGCTCTTCATCGTGCTGGTGATGACCACCTACTTCCGCGCGCGCGACGCCTCGGACGCCCTCCGTCGCCAGGCCGATGACGTCACCCGCACGCTCGCCGCCGGCGAACGCTGGCGCGAAGACGTGCGCACCGTCACCGCGTCGCCGCGCGTGGTCGAGGAGAACGGCCAGACATGGCTCGCCCTGCCGCGCGGCACGAACACGACGGTTTACACGCACTTCAACAACACCGTCTGGCGGCAGGCGCACACGAACCAAGCCTGGCAGCCCGTGCTTGCCCGCGTGAAGTCCTCGCGCATCGAGGCCGACGCGCGCCAGCACGTCACCGCGTGGCGCTGGGAAGTGGAGTTGCAGTTGAAAGACCCGCGCAAGCAGACCAAGCCGCTGTTCACCTTCCTTGCTGTCCCACCGAAAGAACCAAAGCCATGAAACTGCCCTTCAACGAACCATCGTTTGGTAGGGCGCGCTGTCCTCAGCGCGCCGGTTGGGTGTTCGACATGTCCGGCGGCGCGCAGAGGACTGACGCGCGCTACCGCAGCCGGCGCGGGGAGCGCGGCTCGGCCACGGTCCTCGTGCTGGCGCTGGTGGCCATCATGATGGTGTTCCTCTCGACCAACCAACGGGTGCTCCACAACCTCAAGCGTGAGGTAAAGCTCGTGGAGCAGAAGCAGCTCAAGAAGTTTCAACCGCCGCCCGCCAAGCCCGCCGCCCCACCCGCCCGGCCTTGAGCGCACATGGCTGAAGCCGCCCCCAACTCAGACGCGAACGCGAATGCGAACTCATCGCCCGCCGAGCCGGCTGGCGGGGACTTGACTGTGTCCATGCCGGAGTCATGGCGCACGCCGGCGAGCCGCCCGTCGGGACCGGTTGATCGCATCGCGCTGATTGAGAATTCGCTGCGATGCCTGACGTATGGCTGGCTGACGCTCGTGCCGTTGGCGGGCGCGTTCTTCGTCATCCCCACCGTCCGAATGTTCAAGCGCGTGGACCGCGAGCGCGCGGAATGGAATCCCGCCGCGCACCTCTGGCTGCGCGGCCTCGTGCTCGCAAGCTTCGGCTATTGGGTGAGCCTATTGTGGTGGGGATTGATCTTGGGCTGGCTCGGAGCCGCCAGTGCGGTCTTCAATTTGGAAGACGTGAGTGACCCACTCGCGCCACTCGGGTTTCTGCTGCTCTGCGGTAGTGGACCTCTCTTGATAGGCCTGGGCTACGCGACTACGCGCTGGCAGAACCGCTTCGGCGCATTCGTTCACCGTCTTCGCCGGTCGCTCCTCTGCCTGCTGGCAATAGCCTACGCCGTGATGTTGCGGATCATCTCCTTATATGAATGGCATACCGGTGCAATGCGTGTTCCAGACGGAGCATCTCCAGCATTTTCTATCTATGGGGCGCTTATCCTCTGGCTGATCTGGCTTCTCGGAGGTTTCGTGTGCCTCGCCTCACGCGGCGTGAAGTCTTCGTGGTGGTTTTTTTGGCTCGCGGGTGCCGCGTTCCTCACGCTCTGGGTCGGGGACAACTGAAGCGTGGACACCGGGTGGCCCCGTTCCTATCGTCGCCGCATGAAGCCCTTGCTCTTGTCCGCTGCGTCGCTGTGCCTCGCGGTCTTCACCAGCCACGCTGCCGACCGCCTCGCCATCCCCGACTACTACGAATGCCCGCGCGCGACCGGGCCCATCAAGATTGACGGCAAGGCCGATGAGCCGGCCTGGGCCAAGGCCGTCGTCATCCAGTCCTTCGTCGCGTTCTGGGCGAACCGCCCCGCGAAGACCAAGACCAAGGCGCGGCTGCTCTGGGACGACGAACACATTTACTTCCACGCCGAGATGGAGGACGCCGACCTCTACTCCGACGTGCGCGAGACCAACGGCCACATCTGGGAGAACGATGTCTTCGAGCTGTTCTTCAAGCCCAGCGAAACAGCGCACGCCTACTACGAGTTTCAGATCAACCCGCTCAACGCGCAGTTCCACACGTTCCTGCCCTCGCGCGGCGCGGGCGGCTTGCGGCGCGCCCTCAGCTCGACCGAGGACGGCAAGTTCAACATGAAGACCGCCGTGGTGCTGCAAGGCACGTTGAACAACTGGCGCGACACGGACAAGGGCTGGTCCGTCGAGGGGCGCATCCCGTGGAAGGATTTTCACCGCACCGGCGGCGGGCCGAAGCTGGGCGACGTGTGGCGATTCGCCCTCTGCCGCTACGACTACTCGAAGAACTTCGAGTCGCCCGACCTCTCGAGCTGCGCGCCGCTCACGGCGCAGTCCTATCACCGCTACGAGGATTACGCCCGGCTCAAGTTCGTCACCACCGCCAACGTGGCGCAGGCGGGCAAGCCGGCAGCCAAGTGACCCAAATGTTTCCCAAGCCATGAAACTCATCGCCCTCGCTCTCACCACGTTGATGACCGCCGCCCACGTCTCCGCCCAGCCCGTGCGGCCGAAGGAAGCCGATGCCAGCGAACTCGCGAAGCAAGTCATCGCCGCCTACGAGAAGGGCGATGTGAAACAATCGCTCGCCCTCGCCACCAAGTTCATCGAGGCCGAGCCGAAGAACCCGCAGAGCTGGTCGCTGCGCGGCAGGATTCGCTCGGCGCAACGCCAGCACGAGCTGGCCGCCGCCGATCTCGCGGAGATCCCCAAGCTCACCCCGCAGTCCGCCTCCGCCTGGCAGCAGAGCGGCGTGGAATACTTCCGCGCAGGCAAGATCAAGGAGTCCATCGTGGCATTCGACAAGTTCCTCGAGCTCGTCCCCGCACAGCGGCCGCAGCACTGGCAGCGCGGCATCTCGCTCTACTACGCGGGCCGCTTCAAGGACGGCAAGGAGCAGTTCGAGATCCACCAGACCGTCAACTCGAACGACGTGGAGAACGCCGTCTGGCATTTCCTCTGCGCCGCGCGCGCGGACGGCCTGGAGAAGGCGAAGAAGGGCCTCATCCCCATCGAGGGCGACGGCCGTGTGCCGATGGCGCAGGTCCACCAGCTCTTCGCCGGCAAAGCCAAGCCCGAGGACGTGCTCGCCGCCGCGAAGGCCGCCCCCGCCGAGACGCGTTCTGGCGAGCCGATGTTCTACGCGCACCTCTACCTCGGGATTTACTTCGAGGCCATCGGCGATGCGAAGCAGGCGCGCGACCACATCTTCAAGTCCGCCGAGCGCGCCAACCAAAACGGCTACATGGGCGACGTGGCGCGGGTCCACGCGGAGATTTTGCGGAAGGCGGAGAAGAAGTGAGTTGAGCGAAGGGGAACTGGCGTGACTGAAACGAACCCACCTCCGCCGCGCCGCAAGTTCTGGCCGGTCGCGGTGGTCGTGGTCGCGCTGCTCGCGCTGACAACGTGGGATGCCTTGCGAAGCATCGGAGGCAGTCACGGGGAAGCATTGCGACGGGCGGCATTCAACGGAGACGAGGCCGCTGTGAGGCGCATTGTCGCGGCACATCCAGAGTGCATAGACAGTGTCAATCGTAGCGCCGCTGTTCTCCAAGGCCTTCGGGAAGGAGCTGCACGTTTTGGGGTTTCAAGGCCGGCACCCGAGCAGTGGTCGAAAGATGCGGGATTCGAATTCTTTGAGACCATCAGCCCCACCGCACTTTTCTTGGCGGTGCAGCGCACAAATCTCACCGTTGCGAAATTCCTCGTTGATTCTGGCGCAAACGTAAATGTCTTTCCGAAAGGCAATCCGCTCTCCTTTACGGCGATGTTGGTGACCAGGGACACCAACTTCCTCGCGATGTTGGTCAAACATGGTGCGAAGATAAACGTCCAGGACCCCGTGGCCCTCTACACACTTTTCCATCTGGCAGCACATTACCCACAGAAACCGGAGATGCATCAGTTCCTGCTCGAAAGTGGTGTTCCGATAAACGCGAGAAGCCATGATGGGAGCACTGCACTTTTTTTGGCGGTAAGCTGGGATCGGCCTGTATTGGTGCAATTCCTCCTAGAGAATGGCGCAGACTGGACCATGGCCGATAGGTTGGGGCGCACTCCACTCATACCAAGTCCCTATGATAATCGGTGTATAATGCTGGTCAAAGCCAAGGCGGCGGTGCATGCTCGGGGATGGCAAGAAAACGAAC
>JBEBFV010000015.1:0-29695 GCA_040081795.1 Limisphaerales bacterium | reverse complement strand
GGGGGAGAGGGAGAAGAAGCGCTTGAGAAATCGGGGGCACTCGGCCACCGCACACCCCTCGTCACCCGTCACGCGCCACCTGTCACTCCTCATCAAAACCCCTCCAGGTGGAATTCGTGCAGCTTGCGGTGCAGGGTGCGACGGCTCACACCGAGCTTCTTCGCCGCGGCGGTGCGGTTGCCGTCCACTGCCTTCAGCGCGCGGACGACGAGCTCCTTCTCAACGTCATGCACGTTCAAGTCGCCTGTGGCCATCTTCGAGACGGGCGTGGGCAGGCTGCTCTGGCCCAGGCGGATGTTCTGCGGCAGGTCGCGCGCGCCGACCGCCTTGCCGCGCGCGAAGACCACCGCGTGCTCGATGGCGGTGCGCAGTTCGCGGACGTTGCCGGGCCACTTGTAAGCCATGAGCAAGTCCAGCGCGTCCGGCGCGATGGCGGTCACGTCCTTGCCGTTCTCGGCGGCGGAGTCGCGGAGGAATTGCTGCGCGAGTAACGGAATGTCGCCAGCCCGCTCGCGCAATGGCGGCAGATGAATCTCGACGACCTTCAGCCGGAAGAAGAGGTCTTCGCGGAACGCGCCGGACTGCACGAGCGTCACGAGGTTCTTGTTCGTTGCCGCGATGAGGCGAACGTCGGACATGAGCGTCTTGCTGGAGCCGACACGCTCGTAGGTGCGCTCGCCGAGGAAGCGCAGGAGTTTCACCTGCACCGTGGCGTCAATCTCGCCAATCTCGTCGAAGAACAGCGAGCCGCCCTGCGCCTGCTCGATGCGCCCGAGCCGCCGCTCGTGTGCGCCGGTGAACGCGCCCTTCTCGTGGCCGAACAGCTCGCTCTCCAAGAGCGTCGGCGGCAAACCGGCGGCGTGGACAGTGATGAGAGGAGCCTTCGCGCGCGGGCTGAGCTGGTGAATCGTCTTGGCGACGATTTCCTTGCCCGTGCCGCTCTTACCCGTGATGAGCACGCTGGCCCGGCTCGGCGCGACGGTCTGGATCGTCTCCTGAATCTCCTTCATCACCGCCGATTCGCCTATGAGATGCTCGACGCCGAACTTGCGCTCCAGCCGCTGGTGGAGGTTCTGGTTTTCCTCCTCGAGCTTCTGGCCCTTGAGCGCGCGGGCGATGCGCATCTCCAGCTCGTCAATCTGCATCTTGCCCTTGGCGATGTAGTCATCCGCGCCGCGCTTCATGGCCTCGACCGCAACGTCCTCGGAGCCGTAGGCAGTCATCAAGATGCAGACCGGCGGCTTGGGCAGCGACTTGGCTCGCGCGATGAGCTTGAGGCCGTCCTCCTTGGGCAGGCGCAGGTCGGTGAGCAGCACGGCGAAGTGCTCCTGCTCGAGCAGGTTCATCGCCGTGGCGGCATCCTCGGCCACATACACGTCGTAACGATCTTCGAGCGCCGCGCGCAGGCCGTCGCGCGTCGGCTTCTCGTCGTCCACGATGAGGACGGTGGGTTGATTCATCGGCATGTCGGCGTTCGGTTGGGGCGGAGGTTAGCTGAGTCGGAGAGGGGGTGACAACCGTGATGCTTGATGTAATGCGTGATGCGTGATGCGTGATGCGTGATGCGTGAGCATCGCTGGAAGCGCTCGGACTGGATCACGCATTACGCATCACGCATCACGCATCACCTCAGTCCCGCAGCTTCGCCTCCAGCAGCTTCGGCCTGCGGTCATGCAACGGCAGCCAGACGCGGAACTGCGTGCCCTCGTCAACGCGGCTCTCCAGCTCGATGCGCCCGCCGTGGTCGCGCACGATGCGCTGCACAATCATCAGGCCCAGGCCGCTGCCCTTGGCTTTGGTCGTGTAAAACGGCTCGAAGATGCGGTTGATCTGCTCCTGCGGGATGCCCCCGCCGGTGTCGTTGACGCTGAACCAGACGCCGCCCGCGCCTTCGCCGGTGGTGAGAGTGAGCGTGCCGCTCTTGGTCATGGCCTGCATCGCGTTCTTGATGAGGTTCACAAGCACCTGCTTGATCTGCGCGCCGTCCATCGGAACAAGAGGCAGGCTGGCGGGGAGCTTCTGCTCGACGTGGAGGTGGCGGTTCTTCAGCTCGGGGCCAAGCAGGTCGAGCGACTCGCGGACGATTTCGTTCAGCGACGCGGGCTGAAGCTTGGGCGGCGAGGGGCGTAGGGCGTTGAGGAACTGGGAGACGATGTAGTCGAGCCGCGTGATCTCGCCCTTCGCGACGTTCAGGTAGTCCTGCAACTTTTCGGTGACGGCGATTGTCTCGGCGTCGGCGCGACGCGACTGGCGGTAGCGGGTGAGGCGCGTGGGCTTGGGACCGGCATCGGGCGTGCGGAGCTTCTTCAACTCGCGCTCCATGAGTTGGAGATGGATGTGGAGTGCGTTGAGTGGGTTGCCAATCTCGTGGGCGACGCTCGCGGCGAGGAGCGTGAGCGCCTGCATCCGCTCGCTCTCGATGGCCTCGAAGGTCTTTTGCCGCGCCTCGGTGGCGTCGTGGAGAATGAGCGCGACGCCGGACGCGCCGCTGGCTTCGCCGTCAAGCGGGGCGGCGTAGAGGCGGAGGAAGCGCGGACGCGGCCACTCGACTTCCAGCTCGTGCCGGAGGACTTGCGGGCCGCCGGCCTTGTCCCAGCGCGCGAGTTTCTTCCAGTCGAGGCCGGGCAGGAAACGCGTGATGGGCTGGCCTTCGTCGGCATCGGGCTTGAGGCCGAGGAGGCTGGTGACGGACTGGTTGAAGTAGATGACGCGGCCTTGCTCGTCCACGACCAGCACGCCGTCCTCGATCACGTCGAAGAGCGTCTCCAGAAAGCTGCGCTCGCGCGCGAGCCGCTGGATGACTGTCTGCAAGCCCTCCGCGTCCAGCCGCCCGATGCGGCCGAGGACTTTGTCGAGGAAGCTGGATTTGGGGGAGGGCATCTGGAACGCGGAGCGCGGAAGGCGGAACGCGGCAACGGGGCGGCGGGCGGGCGAACGACTTGGCTCCGTTCCGCGTTCCGCGCTTCGCGTTCCGCGTTGTTCAGAACCATTTCCGTCTCTTCACATACCACCAGGTTCCCAGCGTGGTGATGGCGGTGAGGGCGAAGGCGAAGGCGTAGCCGTGCCGCCAGTCCAGCTCGTGCATGTCGTGCTTGAAGTTCATCCCATACCAGGTGCCGATCATCGTCGCCGGCGTGGTGACGATGGTGATGAGTGTCAGCGCCTTGACCGTCTCGCCGGTCTTGTTCGAGGTCATGCTCAGGTGGATGTGCAGGATGCCGGTGAGCGAATCGGTGAAGTTCTGCGCGAGCGTGGCGATGTGGAACAGGCGGTCGTAGATGTCGCGGAAGTAGGGGACGAGGTGCGCGCGGATGAGCTTGAACTCACCCTCGGCGAAGCGTTTCAGGACCTCCTGCTGCGGGCCAATGATCTGGCGCAGGTGGAGCACCTCGCGCTTGATGCCGATGATCTTGTTCAGCGTGCGCTGGTTGGGATGCTCCACCACGTCGTTCTCCAGTTCGGCGATTTCGAGCGAGAGCTCCTCCAGCGCCGGCTTGTAGTTGTCCACGATGGAGTCCAGCAGCGTGTGCGCGACACGGTCGGGCGCGCGGGCGATGTGCATGGTGCTCTTGGTGGCGCGCTCGGCGGTGGCGGAGACGCTGCGCAACGGCGCGTCGTGGTAGGTGACGAGGAAGTTTTTCCCGAGGAAGAAGTTCAGCTCGCTCGTGGCGAAGACGCCGTCCTTGCGGCTATAGTCCACCGCGTGGATGACCATGAAGAGGTAGGGCGAGAACTTGTCCTCGTCCTTCGGCGCGTATTCCTCGACCTTCGGATTCGGCGTGGCGTGGATGCAGTCCTCGATGGAGAGCGGGTGAAAACGGAAGATGCCCTCAAGGATGGTCTTGGCCTCCTCCGCTGTGGAAGCCTCCAAATCCACCCACAGAAACAGGTTCGTGTCCGCCAGCAACGTGGGCATCAGGAACACGTCAATGTCCTGAGTGTGCAGGCGGCCCTGGGTGGTGAAAGCAAAGGAACGAATCATGCGCCGGACAGGCGGAAGCTAAGGCCGCGCGCCGGGCGAGGCAAGGAAAGGCTTGGGGAAGGGGCCTGTTCACATCCCCTGCAACGGCCTGCCGGGCTGCGGCGCGGCCGGATCCTTCCAGGTGAACGTCGGCTCGTAGCGGATAGCCAGGTGCGGCGTCTCCAGCCGCCGGCCGTCCTGCTGCCGCGATTGAAACGCCGCCGCGAGGACGCCCGTGGTCAGCAATGTGCGCTCGACCGGCCACGTCGGCTTGCCGGTGTAAATCATCTTCTCTATGCCTTGCAGCAAGAACGCAAAATGCCCCAGCGGCCGCGCCTCCTGCGTCCAGAACGAGGTCGCCGGCATCTCCTTCCGCCCCTGCTCGCGCCACGCGACGATCCATTCGTTGTGCCCGTTCTTCCAGTCGTGGATCATCGTCGCCTTGAAGCCGTCGCGATACTCGATGAAGAACGCCGCCGGACTTACCACCTGCTCGATGAAGGGCTTCTTGAACCGCGCCTTGTTCTCCCGCGCGTCCACGGCGGCCTGCAAAACTTCCTGGCTGAAGCGGCCCTTGCGCATCTCCTCCCAGACCTCCGGCCCCTGCATGAACTGCACCGCCGCCACGCCAGTCTCCCCGCCGCGCCGCCGCTCGACGAGGCATTGCAACGCCTCCAACCCATGGAAGCCATAGCCCTCCAGCGGCCCATACGAGAGCGCGACCGCCTCCGTCGCGCGCGCGCCGAGCTTCATCTCCACCGACGGATGCCGCCACAGGCACGGCACCGACGAGCCGGCCATCATTGGCACCTTGAGCTCACGCGCGGTGTCATACATCCACTTCGCGTCCTCCCAGTTCCACGAGAGATGCTTGTCGGAAAACACCGGCACGCTGCGGCCCACCTTGCGGAACACCGCCGCCGTCTCCTCGAAGAAACGACGGCGCGGATACATGATCTGCCCCGTGTCCGAGAGCGGATACTTGCCGTGCTCGCCGATGAGCAGCACGCCGTCCACCGAGAGGGAACTGCCGCCAAGCGTGATCGCCTGCTCGATGCTCGACGCCAGCAGGAACCCGTGCTCCGCCGCGAGCCGCGCGCTCATGTCCTTCGGATGCTTCTGGTCCACGAACACGCTGACGAGCTTGAGCCTGGGCCAGCCGTTGCCCGGCGGCCACGAGCCTTTGCCGTCCATCGAATGGCTGTGGACCATCCGGCTCACGAGGACATCCGCGTGCGAGTTGTGGATGTATTCGGTGACGATGGCCGCGACACGCTTCGGCGCCGCAGCGGCGGCGAAGGACAAGTCCGCACCCGCCGCCAGCGCGAGTCCCCCGGCGAACGCCCGCCGGGAAAGCAGCGGCGATTTCGTGGAGTGACTGGCAGCAGGGACGGATTTGCGCGGCGGATAATGGGATTGCATGGGCAGTGGACGCGAAGCGGGAAGCGCTTCTTGAAAGAAATTGCCGCAAGTGCCGGGCAGGGGAGTCGACAAACTCATGGCTTTGCGAAGTGTGACCGGCCTTGTTCGAATGAACACCACACCAGGGAGCATGTGAATCTCCGCGACACCGCGAACGTATTTCTTTCCTCATGAACGCCCTGCCAATTACCCGCCGCGATGCCATCGCCCGCTTCGGTGGCGGCTTGGGCACGCTGGGCCTGCTTGCTTCCCTGCCCGGCGCAGCATCCGCGCTGCCGAATGCCGTTGCGCCTTTCAAAACCCTTCCCCACTTCCGCCCGCGCGCGAAGCGGGTCATCCACCTGTTCATGAACGGCGGGCCGTTCGGGCCGGACTTCTTTGACCCCAAGCCGGACCTGGCCAAGTTCGCCGGGCAGCGGCCCGAGGGCGCGGACTTGCGCACGGAGCGGCCCACCGGCGGGCTGCTGCCGGTGCCGTTCAAGTTCAGCAACCACGGCAAGTCCGGCCTGCCCGTGAGCGACCTGCTCCCGTTCACCGCGCAGTTTGCCGACGACCTCTGCGTGCTGCGCAGCGTTCACACGGAAAACCCGAACCACGGCCCCGCGCTGCTCCTGATGAACAACGGCACGATGACGCCGCGCGTGCCTGCGATGGGCGCGTGGTGCAGCTACGGCCTCGGCTCGGAGAACGCCAACCTGCCGAGCTACGTCGTGCTCTGCCCCGGCAAGCCGGTGCGCTTCTCCATCCTGTGGACGAGCGCGTTCCTGCCCTCACAGCACGGCGGCAGCTACATCAACCACTCGAACCTCGACCCCAAGGCGATGATTCCGTGGCTGCACAACCCGCGCACCGCCGCAGACGCGCAGCGCAAGCAGCTCGACCTGCTGGGCGAGATGAACCGCGAGCATCTCGCCACGCGCGGCGGCGCGGACGCGGCGTTGCAGGGCCGCATCGAGGCGATGGAGACGGCCTACCGGATGCAGTTCGCGGCGACGGACGCCTTCGACATCACACGCGAGCCTGCGGCGGTGCGAGAGACCTACGGCAAGGGGCATTTCGCCAACGGCTGTCTCATGGCGCGGCGGCTGGCGGAGCGCGGCGTGCGGTTCATCCAGGTCTATTACGGCAACGGCCAGCCGTGGGACACGCACTCGAACCACGACGCTTCCACGCGCAATCTCGGCAAGGACATCGACCGGCCCATAGCCGCGCTCCTCGGCGACTTGAAGCAACGCGGCCTGCTCGAAGACACGCTCGTCGTGTGGGGCGGCGAGTTTGGCCGCACGCCGGTGAGCGAGAACGGCAATGGCCGCGACCACAACCCGCACGGCTTCTGCATGTTCCTCGCGGGCGGCGGAGCGAAGGGCGGCATGAGCTACGGCGAGACGGACAGCTTCGGCTTCAAGGCCGCCGAGAACCGCATGCACGTCCACGACTTGCACGCGACGCTGCTGCACCTGCTCGGCGTGGACCACGAGAAGCTGACCTTCCGCTACGCGGGGCGCGACTTCCGGCTGACCGACGTGCATGGCCACGTGGCGCGGGAGATCCTGGCGTGAGGTAGCCGACGAGGTGAGGAGGCAGACGGAAACTGTAGGTTGCGCCGAGGTTCCGCCTCCTGACCTCGGCGGCTACAGTCAGCGCCGGAACAGCGCGGCGATGTTGACCTGAATCGCAGGCAGCGCGGCGCACACCGCGACGGCTTCCACGCCGACCACAGTCACTTCGCGATACTCGCCACCTTCGGGCCGCCGATGGATTTCAATCTGCCGCTCCGGCACGAGGACAATCCAGAACTCCTTCACCCCCGCCTCGGCGTAGATGCTGGCCTTCTTGTGGTCGAGGTCGTGGCTCGTCACGGCAATCTCGATGGCAAGCTCGGCGGTGGCTGGATGGTGGTCGCAGAACTCATCGTTGCTTCCGGCTACAACCGCAAGGTCCGGCTCCGGCTCTGAATCGCCAATGGTGATTGGCTGTTCGGTTTGCACCCAATAGGGGGAGCGGGCGAGCGCCTCCTGGATGCTTTGGAGTAATCGCTGGAGGATCCAACGATGGAGAGGAGACTTTGGCATTTTGTTGAAGACGAATCCCCGCAGCAGCTCCGTCTTCTCGGGAATCAGCCCCATCTCGCCGAGCGCGTGGTAGGCAGCGACGCTCAACGGGTGCAGTTGCGCGCGTGGCTGGGGGGAGTCGAGGAGGTGCGGGAGGCTCATGCGGCGTGCGGCCTTTGGTTTGTCTGTGGCGGAACGTAGCGGCTGGGCCACCGGCTGGCAAACCATGATTCCATGATTGGTTTTGACTTAACGAACTGCGGGCAATGACGCAAGCTGCGCCCGTGAAACGCAGCGAACTCCTCCTGGTCAGTGCGGTCGTTGCGAGCGGGCTGTTGGTGGTGATTGCCCTGATGGCGCGGCGTTACTCGGCGGCGGCGGCGATGACCGCTACCTTGAAGGTGGAACAGCACAGCCCCGACGTGGACACGACCGGCTGGGTGGATGTTGATGGCGTCCGGCACACCTTCGCAGCCAGCGGCCCGACCAATTTCACGGTGAGTGGGCGTTCCCTGATTTTTGAAATTCGGAAGGTTGCCGGAACGAATGACATGGATGTGACCATGACTGGCCCGCGATCGACACTCCGCGCTCCGCGTCCTCCGGCATGGGCGGGAGGTTGGGTCACGAGTCCTGATCCGCTAAACAGTGGGCTGAGAGTCTGGCAACCAACGCCGAAGCAGGATGAGAGGCTGCATTGGGGATTCTGAAAGTCCACTGACAGACGGTTTGTTCCACATGCCCGCCATCGAAGTTCACGGCCTTACAAAGGCCTTCCGCACTTACAAGAAGCAGCCTGGCTTTCGCGGTGCGGTGCGCGGGCTGTTCAAGCGCGAGTATGAGCAGACGCTCGCGGCGCGCGAGGTGAGCTTCAAGGTCGAGGAGGGCGAACTGGTCGGCTTCCTCGGGCCGAATGGCGCGGGCAAGACGACGACGCTCAAGATGCTCGCGGGTCTGCTCTATCCCACCAGCGGCACGGCGAACGTGCTTGGCTACGTGCCATGGGAGCGCGCGGATGGCTACCGGCGGCAGTTCGCGCTGCTGCTCGGCCAGAAGAACCAGCTTTGGTGGGACTTGCCCGCGCGCGAGTCGCTGGAGCTGAACGCGAAGATTTATGGCATTGAGCGCGCCGTGTTTGAGCGCACGGTCAGCGAGTTGACCGAGCTGCTCGACGTGAAGGACAAGCTCAACGTCATGGTGCGCGAGTTGTCCCTCGGCGAGCGGATGAAGATGGAGCTGACCGCCGCGTTGCTGCACCAGCCCAAGGTGTTGTTCCTCGACGAGCCGACCATCGGCCTGGACGTGGTGTCGCAGAAGAAGGTCCGCGAGTTCCTCCGCCACCACAACGCCACGCGCAAGACGACGATCCTGCTCACGAGCCATTACATGACGGACATCCAGGAGCTGTGCCAGCGCGTCATCATCATAGACAAGGGCACGATCTTCTTCGATGGCCGGCTGAGCGAGGTGATTGACCGCTTCGCCGACTTCAAGCTCGTGACCATCGAGTGCGAGCCGGGGCCGGAGCGCTCGGCGGAATCGCTCGCGCAATATGGCGAAGTCGTCGAGCGGGCCGCCGGCACGGTGAAACTCAAGGTGAAGCGCGACCGCGTGGTGCCAGTGTGCAAGGCGCTCTTCGACGCGTTGCCCGTGCGCGACATTGACATCCAGGAGGTGCCCATCGAGGACATCATCCGGGAGTTGTTTGCGCGGAAGGCCGGCTAGTCGCGGAGCGCGAGGTGCTCACGGTTTTTTCCGATTGCACGGCCAAGTGCCACCGCTAGATTGACCAGCGTGAACGGCCTCTTGGAACTTTTCCAATCGCGCGGCAGCAGCGACGGAGCCGGAGCCGTTCAAGGGAGTGGTTACCTCGTTCTCGCCCTGCTGGGACTGCTCTTCCTGATTCTCGCCGTCGGTGCCTTGTTCGTCTGGATGGCGACGCGTCACGCCCGCGAGCGCCGGATTTGGGAGGAGGCCGGGTCGCGCTCCCGTCCGCGCCGCCGTTGGTCGGATGCAAGCGCGTTCCGCCCGGAAATCTTCGACTCGCCATGCCGTTGGATTGCCGTCCGCACCACCGAGCCGCGCGCGGTGCAGAAGGCGCTCGGGCTGTCCAACCCCACGCTCTGCACGTGGGCGGAAGGCATGGCCGAGGCGCGCGATCGCCGGCTCTTCATCACGCCGCCCATCGGCGAATGGGTGCTCGTCGTCGGCCCCGGTTTGCCTGACCCCGGCGATGACGTGGACGAGTGCTTCCACCTGCTCACGGACCTAAGCCGCAAGCTCGGCCTCGTGCAGTTCTTCAGCCTGAACCGCGCTGTCAGCCATCACGCTTGGGCGCGGCTCGACTCTGGCGAAGTGCTGCGCGCCTACGCGTGGGTTGGCCACGTCGCGTGGAACCAAGGCCTCCCCAGCCCGGCGGAACTCGGGCTCGACATGAGGTGCTACGAGTATCTCGATCCCGTGGAAAAAAATTGGGACGAGTCGCACGACCCAATCTTGCAGAACATCGAGCGGCTCCCCATGCTGGCCGCGCGCTGGAGCGTGGATCCGGCAGCGCTCGACGAACGGCACTTTGCCACTGGACGCGGGATTGTCGGTGAAATGACCTGAACCGCCTGAACCCGGCGGCCAACGAAAGGCGACCTATGTCACTCGAATCCGCACTTGATGAGTATCCCAAGGAGCTGAAGCTGCGCGACGGCCTGAACTGCCAGGTGCGCCCGCTGGAGCCCGGCGACCACGCCGCGTTCCACCGCTTCTTCACGTCGCTCAACGCGCCGGAGCTTCTCTACATCAAGCACCGCGTCACCGAGCCGGAAGTGGTCCGCGCGTGGTGCGAACAGCTCGACCTCGGGCGCAACCTGCCGCTGCTCGCGTGGGACGGCGACACCGTCATCGGCGTCTGCACGCTCCACCAAAATCTCGGCGGCTGGAAGCGGCACATCGGGCGCGTGAGCGTCCACGTGCATCCGAAGTTCCGCGGGCGTGGCCTGGCCCAGGCGCTGGTCGGGGAGACCGTGGACATCGCGCGCGCGTGCAGCTTGGAGAAGGTGGAGGCGGAGTTCATCGGCACGCAGGAAGGCGCGATCAAGGTCTTCGGCCTACTCGGCTTCAGCGAACTCGTCCGCCTGCCCGACTACGTGAAGGACATGCAGGCCATCACGCACGACTACGTGCTCATGGGCCTCGACCTGCTCACGGATGACGAATACGCCGGGGCGGGCTAGGCGCGGGCAACCGCTGTAGCGGCGCTCTGTGAGCGCCGGTGAATCGCGAGGACTGACCCAAGCTCGGCGGTCTCAGACCGCCGCTACATCTGTCACGGCATCGCCGTAAAGAAGCGTTCCCAGCGCGGCGCGAACCACCGTTCGCGGTCGAAGGACAACACCACCGCAGTCGAGCGCCCCACGATCTTCTCTCGGGACACGGGGCCGAAATAGCGCGAGTCGAGGCTGTTGTCCCGGTTGTCACCCATCATGAAGTAATGGCCGGCGGGGACGGTGGTCGGGCCGAAGCTGCGAATCGCGGACAGCGCGGGCGTGGCCATCACAGGATGCTTTCGCTCCACGAGTTGCTCGCTGGCGAAGTCGTGGCGTGGGTGCTGCGCGGTGGGGATGGCGTTGATGGTGAGCGCGTCGAGCGCTGCGTAGTCCACGGGGCGGCCATTGAGGAGAAGCCGATTCTCTCGCAGCTCAAGCGTGTCGCCCGGCAAACCAATGACGCGCTTCACCATCCGCAGGCCGTCTGCGGGAGAGAAGAACACGACGACTTCGCCGCGCTGCGGTTCGCTCCACTCGGCGAGGTGCCATGTGGTGAAAGGGACCTTGAGGTCGTAGGCGAGCTTGTTTACCCAGACGCGGTCGCCTTCGAGGATGGTCGGCTTCATCGAGCCGGTGGGCACGTCGTTCCAGTCCGCGAGCGCCGAGCGCAGCGCGGTGGTGACGAGGATGATGATGAGGCAGGGCTTGAGCCATTCGATCCAGAAGCGGCGGGCTGCGGGTTTCCAGCGGTTGGTTTTCATGCGGCGAGTTGGAAAGCCGGTGGCGAAAGACGTTCAAAATCCCTCCGACTCTGTCTCGCGCCCTTTGCGTGAGGCTCGCTCAGTCGCCCACCACGGACCAGCGCAGGTGCTTGTTCAGTGCGGGGTTGCTCTTGGCGGCGGCGCGGGCTGCCTTCTGCTGAAACTCCGCGCGCAGTTGCGCCAGCTCGCCGGTGTCCAGCCAGTTGCCGCCACACTGCGGGCAGGCGTCCACCTGGGTGCGGCGCTCGGCGGTGCAAAAGTGGCGTAGCATTGGCACGGAACATTTCGGGCAGGCGCGCTTGGCCTGGTAGTTCACCTCGACGAGCGGGTCCACCGACACGAGCAGTTGTTCCCACGACGAGGACTCATGCGGCTCGTTGAACTTGGCCAGCTCGAAGTTGTCGAACCACAGGCCGCCGCAGCCGCCGTGGCACGCGTCGAGGTCAACGTCTTCGACTTGGAGTTTGGTGAGCGGCTGGGCGCAGGCGGGGCAGTTCATGGTTGATGGCGGCGAAGCTAGGCGCGCGGCTGCGGCGCGTCAACTTGGGGTCTTGCGCGGAGATGCCGCGCTCGCCATCTTCCGCCCATGCGCCCGTTGCTTCTCCTCTGCGCCGTCTTGGCGTCGCTGCGTCTGTGTGTCGAACCCGCGTCCGCCGCGCCGCGCCCGCCCAACGTCGTCTTCATCATCGCGGACGACCTCGGCTACGGCGACCTCGGTTGTTACGGGCAGAAGATCATCCGCACGCCGCACCTCGACCGCATGGCCGCCGAGGGGATGCGCTTCACGCAGCATTACTCCGGCAACGCCGTGTGCGCGCCGTCGCGCTGCGTGCTGATGACCGGCAAGCATCCCGGCCACGCGTTCATCCGCGACAACCGCTCCATCCAGCCCGAGGGACAGTTCCCGATCCCGGCGGACTCGGTGACGCTGGCGAAGCTTTTCCAGCAGCGCGGCTACGCGACGGGCGGCTTCGGCAAGTGGGGCCTGGGCGGGCCGGGCACGGCGGGCGAGCCGTTGAAGCAGGGCTTCACGCGGTGGTTCGGCTACAACTGCCAGGGCGTCGCGCACAACTTTTATCCGACGTATCTCTGGGACAACGACCGCAAGCTGCCGCTGAAGAACGCCGCGTTTCCCTCAGCCGACAGATTCAAGCCCGGCGAAGACCCGGCCGACCCGAAGTCCTACGCGCGCTTCAAGGGCACGGAGTATTCCGCCGACCTCATCTCGGAGCAGGCGCGGGCGTTCATCCGGGCGAACAAGGACAAGCCGTTTTTCTGCTACGTGCCGACGACGGTGCCGCATCTGGCGTTGCAGGTGCCGGACGATTCGCTTGCCGAGTATGTCGGGAAATTTCCAGACCCGCCCTACGCCGGCGGCAAGGGCTACCTCCCGCACTTCAACCCGCGCGCCGCCTACGCCGCGATGGTCACGCGCATGGACAAGGAGATCGGCGCGATGATGAAGCTCGTCGCGGAGCTGGGCCTCGATGAGAACACGATCTGGATTTTCACCTCGGACAACGGCCCGCTGCATGGGCGGCATGAAGGGCTGGCCGGCACGGACGCGACGTTTTTCAACTCCAGCGGCGGGCTGCGCGATGGCAAGGGCACGCTCTTCGAGGGCGGGTTCCGCGTGCCGGGCATCGTGCGTTGGAAGGGCAAGGTCGCGCCCGGCTCGACGAGCGACCGCGTGACGGGCTTCGAGGACTGGATGCCGACGCTGATGGAGCTCACCGGCGCGAAGGGCGCCACGCCGAAGGAATCCGACGGCATCAGCTTCGCCGCGACGCTCGCCGGCCAGCGGCAGGAGGCGCGGCCTTTCCTCTACCGCGAGTTCCCCGGCTACGGCGGCCAGCAGTCCGTGCGCATCGGCGATTGGAAGGCGCTGCGCCAAAACCTCAAGCCCGGCCCCGCCGCCAAGAAAGCTCCGGACCTCGCCATCCAGCTCTTCAACCTCCGCGACGATCCGGCCGAGACCACGAACGTCGCGGCGAAGCATCCCGACATCGTGAACAAGCTCGCCGACGTGATGCGTGCCCAGCACACGGCATCCGCCGAGTTCCCCCTGCCGGCACTGGATCAACGCTGACGGGTTTTAGCGCGCTCCAAGGGCCCGGCCTCGAGCTGGCGGTCACAGACTGCCGCTACAGCGGGGTGCTGCCCCTCTCTGTCATGCGGAAAATTTGATTCCCTTTCCGCGGCGCTTACCTACTGTGCGCGCTTGTTCGTCGCGCCCCTGCGCGCTCAACCTGAACCGGAATTGAACCTATGCCACTGACACACACGACCAATCTGTTCGCCAAGGCCCTGAAGGGCAAATACGCCCTCGGTGCCTTCAACGTGAACAACATGGAGTTCATCCAAGCCATCGTGGAGGCTGCCGAGGAGGAGAAGGCCCCGCTGATGCTCCAGATCTCCAAGGGTGCCCGTGATTACGCGCATCCCGTCTATCTCAAGAAGCTCATTGAGGCCGCTGTCAGCCTCTCGAACATCCCCATCGCCGTCCACCTCGACCACGGCGACACCTTCGAACTGTGCAAGCAGTGCATTGATGAGGGTTTCACCAGCGTGATGATCGACGCATCACACGACCCGTTCGAGAAGAACGTCGAGGTCTGCAAGAAGGTCGTGGACTACGCGCACAAGCACAACTGCGTGGTCGAGGGCGAGCTGGGCATGCTCGTCGGCGCGCAGCACGACGACGGCGAAGAGGGCGGCTCCTATTCCAAGGGCGGCTGCTACACGCACCCCGACGAGGCTGTGGAGTTCGTCCGGCAATCCGGCGTGGACTCGCTCGCCGTCGCCATCGGCAACAGCCATGGCGCTTACAAGTTCAAGGGCGAGCAGCACCTTGACCTTGAGCGTCTCAAGGCAATCAAGGCGGCCCTCATGAACGCCGGTCTGGGCGACTACCCCCTCGTGCTCCACGGGGCCAGCTCTGTCCCGAAGGAACTAGCGCAGAAGATCAACCAGTTTGGCGGCGGCATGGGTGAGGACACCGCTGGCGTGCCCGAGGCAGATATCGAAGTCGCCCGCCGCACCGGCTGCACCAAGGTGAACATTGACACCGACCTCCGCCTGGCGATGACCGCAGCCATCCGCGAAGTGCTCTGGACCAAGCCGAAGGAATTCGACCCCCGCAAGTATCTCGGCCCCGCACGCAAGGCCGTGAAGGAGCTTGTCCGCCACAAGATGCGCAACGTGTTGTGCTGCTCTGGCCACGCGTTCGACTGAGTTTCAGCCCTTTGGAATGCGAAAGCCCCGCCGGACAAGTCCGGCGGGGCTTTTCTTTGCCACGGTTTCCCGAGACAAAATAAAACCGGGGCTAGCGACCTGAGGAAGGCCGTCTAGCCCCGGGGAGTTTTCAGAAACGGCACACAGTAGGCTAATGGGGAACTCGATCGAAGCTGTGCCAACCCCGACCGAAATTTATCTGACTTACAAAGATCTCGCAGCTTTTTGCCAGTGACCGTTGCTGCCTACGCCGCGTAGAGAACCACTTCCCAAACCCAGTGTCAACGCCTGCGTAAAAGTATTACCAACCCTGTTCTGCCGGATTATTCGGGGCTGTCTGGCTAATCTCCGAAAAGCTTCTTCATCTGGTCGCGTGCCACCGACTCGCGCGTGCCGTCGGCCTTCGGCGGCGTGAACTTGCGCTTCACGAACTCGAAATACTCGCAGAAGTTCCCCGCGTGCTTGTCCATCTCCGGGTCGGCCCGACGATCCCGACACTGGTGGGCGGCGGAGCGGTCGTAGGCGGCACAGTTCACACACGCACGCAGATCAGCCCGGCACTGGGCGCAAGTCTCGCCGCGCCCAGGGTTCACCGAGAAAGTCCACTCGCAGCCGCACTTCCAGCAATGTCGCGTCACGCGCCGAAAGTAAGTTCAAAGTCTAAAGTTCAAAGTTCAAAGTTGCCGGTCCTGCCGACTTGAACCTTGAACTTTGAACTTTGAACTCAACACTCCCTCCATGTCCGCCTACGCGCAGTTGCTCGACGCCGTCATCCGGGACCTGGAAGCCCGCAAGGCCAGCGGCGAACGCTTCGTCGTCGTCGCGCCTGACACGCTGACAGGACTCGCCGCTCCTGCCTCTGCTGGCCGACGACGCGAGGTGCCCGTTGCCGCTCCTCAAGCGCGTCCGCCTGCTCCACCCGCGCCGGCCCGCGCGCCGCTGTTTCCCGCCGTCAAGCCACCGGTGACTGCCGCTGTCTCCTCACCCCCGCCAGCCGTTCATCTTTCCTCGACTGAAAAAATCGCGGCCTTCAATTCGTTGCGCGAGCGCGTGCTTGTCTGTGTGAAGTGTCCGCACCTCGTCACCACGCGCAAGTCAGTCGTCTTCGGCGTGGGAGATCCCAACGCGCAGCTCATGTTCGTCGGTGAGGCTCCCGGCGCGGACGAGGACCGCCAAGCCGAGCCGTTCGTCGGCGCGGCGGGCCAGCTCCTCACCAAGATCATCACTGCGATGGGCCAGACTCGGCAGACCGTTTATATCGCCAACGTCCTCAAGTGCCGGCCTGATACCGAACCGGGAAAACCGGGCAATCGCAAACCGCGCCCCAACGAGATGGCCACCTGCCTCCCGTATTTGCTGGAGCAAATCCAACTTATCCAACCCCGTCTGATCGTCGCTCTTGGCGGCACGGCGGTCGAAGGACTCTTCGGCATTGCTGACGCCCGCATCACGCGGCAGCGCGGAAACTGGATGAGCTTCCAAGGCATTCCGGTGATGCCCACGTTCCACCCCAGCTACGTCCTGCGTCAGGAAAAGGAAGCGGCCGACAACGGGCGCGCCACCAAACGCCAGGTCTGGGAGGACATGCTCCAAGTCATGGAGCGCCTCGCCCTTCCCATCAGCGAGAAGCAGCGCGGGTTCTTCAAGTAGCCGCGATGAAAAGGGAAAACACCCAAGGCCTTCGCTGCGTCCCGCCGCCGCACGATTGGCAGACTTCTGTCAAACGAATGGCGACAAGCGAATGCGTTTTTCTCCGGTTGAATTCGTTTGTCCCCATTCGTTTGACACTTCCCCGTTTGCGCCTTCCGTGAAAAAGCCTGTCAAAATCGGCCTCTGGCTCCTCGGCTTCGCCGTGCTGGCGATGCTGGGCTTGTGGCTGGAGCACGAGCGGGCCAAGGCACGGCTCGAGGTGTTCAAGGCCCAGCTCATCGCCAAGGGCGAGAAGCTCGCCATCGCCGACCACGTGCCGAAGCTCCCGCCCGCGCTCTCGAACGCCGCGCCGGACTTCATCGCCGCCGCCAACCGCCTCACTGAGTTGAAGCCCGAGTTCCAGCCGCAGCGGATGCGGATGGTCGCGCCCGGCAAAGCCCGTGTGACGTGGCAGCAGCCCGAGTTGCCCAGCGAGAAGGAACCTGACCTCTGGCCGTTCATAACGGCGCACAGGGAGGAGAACCGTCCGCTGCTCGCGGAGATGGCCGTTGCGCTGGAACGGCCGGAGATGGTGGTGAACTTGGATTACACCAAGGGCTTCAACCTGCTGATCCCTCATCTGGCCAAGCACAAGGCCGCCGCGAACGTCTTTGCCAATGCCGTGCTCCTGGAACTGCGTAACGAGCAACAGGCCACAGCTTTGACCAACCTGCTAACGGCCGTGCGGCTTACCCGGTTGAACGAAGAGCCGATACTGATTTCACAACTTGTGCGCGCCGCCTGCGGACACATTGCCTTCGCGGTGACGTGGGAAGCACTGCAATCACCCGGCTGGACCGACGCGCAGTTGCAAGCGCTGCAAACTGAGTGGCAGGCGTGGGACACAAAACGTGGCTGGCTTGCCGCGTGCAACATGGAACGCGCCATTGGCTTGGACATCTTCGCGCAGTGCCGCGCCAACCCGGAAACGATTGAGCAGCTCGGAGGGATCAGCTTTTCCTCCTCCTCGTTTTGGGATGCGCTTTGGAACCGCCCTGATGAAGCGCTCCAGCGCGCGATCGGCTTTTCTTCCCGCGTGGGATGGGCGGTTTGGTTTTCCTTCGAGGATGAACGCTGGACGCTAAACGCACACCAAGTCTGGCTCGACGGCGCGCGTCAGGCGCACCGGGCCGATGCACTTGCGGCTCCTTTTGCGCGGATGCTGGCGGCAGCGAAGCCGCTGGAAACTCCACCGCGAACCGCGATCATGTCGCACATGTTGATTCCCGCCTTGGACAAAGCTCATAAGAAGTTTGCGATGTTCGAGACCGTCCGCCGCCTCACCTTCACCGCCATCGCGCTGCACCGGCATCGGTTGAAGCACGGGAAGTTTCCTGAGTCGCTCGGCGCGCTGGTGCCGGAGTTCCTCGCCGACGTGCCGCGCGATTTCATGGACGGCCAGCCGCTGCGCTACAAACTCCAGCCTGATGGTCAGTTCCTCCTCTGGTCCGTCGGCGAGGATTTCAAGGACGATGGCGGCGACCCGACGACCGCGGGTGTGCCCGGCGTCATCCCCTTCTTCGACTGGCTCAAAGGCCGCGACTGGGTCTGGCCGCAGGCCGCCACCGAGGCGGAAGTCGCCGCCTACCACGCCGAGCTTTCCGCCAAGCGCGCCCTCTCCGCCCCGAAGCCGCCGCCTTGAAAGCCCGGTCCCAATTTTCCTGCCCCAAATCTTCCTGCCAAATCTGCGGGCTTCACGCGTAGCCAGATCACTTCTGCT
Source organism: Limisphaerales bacterium (assembly GCA_040081795.1). Lineage (GTDB taxonomy): Bacteria > Verrucomicrobiota > Verrucomicrobiia > Limisphaerales > SXTU01 > SXTU01. The sequence goes on along the minus strand of JBEBFV010000015.1, from coordinate 11,597 downwards.
TGCCCTTGCCGGCCGGCCGATCGCGCAACGGCCAGTCGGCGTGCTCGCTGCGGGCTGACTTGAAGATGGCCTCAGCCTTGGCAACGAGTTCGGGTTTGTCCGCGGCGAGGTTGGTCGTTTCGCCTGCGTCGGCCTTCAGGTCGTAGAGCTCGGTCTTAGCGCTGAGACCGTTCTTCACGGCCTTCCAGTCGCCGAAACGCGCGGCCTGGAGCGACGCGCCTTCGTGCAGCTCCCAGTAGAAGTATTCCCGCTGCGGTGCCGCGCCGCCCTTGAGAAAGCTCACGAGGGAAAGGCCGTCGGGCTTGAAGCCCACGGGCAACTTCGCACCGGCAAGTTCCGCCGCAGTCGGGAGGAAATCCCAGAACGCCCACGGCTCGTGGCTCACGCGTCCAGCGGGCACGGTGCCCGGCCAGCGGGCGAGGGCCGCCTGCCGCAACGCGCCCTCGTAGAGACCGCGCTTGAAGCCGCGCAGGCCGTTGCTGGCCTGCTCGAAGAGCTTGCCCTGCGGCGACTGCGGGTCGAAGGACGAGCCGTTGTCACCCGCGAGCATGACGAGCGTCTGGTCGTCGAGGTTCAGTTCCTTGAGCAGCGCGAGCAGCCGGCCCACGTCGGAGTCGAGGCGCGTGACCATCGCGGCGTAGTTCTTCTGCACCTCGGTCCACGGCTTGTCCTTGTAGATGCCCTGGTCGTTGATCTGAAACGTCCCGTGCGGAAGCGTGATGGAGTAGTAGAGGAAGAACGGCTTCTCCCGGTTTGCCCGCACGAATTTCAGCGTCTCGTCCGCGATGCGGTTCTGCGCATAGACGGTGCCTTTGCCCTCGATCTGCTTGTTGCCGTCATTGCCGGGCAGTTCCATGCGCTTGTCGTCGTTGTAGAGATAGGTGGGAAAGTAGCTGTGGGCGTGGCGCTGGCAGTTGTAGCCGAAGAAGTGGTCGAAGCCGTTCTTCAGCGGGCTGCCCGTGGTGTCGAACATCCCCATGCCCCACTTGCCCACGCACGCGGTCGCGTAGCCGGCGCTCTTAAGCACCTGCGCCACCGTGACCGTGCCGGCGGGCAACGGCTTCTGGCCTTCGGGCTGAACTTCGCGGTTCGCGCGGATGGGCGAGTGGCCCATGTGCAGGCCGGTCATCAGGGACGTGCGGCTCGGCGCGCACACGCTCGTGCCGCAATATCCCTGCGTGTAACGCGTGCCCTCGCGCGCCATGCGGTCGAGGTGCGGCGTCTGGATGAGCTTCTGCCCGTAGCAGCCGAGATCGCCCTGCGCGAGGTCGTCGCTGAGGATGAAGATGAGGTTGGGCTTGGCGGCGGCAAGGGCCTGGCCGCGAACGAACGCAGCGCACGCAACCAGCAGGACCAGGAGAAACCGTTTGGACAGCATGGCAGGTGAGACGGGCGGATTAGGAAAATGGTTGCTGAACCGCCCGGGTGACGGGCTGCAATCCCGTGGCTTGGAGCCAAAACGTGAGGACAGAACTCGCGCACAGACGGAAGACCAGTTCAAAGGCATGTCGGACAATGCGGCCTGGCCCGCCGGAGGAAAGTCTGGAGTTCGCGCGGGGCAAGCCGCGCTCCGACTGATCAAGGCGTGCTGGTCTTGGGGATCTCCAGGAAGTCCGTGGGCGTGTTCTTGTCCGGAGCAGGAGTGGCTAGAGCGGCGGGAGGGCTCAACGGGCTGTCCGGCAGCGGGATCGGGCCTTTGGGATACTTCTTCATCAGCTTGCGCATCGCCTCGATCTCCTCCTCCTCGAGCTTCTTGTTCTGCTTCGTCTCCTCCATCCGGACGGTCTGCTCGACGCCGCGAAGGCTGGCGGAGCGCTCGCGCTCGGCTCGCGCGTGGAGCGAGGCGGACTGCGGCGTGGGCAGCACGGTGGGGCGGATTAGGACCATCAGCTCTTTGCGCGTGGGACTTTCGCTGGTGGTGCGGAACAGCGCGCCCAGGCCGGGGATGTCCTTGAGCACCGGCACGCCTGAGACGCTCTTGGTCCGCGCGGTGCGGATGAGCCCACCGAGGATGATCGTCTCACCGTCCTTCACCGCGACCTTGGCCTGCGCGGTGTGGCGCACGGTCTTGGGCACCTTCAGGTTTGCATCGATCTGCACCGTGCCGTTCTCGCCTTCGATGGTCTGGTTGATGTCGAGCACCACGAGGCCGTCGGACGTGATGAGCGGCAGCACCTGCATGTTGATGCCGATCTGCAACTGCTGGATCTGCTGCTGCGTGCCGAAGCCCGCGCCGGAGACGCTGCCCGTCACGTAGGGCGTGGTGCCGCCGGAGAAGATCGTCGCCGCCTCGGCGTGTGAGGTCTGGATGCGCGGACGGGAGAGCACCTCGGTCTTGGAATCTGCCTCCAGCATCTGGACCGCCGCCGCCCAGTTGGCCCCGATCTGCCCCAGGTAGGCGAAGCCGCCAGTGGCTGCGCCCACACCCAGCACAGTTGTGTTGGTCGAGAAGTTGATCACGGAGTTGATGCCGCCCCGGCCCGCGAACGTGGCCCCGGCGGCAGCCGTTTTCTGGCCCACGCCGAAGCTGGCATCCAGCGAATGCGTGAGGTCAGTCTCGAAGATCAGCGCCTCGATCAGCACCTGCTGCTGCGGCACGTCAATCTTCGCCAGCAGGTTGGTCAGCATGATCATCTCGGCCTTGTTCGCGAGCACCAGCAGCGAGTTGCTCCGGTCGTAGGGAATGATCTTGGCCTCGCCCAGCAACGGCGCGGCACCGCCGCGGCCGCCGGTGATGTTGCTGACGATCTGGTTCAGGCGGTTCTGGAATTGCGACTGCTGGGTGCCGGGCTGGGCCGCGCCGGGGATGCCGGGGTTCACGCCGGGCTGGGTGCCGAAGGGCTGCGCACCGCCCAGTGCAGTCGTGCCCGTGTTGCCGAACGGCGAGGTCGTGCCTGTCCGACGCGTGGTGGAACTGCCCGTGCGGCTTGTGCTGGTGCCGCCGCCCGACGGCCCGGCTGTGGTGAAGCTGCCGAGCACCTGCGCCACGTCCGCCGCCAGCGCGTAGTTGACCGGGATGACTTTGAACTCCTCATCCGACGGGATGACCTTGTCTATCTTCTCCAGCACCTCGAGCATGCGTTTGATGTTGATCGCGTTGTCGCGCAGGATCAGCACGCCCGTCGCATCAATCGGCAGGATGCCGCCCTGCAACTTCGCAAAGGGCTGGATGGCGGGGACGACTTCGCTGGGCTTGGCGTTCTTCACCTCAACGATCCTCGTGATGTATTGGCCTGCCTCGGGCAGCTCCGCCGAATTGTTGGTGTTGAACGCCGCGCCTTCCAGGTTTGCGCCAGCCGTCGGCACCACGGTCAAAAACTTTTCCCCCGTGGGGATCACCGCGATGCCGTTGAGCGAGAGCAGGCTGTCGAGCGCCTGCAATGTCTCCTTCACGGTCAGCTTGGACTGCGCCTTGAAGGTGATCGCGACCTGCGGAAGGTTCGCCGGGCGCAGGATGGTCCGGCCCGCCAGCTCCGAGTAGTTGTCGAGCACTTGGTCCAGCGGCGCGAGCTGAAGCCGCGTCAGCTCGGGGGACAGGCTCTGGTCCAGCGTGAACTTGGGCGCATCATCGTCAGCCGCAGCCGCGCGCGCGGCCAGCGTGCCCATCGCGTTCGTGCCGGTCGCGCCCGCGGCGGGAGCGGCGGGGCCAATCAAGTTCGCAGTGGTTCCGGCCGGAGGCGCGGGCTGGCGGAAAGGCTCCGGGGCGGTGGCGTTGGGCGCGACCCGTGGCGCGCCGGGGGCGTTGGTGGTGACGGTGCTGAAGGTGGCCGGTGCCTTGGGATTCAATGGCCGCACTTCGACATTGATCGCCTTGGACTTCCCCGCCGGGCCGGGCGGCGGGATTGCCGGCGGCGCTTGCGCGAGCAGCGTCGTCGCAAGGGCGGTGAGGAGGAGGCCCGTCAGTTTGGTTTTCATGGACGTTTGGGAGCTGCGGTGGACGGTTGTTTGCCTGCCGGCGCGGCCTTCTGGTAGCTCGCCACCATGGTCAGCTCGCCCATCAACTTCATCTGGGACGGGTCGGGCTTCACGGTCAGGTCGCGGATGCGGATGGTGGAATTGTTCTCGCCCAGCGACACCATGAACTTGAGCAACTCGGCGTCGCCGGTGTTCTGGAAGCTGATGCGCAGCGTCTGCTCCTCGAAGTAAGCGCTCGGGTTCTGCCCGCCGGAGAGGCCCGGGATGCGGTTCACGACGAGGATGCCGGAGGCCAGGGCCTTCGCATCCACGGTCCGCATGAGAGCCAGCGCCATCTCGCTGGAGGCGAGCTGCGCGCCGCCGGTGCCCTTCAACTCCGTCTCCTTCTGCTGGAGCTTGGGGAGCTGGTCCACTTCCTTCTGATAATCGTCGAGCGTCTTCTGCGCCTTGAGGATGTCGAGCTGCACGCGGTTCCAATCCTTGAACTGCGGCCAGACGAACATCGCGTTGAGCACGACGAAGAGGACGAGCGCCGCGCCCACGACGATGCGCCGCTCCATCGCGCCGAGGTTCAACTTGTCGAAGAGGCTCTTCATTCGAGGTCTGGGCCGCGCAGCTCGCAGTTGAGTGTCCAGTTGAACTGATTTGCGCCCACGCCGCCGCCAGAGGAGCTGGGCGCGCTGACGGATTTGAAGAGCGGGACTCCGTTGAGCGTGGCCGCCTGCAACGCACCGCTGTAGTCCGTGAGCTTGCTGATCTGCTCCGCTGGCACGATGCCGCGCAGGGAAACTTTCTGGCCGCGCTGGAACGCGAAGTCCGTGAGCACCATGCCCTCGGGCAGCTTGGCGGAAACGGCCTTGAGGCTCTCGATGGCGGCGTATTTGAGCGCGATTTGCTCCTGCAACACCTGGATGCGCGCCTTGGTGACGAGCGCGTTCGTGTAGGAGCCGGAGAGTTCGGCGACGCGCTGCTCCACGTCACGCTTCTGCGTCTCCGCGCGCCAGAGAAAGCCGAGGAAGACCGCCACGCCGAAGAGATACATCACCACGAGCGCGCCCAGCCCGCGCATCCACACGCTGTCCACGAACTGCTGCCGGTAGCGCGTGGTGAACTCGGTGGGGAGGAGATTCGCCAGGCTCTCGCCGCGCGCGGCGCGTTGCGCGGAGAGCGTCGCGAGTGCTTCCGGCGCGCACGGCTTTGTCACGTCCACGGAGCCGTCGGACAACTCACGCAGGACGCGCAGCCAGACGTCTTCGTCCTCCGGCGCGGCCACGAGCCGGTAGCGTGGCGGGCTGGTGAGCCAGCCTTCCAGCTCGCCGGCCCACGCGGACTTCGACAGCACTTCGCCGAGTTCGCGCTGCCAGTGCTCCGGCGCGGTGAGCTTCACCATGGTCAGGCTGCGCAGCTCGCCGCCATACCACCACGCGACCAGGCAGGAGTTCGCCTCCGCGCCGGTGCCGGGATAAACCCACGCGCCGTCGCCCTCGACCTTCGTGGCGAGGACCTGATGCAACAGCGGCGCTTCGAGACGGTCGGCGAGGAAGCCGCGTCCCTCCAGCGTGCCGAGAAATTTCTCCACCTCGTGCCGTGCCGCGATGAGCACGATGACGGTCTGCATCTCCGAGGGAATCGTCGTGTGCGCGGGCACCGGCTCGACGCTCCAAACGACTTGCGCGACGGGCAGCGGGGAAACTTTTTCCAAGGCCAGCTCCACCATCGCGAGCAGCTCGGTGCGGTCGCATTTTGGGAATTGCGCGACGCGCAGGAAAACGCTGCCCGCCGGCAGCCACGCGAGGTTGAGCCGGCTGCTGAAGAGAGCGCGCCAGTTCTTGGCGATGTGGTGGGCGGGGAGCGGATCGGCGGGCACCCCAGAGAACTCCTCGTCCAGCTCCGCCTCGCCATCGCCCGCGATGTCGAAGTGCCAGAGCCGCCGCCGGTCGGCGGAGAGGTCCAGGACGTTGCAGGCGTTGGGGGGAGAGGGTTTCACGGCAAACGTGATGCGTGATGCGTGATGCGTGGTGCGTGACGGGTGCGGGAGTTCGAGCACAGTCGGCCGTGCTCACGCATCACGCAGCACGCATCACGCGTCCCGACCGCCAGCCGAAATGTGGATTGAAGTCTCGCGCTCATATCGCCTCAAGTCTTCGTGAGGAACATGGTCCCCGTGTCGTCCATCAGGGACTTGAGGTGTTCCTCGGTCTGCGTCACGCGCAGGACTTCCTCGATGGTCGTGATGCCGGACTGCACTTTCTTCCAGCCGTCCATGCGGAGCGTCCTCATCCCGTCCTGCTGCGCGCGCTGGGCGATGGTGGAGGCGGGCGCGCGGTTCATGATGAGCGGGCGCAACGCTTCGTTGACGAGCAGCAGCTCGTGGATGCCCTGCCGGCCTTGGTAGCCCAGCATCCGGCACTCCTCGCATCCGGCACCGCGCATGAACTTGGTCGCCGCGACCTCGTCCGGCGGGAAGCCGTTCTTCATGAGATAGGCACGCTCGACGTGCTGCTCGACCTTGCACACCGGACAGATGGTCCGGACGAGGCGTTGCGCCATGATGGCCTCGACCGAGGACGCCACGAGGAACGGCTCGATGCCCATGTCAATCAAGCGCGTGAACGCGCTGGGCGCGTCGTTCGTGTGCAGCGTGCTGAAGACGAGATGGCCGGTCAGGGCGGCGCGGATGGCGATCTCCGCCGTCTCTTGGTCGCGGATTTCGCCGACCATCACGACGTTCGGGTCCTGCCGGAGAATGTGGCGCAGACCCATCGCAAACGTCAGCCCGATGTCCGAACGCACGGCGATCTGGTTGATGCCCTTCAGCTCGTATTCCACCGGCTCCTCGATGGTGATGATGCGCTTCTGGACCGAGTTGATGGAGCTGAGGAAGGCGTAGAGCGTGGTGGACTTGCCCGAGCCGGTCGGCCCGGTGACAAGCATGATGCCGTGGGGCTTGTAGATGATGTCGCGGATGGCCGTCTCCTCGGTGGGAGTGAACCCGAGCTTGTCCAGGCTGAGGAAAATTTTCCCGCGCAACAGGAGGCGGAGGGAGACGCTTTCACCATAGACCGTCGGCACCGTCGAGACGCGGATGTCAATCTCCTCGCCCTTGATGCGGACGTTGATGCGGCCGTCCTGCGGGAGGCGCTTCTCGGCGATGTTCATGCCGGACATGACCTTGATGCGCGAGATGATGGCGGCCTGGAAACGCTTGAGCTGCGGCGGCAGCGGGATCTGGTGCAGGATGCCGTCAATGCGGTTGCGGATGCGCAGCTCGTCCTCCGCCGGCTCGAAGTGAATGTCCGTGGCGCGCGCCTTGAAGGCCTCCCAGACGATCTGGTTGACGAACTTGATGACGCTCGCCTCCTGATCGCCCTCGGTGATCTCCTTGTCGCTGGCCAGCTCCAGCTCAAGCGGCTCGTTCTCGGACATCTCGTCGAGCGTCTCCGCGCCGACGCCATAATACTTCTTCAGCGCCTTCTCGATCTCGACGCGCGGCGCGAGAGCGAACTGAACTGGACAATGCGCATCGAAGGAAACGGCGTTGAGCAGCGCGGTGTCGAAGGGATTGCTCACCGCGACTTGGAGCACGCCCTCGGTGAACGCGGTGGGGACGACGAAGTGCTGGAAGGCGACCTTGGTGGAGATGCGCCCGCGCGCCTCGACCGGGATGTCGAGCAGCTTGAGGTTGACGAAGGGCCAGCCGAGGGCGGCGGCGAGCTTCTCCAGGAACGCGTCCTCGCTCAGTCCGGACTCGCGTGCCATGAACGCGGTCAGCGGCTCGGCTGAACCGCCCTCCACCGCCGCGCGCCAGAGCTTGGACCACGCATCAAACTGCTCGGGCGTCGCCAGGGCGGCGCTGGCGAAGACGTTCTTGATGGAGACAAAGGCCATTCAGCAACAGAGACTTGAACGGCGAGCCTAGGGAAAAGTTGCGGTCGGGGCAAAGGTTTTGGCTGGGGGAAAGCATGTAGATACGGGCGCATCCAGCGGGCCGTGGCGAACGAGTTGGGAAGCGAAGAAGAAGGGAGGGCTGTTTCTCCTCCGCCTTGCGCCAGCCCAGACCGTCAGGCGTGGGCAGCAGCGGTGGGCGACACGCGGAGGTGCCTGAGGACCTTGGGCGGCGCGACGTCTTCCGATGGGAAATTGGTTGAGGGCGAGGTGGGCGACATCTTTTGCTTGGCCTTGGTCGGCACCGCGTTGGTGGAGCCGGGCTTCTTCTCCTTGCGGTCAGGGTCCAGCTTCTTGGGCGCGCGCGCGGCCTTGATCTCAGCATCGAACTTCGTGCTTTGCTCGGGCGTCAGCTCTGCACGGATTTTTTCGGTAACTGTGCGAACCTCTTCCTTCATCTTCGCCGCGACCGGGTCCCAGTAGGGCTTCGTGCGCTGGTTGCTGTCGCGCAGGATGTGGCCGATGCGGTCGTGCTGTTCCGGGGTGAGGTCGAGCTGCTTCTGGAGGCGGTTGAGAAACTCCCCGCGCTGAATCTGGCTGTAGTTGAGCTGCTGCGGAGGCTTGGCCGCCTTGTGCGGGCGCTCAACGAGCGTGGTGAGGAGCGCTCCTGTCACGACGCCCGTGCCGTAGATCAGCACCGTGGCGAGGATGAACTTCCACGGGTTCACCGGCTATTCGCCCGCGACGTCATCGCTGGACAGAAGGGTGTTTTCGATCGCCTGCTCGAGGTTCTGGCTCTCGGGTTCGGGATGCATCGTGGCGAGCACCCAGACGCCGAGCGCGGCCATCACCGACATGCACGGCGTGACTGCCCGCCAGAGCCAGCGGCCACAGAGGGACCACTCGTCCACGTGCAACGGCGCGGTCAGCCGCGCCATGATGCGCTTCTCGAACGCATACGGCACCCGGTCGCTCGGCGGCGACAGTTTTGCGGCGGCGATTAACTTTTTCTGGAGCTTTTCCAAGTCCATAACAGTGAAGGCAGACGAAGCCGTCTTTCGTGCGGTTACAAATACTTCCCCTTCGTGAGCGTCTCCAAAATCTTTTTCATCTGCGCGCGGGCGCGGAAGGCGCGGACCTTCACCAGCGGGACCGACCAGCCGGTGAGTAGCGCGATCTCCTTCACCGAGCGGTCCTCGATTTCCAGCAGCGTGATGACCAGCCGCGCCTCGGGCGAGAGCTGCGCCATCACGCGCTCGATCAGCGCGCGCGCGGCGTCCGTGTTCTTGCTGTTGTCCTCCGGGCTGGCGGCAAAACGTTCCAGCCAGTCCACCTCGGGGTCGGAGAGATCGGTGAGCGTCGTCTCGCGGTTGCGCTGGTGTGCGCGGAGGAAGTCGTAGCAGGTGCGCACGGCCAGGCGCATGAGCCAGTGCTCGAACGGGGCCTCCGCGCGGAAGCTGTCGAGCTTTTGGAATGCCTTGATGAACACCTCCTGCACGATGTCCTGGATCTCGTCCTCGCGCCGGGCGTAGCGCCGGGCGGTGGCGAAGACCCGTGGCTGGTAACGTGCGATGAGCGGCTCGAACTGCGACACGTCGCCCTTGCGCACGGCGGCGATCAGCTCGGTATCGCTGGGTTCCATCGGGGCGGACACTGGCAAATCAGTCGGTCAAAAGCAAAAGCGCAAAGCCACCGCCGACAGGCGATGGCTTTGGCAGAGACGGGGAACGGACGCTTTGGTTACTGGTCCGCTGGCGGGCGGCGGGGCAGCTCGGGCTTGCGGTCGCCACCTTCGGGGTTGCGGCCACGGTCGCCGTCGGGACGCACGCCACGGTCTCCATCAGGACGCGGACCGCGATCACCATCAGGACGGGGGCCACGGTCGCCCTCGCCGGGTTTGCGGATCTGGTCGCCATCACGCGGGCCGGCGGGCCTGCGGAAGTCACCCTCAGCGGGACGGCGGTCACCTTCACCGGCCGGCTTGCGAAGTTGATCGCCTTCACGCTGCGCATCGGGGCGGCGGAACTGCCCGTCCGGCGTGCCGCGGCCGGGCTGGTTGAAATTGTCACCGGCAGGACGGCGAACATCGCCGCCCTCGCGCTGGCCGCCTTGGCCGCCCGGGCCGCCCTGCATCGGGCCTTGCATGCCGGAGCGCGGTCCCGAGTTCGCCATCATCGAGCGCAGGCGCTCGACGGTTTCTTTGGGCAGCTTCTCGCGCACCTGGGAAAAGGCGCGGGTGCGGGCGATGGTGGACTCGGCCTCAAGCTGGGCAGCCTGCATGATTTTTTCGCGGATGAGGCCCTCGTTGGGCTTGTCGGCCATCGTGGCCTCGGTGATCTCACGGCGCAGGCGCATGGAGCGCTCGCCCACTTCCCGCATGACTCCCTGTTGCGCCTCGAAGAAACCGCGCAACGCGTTGCGCTGGTCGTCGTTCAAGTCGCGGAAGAGTTCCTGCGGGTTGAATTGCTGTCCCGGCTGTCCCCCCGGCTGACCGGGCTGGCCGCGCTGGCCTTCGCCGGGGCGGGAGTCGCCTCGTTGACCTTCCACTCGGCGAGCCGGTCCGCGACCAGCATCGTCACGGCGGACACCACCGTCGCGCTGGGGTTCCCCACGTTGAGCCTCGCCGGGGCGGAAGTCGCCGCGCGGCGGGCGCTGGCCGTCGGCGGGGCGTTCATCACGCGGGGCATTTTCGCGCGGGCGTTCCTCGCGGGCGCGCTCCTGGGCGCGGCTGGCGTCAGGCAGGGCCGCGAGGGTAAAACCGCACAGCGCTGCGAACAGCGGGCGGGAGACGGTGGGCAGTTTCATAGTTTTCGTTTGGTGCGCCCGGCGCTGGTGTGCTCGCCCGGCTTGTTTGGTTCAACGCGCCAGCCGGGAAAAAGTTCGCGGCAGCAGTGGAGAGACAGACGTCGCGAAGGACGGTCTGTTACAAGTAAGTTTCGAGCCGGGGAAGCGGAGCGCACGGTTCGCACGCACGTTTTCACACTTTCTCGATCCCTCCTGGTCGCGCTACCGTTTGCCTTGTGCCGGTCTTTCACGAATGCCAGCGTTGCACCGCCTGCTGCCGTTGGCCGGGGCAGGTGCGGCTTACGGAGGCGGAGATCACCCGGCTGGCGCAGTTTCGCGGGGTGAGCGAGCACGACTTCATCCAGCAGTTCACCCGGCTGCGTCCCGACCGCGCCGGCCTCGCGCTCATGGACAAGCCCAACGGCGAATGCGTTTTCCTCGACGGCGAGAATTGCGCCGTGCAGCCGGTGAAGCCGCAGCAGTGCCGGGATTTCCCGAACTTGTGGAATTTCCCCGGCTTCGAGCAGACGTGCCGCGCGGTGCCCAAGCTGGTTTCGGAGGAGGAATACAGCCGGCTGATCACGGCGGCGACAGGGCGGACGTGGTAGGGCGCGTCTGTCCTCAGCGCGCCGCAGGAGCATTCGTCCACCGAACCGGCGCGCTGGGACGCACTGCGCCAGCGGGTCATGCAGCACGGTCTGCGCAACTCTCTCCTCATCGCGATCGCCCCGACCGCGACGATCGCCTCGATCTGCGGCGCCTCTGAGTGCATCGAGCCCCAGGTCTCCAACCTGTTCAAGCGCGAAACCCTCTCCGGCGACTTCGTCCAGATCAACCGCTACCTGGTCAACGAGCTGAAGGCGCTGGGTGCCTGGACCGCGGACACCCGCAACCGCCTCAAGCTGGCGGAGGGCTCAGTCCAGGGCATGACGGAGCTGCCGGAAGCGCTTCGCGCCGTGTACCGCACTGCCTGGGAGTTGCCGATGGCCTCGCTCATCGACATGGCTGCCGAC
>JBEBFV010000273.1:0-8437 GCA_040081795.1 Limisphaerales bacterium | reverse complement strand
TCCTACGCCGGGCAGCTCGGCGAGCTGCTCCGCGCCCGCGGTGTGAAGACGGAGAGTTTCAACCTCTCCGTCCCCGGCTACGGAACGCGGCGCAAGCAGCTCATCGTCGAACAGGCGCTCAAGTATCAGCCCAGCCTCGTCATCCTCCACGTCAATGACTCGAACGAATACGAGGACGAGCGCGAGTGGCGGCGGCGCGAGGAGTTCCGCGGCTGGCACCCGCGGAACTGGCTTATGAAGTGCCTCGTCATCCGCCGGCTCCACGAGATGAAGCAGGAGAAGGTCTATTGGGAATGGCTCCCCGCGAGCGTCCGCAACCAGCGCGCCGCCAGCGACGCCGACGCGGAGGTGAAAGCGTCGTTGAACCCGGAGAAGCTGCGTCAGTGGTCTGAACTCGTCCGCCGCCAGACCACCGAGACCATCGCGCTCGCCCGAAAGAGCGGCGTCCGCGTGCTGCTCGTCTCGCAGGCGACGGCCACCCTGAAGGCTGCCGGCGCAACGCCCGACGACAACGGGCTTGATGCGTTGTGCGCCGCGCTGCGGGGCGATGGCGTGGGCGTTGTCTCGATGAAGGACACGCTTGCCGGGCGCGCCGCAAAGGTGGTCTATTCTGACGGCTCGCACCTGTTGGCGGAGGGCCACAAAGTTTTGGCCGAAGGCATCGTCGGCACCCTGACACGCGAGCGCTGGCTGCCCGTTCCAACAAATCTTCGGTGAACCCTGACCTCCTCTCCATGAAATCCGCTCGCGCCCTCGCAATTTCCCTCGCTCTGCTTGCGCTCGTTCGCGGCCAATGCCTCGCCGCCGATGTGCCCCTCGCCTTCAACGACCCGACGCCAAAGCGCTACGAGTTGACCGCCCGCGCCAGCCAGCTTGACCCGCGCGCGAGGCCGCATCCCGAGATCGAGTTTGTCTTCGAGAAAGGCGGCAAACCAGCGGACGTGGAGAACGCGTCCGTGGACACACGCGTGAAGCCGCAGGGCAAGCTCGTCATCTGGCTCATGGGCAACAGCGCGCCGCTCGCCGAGCGGGTGAACAGCTACGGGCTGCACTCTCTCCGCGTTCACTACGCGAACGGCTGGTTCGGCAAGTTTGGCAGCGCCGCACCGCCGGACGACGACAAGTTCCTCGGGAAGATCCGACTCGAAGCCGCGACGGGCGAGGACTTCAGCAGCGTGGTGAGCATCCCCAAGCCCGACGGCATGATGGAGCGCGCGCTCGTGTTCGTGAAATGGCTGGCGAAGGAAAACCCAGTGGGCCGCTGGGATCATTTCCTCACGGACGAAAAGCCGGCGGGCTTGCGTTGGGACCGCGTCATCATCAGCGGCAGTTCGCACGGCTCCACGACGGCGGCGCGCTTCGCGAAGCACCAGCGCGTGGACCGTGTGGTGATGTTTTGCGGGCCGCGCGACCAGTTCGACACGTGGCAGGCGCTGCCCTCCGCCACGCCTGCGAACCGCTACTTCGGCTTCAGTCACGTGCTCGACGGCGGCTGGTCCGGCGACCACTACTGCCGCTCGTGGGAGCTGCTCGGCCTCCACGCGTTTGGCCCCATCGTGAACGTGGACAAGGTCGCCACGCCTTACGGCAACACCCGCCGCCTCATCACCGACGCGAACGTGAAGGACGACGCCAAGCGCGCGCACAGCTCCGTCGTGCCCGGCGGCGCGGCGGTGAAGGACGCGGCGGGCAAGTTCATCCACGAGGATGTGTGGCGTTACCTCTTCAACCAGCCCGTCGAGCAGACCGGCCCCGCCGTCCCGCGCGACCCGGAGTGCAAGGTGGAGTCAAAGCCCGCCGCGAAGAAGTCCGCGAAGTGACGAGTCGAACCCGGCTCAGAATATGAAACACGTCTGCCTTCTCTTTGCGCTCCTTTGCGGTCTCTGCGGCAAATCCCTCGCCGCGCCCGTCAAGCCGAACATCCTCATCATCCTCGCCGACGACCTCGGCTACGGCGATGTGCAGTGCAACAACCCGCTGCGCGGCAAAATCCCGACGCCGAACATTGACCGGCTCGCGTCGCAGGGGATGCGTTTTACCGACGCGCACACCAGCAGCGGCGTCTGCTCGCCCACGCGCTACACGCTGCTCACGGGGCGCTACCATTGGCGCACGCGCTTGCAGTCGGGGATTGTCGGTTATCTGGAGCGGCCGCTCATCGAGCCCGACCGGCTCACGCTCGCGGGTCTGCTCAAGCAGCACGGCTACCGCACTGCCGCCATCGGCAAGTGGCATCTCGGCTGGGACTGGGCCATCGCGCCGGACCAACGTCCGCTCTTTGCGCCCGGTCGCGCGGACTCGCCCACCGTCACTGACGCCCACCGCGCCGCGTGGAAAGAGGTTTACGCCAAGCCCATCGCCGGTGGCCCGACCACGCGCGGCTTCGACACTTACTTCGGCACCGACGTTCCGAACTGGCCGCCCTACGCGTTCATCGAGAACGACAAGACCGTCGGCATACCCAGCGAGTTCCTGCCCGCCGAGCAGTTCAAGAACCACCTCGCCAGCCTTGGCGGCCCCGCTCTCGCGGGCTGGAGGCTCGAAGGCATTCTCCCCGCGCTCACCGACCGCGCGTGCGCGTTCATCGAGCGCAGCGCGAAGCAGCCGGAACCGTTCTTCCTCTACATGCCGCTGACCACGCCGCACACGCCGCTCGCGGTGAACAAGGAGTGGCAGGGCAAAAGCGGCCTCGGCACCTACGCCGACCTCGTGATGGAGACGGACGCCGCCGTCGGCCGCGTGCTGGCCGCGCTGGACAGGAGCGGCGCGGCGGACAAGACACTCGTCATCTTCACCAGCGACAACGGCTGCGCGCCCCTTGTCGGCGTGAAGACCTTGGAGGCGAGCGGCCACTTCCCCAGCGGACCGTTGCGCGGCTACAAGACCGACGCATGGGAAGGCGGACATCGCGTGCCGTTCGTCGTGCGCTGGCCCGGCGTGGTGCGGCCCGGCGCGCGATGCGACCAGCTCGTGATGCAGGCGGACTTCATGGCGACCTTCGCCGACGTGCTCGGCGCGAAGCTCCCGGCCAGCGCGGGCGAGGACAGCTTCAGCCTGCTGCCGCTGCTGCGTGGCGGGGACAAACCCATTCGGCAACACGCTATCAGCCACGCCTCCAGCGGCCTGGCCTCGCTCCGGCAGGGCGATTGGAAAATCATCTTCGGCACTCCGGCTCCGGCCGGCGCGGCGACCTCGTCCGTCATCCAGCTTTACGACTTGGCGGCCGACTTGGGAGAAGCCAAAAACCTCGCCGCCGAGAAGCCCGCGCTCGTTGCCGAACTCACCGCCGTCATGGAAAGGCTCGTCAACGATGGCCGCAGCACCCCCGGCGCGAAGCAGGCCAACGACGTGCCGGTGAACTGGAAGCGTTTCCTCGAAGTCCAGGACACCCCGAAGAAAAGCCCCGCCAAGAAGGCCAAGGCGAAGTGAGCGGGGAGCGTCCCTTCGCAGCAATTCCTCCCTTGGCTTCGCGCCCCGACCCGGTAGAACACCCGCACAGCTTATGAAACGAATCATCCCCCTCCTTCCACTCATCTCGTCCCTTTGCGTTCTTTGCGGCCAATCCTCCGCGCAGGACGCGCCGAAGAAAACCGACCCTGCGGCAAAGCCCGCCGCCAAGCCCGCCGAAGCCCAGCGCGTCCCCACTCATGCGAACGTCGCCTACGGCACGCACGAGCGGCAGGTGCTCGACTTCTATCGCGCCGACTCCGACAAGCCCACGCCCGTCGTCTTCCACATCCACGGCGGCGGCTGGGTCGCTGGTGACAAGAAAGGCGTCAGCAGCCTGGAGAAGTATCTCGCGGCGGGCATCTCGGTCGTCTCCATCAACTATCGCTACAGCACGCAGGCGCAGCTTGCCGGCGTGAAGCCGCCCGTCGAGTGGCCCATCGCCGATGCCGCGCGCGCGCTCCAGTTCGTGCGCAGCAAAGCCGCCGAGTGGAACATCAGCAAGCAACGCATCGGTGCGACTGGCGGCAGCGCGGGCGCGTGCTCGTCGCTGTGGCTCGCCTTCCACGCCGACCTCGCCGACCCGAAGAGCACCGACCCCGTCGCTCGCGAGTCCACCCGCCTCTGGTGCGCGGCGGTCATCGGCGCGCAGACCTCGCTCGACCCGAAGGAGCTGAAAGAGTGGACGCCCAACAGCCGTTATGGCGGCCACGCCTTCGGCTTCATGCCGGACCCGAAGGACAATAGGACCCGCGACACGCAGTTCGCCGCCTTCCTCGCCGCGCGCGAGTCCGTGCTGCCGTGGATTAAGAAGTATTCCCCCATCGAGCACGTCACCGCCGACGACCCGCCCATCTGGATGATTTACTCCACGCCGCCCGCGCTCGGCCAGGAGCAGAAAGACCCCACGCACACGGCCAACTACGGCGTGAAGCTCCTGGAAAAGTGCAAGGCCATCGGCGTCCCCTGCGAACTCGTCTATCCCGGCGCACCCGACGTGAAGCACGCCAAGACCGAGGACTACCTCATCGCCACGCTCAAGGCGAAGCGGTGAGGCAATTTGGCTGAAACATGATCATCTCGCAGCAAAGCGGAGCGCTCAAGAAATTCCGCCGGACACCGTGGCGGTTCCAGCGGACTTTTCAGACGCCGCTGCGCTCACTCGCCCCGTTTACCGGGGCCATACTCAGCATGATCGGACCGGTGAATTCCGGCACGGTGCTGATCGACTCTGTGATTTTTCAGCCAAAGAATCTCGAAGCGCTGCTGACGCAGCACCATTTGCAGCCAAGTCTCCTGCACGACATGACGATTGTGGCCGAGACGGCGGCGGAGGTGCAGCCCTTGCTCATCGCGGCGTTGGGAGGTTGGATTGACTTCGTGTTCATCCCCTCACCGAAGCCGTTCGTCCTCTACGCCGACCACGACGAATACACGACCTTCTTCGCCAACAGCAAAGGCAGCCTCAACAAGGTCTCAACAGCCTTTGCTGCACAGGGCTTCACCGCCGTAGAAGATTACACCCGTGTCCTCAGGTGAGCACCTGCATTGCTGACTAGCTCGTGTTCATCCAGCCCATGAAGCCACTGCTGTTCCTCCTGGCCGCGCTGTTGCCATTGCTTGAACTGCGCGCGGCAGAGACCGTCGGGCCGGTGGTCGTCGTGCGGGACGCGGCGCAGTTGCGCGCGGCGCTCGGGGCGTTGCAGCCGGGCACGACGTTGCGCATCGGTCCCGGCGAGTATCCGGGCGGGCAGTCGGTGCGCGGCGTGGTGCGGCTCACGGTGGAGGCGCTCGATGCGAAGAACCCGCCGCTCTTCAAAGGCGGCAGCGGTGGCTGGCACTTCTCGCGGTGCGACGGGTTGACGGTGCGGCACCTGCGCGTGAGCGGCCAGCGCGCGAATGGTTTGAACCTCGACGACGGTGGACAGGCGGAGCGGCCCGTGCGCGGCGTGACCATCGAGGGCGTCGAGGTCAGCGACATCGGGCCGCAGGGGAACCACGACGCCATCAAGGTCTCGGGCCTCACCGGCCTGACGGTGCGCGATTGCGTCATCACGGGCTGGGGCGGGCAGGGCATTGACCTCGTGGGCTGCCACCAGGCGCTCGTCACCGGCTGCCGCTTCACGGGCAAGGCGGGCTTCTCAGCGTCGGCGGGCGTGCAAATCAAGGGCGGCAGTTCCGACGTGACGGTGGAGAAGTGCCGCTTCCTCAAGGCCGGCGAGCGCGCGGTGAACCTCGGCGGCTCGACGGGTCTGCCTTACTTCCGCCCGCAAGGCGCGAAGCATGAGGCGACGCGCGTGATCGTGCGCGACTGCGTCATCGAGGGCAGCGCGTGCGCGGCGGCGTTCGTGGGCGTGGACGGCGCGGAGTTCACGGGCAACACGGTGCTGTTCCCGGAGCGGTGGATTATCCGCATCCTGCAGGAGACGCGCGGGGAGAACTTCGTGCCCAGCCGCAACGGGCTGGTAAAGGGCAACCGCATCGTGTTCCGCGCCGCGCAAATCCGCGACGTGGTGAACGTGGGCGGCGGCACCGCGCCGGAGACGTTCCGCTTCGAGGGCAACCAGTGGTTCGCCGAGGACCGCCCGGCGGCGTCGAAGCCGCGGCTGCCCGTGGCGGAGAATGATGGTGTGTATGGCCGCGACCCGAGATGAGTAATGAGCAGTGTGGCAAGCGAATGGGGGCAAGCGAATCCAGAGCGGAGAATTCGTTTGCCCCCATTCGTTTGCCAAAGAATTTGTTCACAGTTGTCCGTGATAAATCCGTGTCCATCCGTGTCCATCCGTGGTTAATTTCCAATCTATGAAGCCGCCGCGTTCCGCCCTCTTTGCGCTGCTCTGCGCCCTGTGCGCCTCTGCGTTTAATTCCGCCGCCGCGCCGAAGCCGAACGTGCTCCTGCTCATGTCCGACGACCTCGCGAACACGCTCGGCTGCTACGGCCATCCGGTGGCTAAGACGCCGAACCTCGACGCGCTGGCAAAGCGCGCGGTGCTGTTCGAGCGGGCGTATTGCCAGTTCCCGCACTGCAACCCGTCACGCGCGTCGCTACTCTCCGGCCTGCGCCCTCACACCACACGCGTTACGGACAACGCGGACAATCTCTACAAGAACCTCCCCGGCGTGATGACGCTGCCGCACCACTTCCGGCGCAACGGCTACGCGACCGCGCGCTGTGGGAAGATTTTTCACCTCGGCGTGCCGACCGGCACCGAGAGCATGGACGACCCGCAGGCGTGGGACTTCGGCACGCCGTTCAAGGACGAGCGGCCTTACCCACCGAAGCGCGAGAGCGCGGTGAAGGTCACGACGGGCAAGAAGCAGGGGCTGCCGTGGACCGAGACCACCGGCACGGACGACGACCTCGTGGATGGGAACTTCGCCAAGACCGCTGTCGAGTGGCTGGAGAAGCGCGACCAGTCGAAGCCGTTCTTCCTCGCGGTTGGATTCCATCGTCCGCACCTGCCGTTGGTCGCACCCGCGAAGTATTTTGACCTGTATCCGTTCGACAGCATCAAGCTGCCCACCGAGCCGGCGGACGACGAGGCGGACATTCCCGCGCCCGCGCGCAACGGCTCCGTGCCCGGCTACGCCATCACCACCACGCCGGAGCAGCGGCGCGCGGCAATCCGTGGCTACCTCGCGACGGTGAGCTACATGGACGCGCAGGCGGGCCGGGTGCTGGACGCGTTGAAGCGGCTCGACCTCGCGGAAAACACCATCGTCATCTTCGCCGCCGACCACGGCTGGCATCTCGGCGAGCATGGGCTGTGGCACAAGCGCAGCCTGTTCGAGGAGAGCGCGCGCGTGCCGTTCCTCGTCCACGCGCCCGGTGCGAAGGGCAATGGGCGGCGCACCACCAGCCTCGCCGAGCTGCTCGACATCTACCCCACGCTCTGCGACCTGACCGGCGTGCCCGCGCCCGCGAGCTTGCAGGGCAAGTCGCTCCGCCCCGTGCTGAACGACCCGAAGGCGGTGCTGCACGAAGGCGCGTTCACCCAAGCGCGGCGTGGCGCCAAGGCGGAGCATTGGGGCCGCAGCGTCCGCACCGCGCGCTGGCGCTGCACGGAGTGGGATGAGGGCCGGAACGGCATCGAGCTTTACGACCACGACGCCGACCCGCGCGAGTTCACGAACCTCGCCAACGACCCGAAGCACGCGGTGGTGCTGAAGGAGTTGCGTGCGGTCCTAGCGGCGCGGCTGCCGCCCATAACGAAATGAAATCCCAAATCCCAAGCACCAAGTTCCAAGCTCCAAGCCACGGGGCGCTGTCGGTCCTCGGCTGGCGATTTGATGCTTGGAGCTTGGTTATTCTTTGGAGCTTGGGATTTGGGATTTGGAGCTTCGCGGCTCAAGCCGCGCCTCGCCCGCCGAACTTCATCGTCATCCTCGCCGACGACCTCGGGGCGAAGGAGCTGGGTTGCTACGGCAGCACGCGGCATCAGACGCCGCACCTCGACCGCATGGCCGCCGAGGGCTTGCGCTTCGAGACATTCTTCGCCACGCCGCTGTGCACGCCGACGCGCGTGCAGCTCATGACGGGGCAGTATGGCTTCCGCACCGGCTATCTGGGCATGAACAACAAGGCGTTCATCCCCGCGCCCGGCTCGCCGGAGACGGACATCGGCAGCCGCTTCACGTTCGCCGACCTGCTCAAGACGCGCGGCTACGCGACGGCGCAGTCGGGCAAGTGGCAGTTGTCCGGCAAGCTGCCCACGCTCATCCGCGACGCGGGCTTCGACGAGTATCGGATGTGGGCTTACGAGCACAATCTGCCGCCCGGCGTGAAGCATCCCGGCCGCGAGCCGAACAACGGCCAGCACTCGCGCTACTGGCACCCGAGCATCGTGCAGAACGGCGAATACCTGCCGACGAAGCCGGAGGACTTCGGCCCCGACTTGTTCAATGAGTTCGTGATAGACTTCGCTCGGCGGCATCGGGAAAAGCCGTTCTTCGTTTACTACACGTCGGTGCTCACGCACGGCCCGCGCGT
>JBEBFV010000272.1:0-8481 GCA_040081795.1 Limisphaerales bacterium | reverse complement strand
CAGCGCGTGCGCGACGAGTCCCACCGCGTCGCCAACAGCTACAACGCCCAGCTCCGGCTCAAGAAAATCTCCGAGAGCATCCTCGACGAGTTCCCCGGTGTCGGCGACGCACGGAAGCAGGTGCTGCTGAAAAAGTTCGGCTCCATCCACCGCCTGCGCCTCGCGACCGTCGAGCAGATCGCGGAAGTGCCCGGCTTCGGCGCCAAGACCGCGCAGGAGCTGAAGGACTTCCTCGAAACACGCACCCAGCGTCCAGCGACGGTTCCCGTTTCGCAGGAAGCGACGTGAGTTCCCTGGCGACGGCTTGGCTTTGCGTTCTTTGCGGACTTTCGCGGCAGTTCCAATTCGGAAACCGGGTTTAAGATTGCGAATTCAGTCCCGGCTTCCGCAGTCGGATAATCCAGTCAGCCCGAACAACACCGCAGCACGCCTATGAAGCCCTGCCATTACGCCTGCAACTCGGCGGATCACTCGGTCGCCCGCCGCACCTTCCTTGGCAGTCTCGCGCTCGGTGCCGGCGCGGTCGTGGGCGGGCTCGGCTCCTTCGCGCAGCCGGCAGTCGCCGCCGCGCTGACCAAGGACGAGAAGCGGATGCTGGTCATCAACATGCACGGCGGGCTCTCGCAGTTGGAGAGTTGGGATCCCAAGCCGGGGACTGACACCGGCGGGCCGTTCCGCGCGATTCCCACGAGCGTGCCGGGCATCCACATCAGCGAACTTCTCCCGCACACGGCCAAGGTGATGCACCACCTCTCGCTCGTGCGGAGCATCAACACGAAGAACGACGACCACGGCAAGGGCACTTTCATGATGCTGACTGGCCGCCGCCAGTTGCCGGGGCAGACTTACCCGGAGATCGGCGCGGTGGTCGCCAAGTGTCTTGACACCACGGATCGCACATTGCCAGGACACATCCGCATCACTGCGGGCGGCGGCGGCGGGCGCAGCGCTGACTCCGCTTACCTCGGCCCGAAATACGCCAGCATCTCGCTCGACGGCGGCAAGCCCCCGCAGAACACCACCAAGCCCGACAGCCTCACCGACGCCTCGCTCGCCGAGCAAAACGCCTTCCGCCGCCTCGCCAACGACCACTTCCTCTCCCGCCGTCGCACCGCGATGACCGACGCCTACGTGCAGAGCTACGAACAGGCGCTGGAGTTGATGAAGCAGCGCGATGTCTTCGAACTGAGCAAGGAGCCGGAGAAGGACCACGAGCGCTACGGCAAGCACGACTTCGGCCGCCACTGCCTCATGGCCCGGCGGCTTTTGGAGAACGGGATCTCCTTCGTGCAGGTGTCGCACTCGAACTACGACACGCACAACGAGAACTTCAACTTCCACTTCGAGCAGGTGGGCGAGTTCGACAAGCCCTTCGCCACGCTCATCACGGACCTGCACGAGCGCGGGATGCTGGAGAACACGCTCGTCGTGGTGCTGTCCGAGTTCGGGCGCACGCCGCGCATCAACCAGTATTACGGGCGCGACCACTGGGGCAAGGCGTGGAGCGTCTGCCTCGGCGGCGCGGGCCTCCAGCGCGGCGCGGTCATCGGCGCGACCAACGCCAACGGCACCGAGGTGAAGGAGCGCGAAGTGGACTGCGGCCATCTCTTCCACACCTACCTGCGCGCGCTGGGCCTCAGCTCGAAGGCGAGCTTCGACGTGGCCGGCCGGCAGGTGCTCATGGCGGACCCGGCTTGTGGGCCGATCAAGGAATTACTTGCCTGATCCGTCACCGCAGTCCTCCGAGTCGTAGCTCTAGGTGGTTGAGATGAAACCCGACTTCAAAGCCGCTCACGTCGCTGCCGAGTTCGACCACACGTCGCCGCTCATCACCTGCCGCTTCGATCCCACGGGCAAGTTCGTCTTCGCCACGTCCGAGGACCGCGCCATCCTCCGCTGGGACCTGGCTGACCCGAAGAAGAAGACCGTGTTCAGCGCGCATGATTCCTATGTGTGGGCGGTCGCGTTGTCGAAGGACGGCCAGACCCTCGTGAGCGCGGGCGGCGATGACACGCTCATGTGGTGGCCGGCCACGGCGGAGAAGCCCGCGCCACAGCGCAAGGTCACGGCGCACAAGGGCTGGATTCGCGCCCTCGCCGTCAGCCCGGATGGCAAGCTCCTCGCCAGCGGCGGCAACGACCGGATGGTCAAGCTCTGGAATCTCGCCGACGGAAAAATGGTTCAGGAATTCTCCGGCCACGAGCTGGACGTTTACAGCGTCATCTTCCATCCCGACGGCAAGTTTCTCCTCTCCGGCGACCTCATGGGCAAGGTGCAGCAGTGGGACCTCGCCACCGGCAAGTCCATCCGGGTGCTCGATGCGAAGGAGCTGCACTCTTTCAATGGCGGCCAAGGAGTCCACTTCGGCGGCGTGCGCGGGCTGGCGCTCTCGCCGGACAAAAAGCACCTCGCCTGCGGCGGCTTGCACAAGGCCACGAACCCGCTCGGCAACGTCCACGAACCCATCGTCCAGCGCTACGACTGGGAAACCCACAAGCTCCTCAAGACGCACCTCGCCGAGGGCCTGACGAACTCGACCGTGTGGAACTGCCTCTTCCATCCCGACGGCACGCTCATCGCCGGTTGCGGCGGCGGCAGCGGCGGGCACCTGCTCTTCTGGGGCAAGGACGATGAGAAGCCCGCGCCCGCCTTCAAGCTCCCCGACATGGCCCGCGAAATGGACCTGCACCCCGACGGCATCCAGATCGCCACCGTCCACTATTCCAAGAAGCTCCGCCTCACCAAGCTCGCGCCCAAAGCGCCGGAGCCGGCGAAGAAGGCGTGAGGCCGGGCCGCGAGATTGAAGCGTGACAACCCGCAGTGCGTCCGACGCGCGGTGCAATAAACTGAAGCCAACCTTTACCCATGTCAGACACCGTTCGCATTCCGCGCCCAACACAGCCCTCCGGCAAGGACACCGTCCGGCTCCCGCGCCCGGCCAAGCCTCCGACGAAAGCCACCGTTCGCCTCGACCGGCCGCCGGCCAAAAGCGGCCCGGCGACAGGCGCGACCTTGGAGGACTACCTGCAACAGCAGAAGCCGCACGTGGAGCCGCCGAAGCAGTAGCCCCGTTTGCTTTTCGTTCGTCAGTTGGCGCATGGTGGTTATGCTTCCGCCCAAGAAGTTCCGCCATGTCCAAGCCGCAGCCCCAACCCATCCTAGTCCGTGAAGACTCCGTCGTGGAGACGGCGGTGGGCGTGTCGGACCCGAGCCTGACACTGGTGGAGTTTGTGGATGGGATCGGGTTCTTTCTCGCGGAAGGGTTTCAGCACGACAGCTTCACCGGCTTGGATTCCTTGGAGAACGTCTCGCTGCGGAAATACTCGGACCACGCGTGGAGCGCCTCTGAGCATGAACGTGTGGTGCTGTGCTGGGACAGGGAGCGATGGGAAGAGTTCGAGCGATTGACAGGCACCTTGGGAGTCTCGACGAGCCCTTGGGTGCCAGCGGTCTTCTTCCTGACTGAACAGGAATACGGCACGCACCGCGAGTCGCTGCGATCGCGACGGCCCGAGCAGGTGCTGAGGGCTGCTTTCGCGTCCGCGACGAAGGTCAAAGGCTTGAAGGCTGAGTTGTCCGGCCTTTGGTCGAGCCAACGAGACGCCTTGGAACGCCTGCTGGTGCCTAAACCAGGCCGAGTGCAACCGAATAAGGAAACTGTCCGCATCTCGCTGCCGCCCAAACCGGGCTGCAACGACAGCATTAGCCCGTCACTTCCGTTCCAGACCTCTCAACCCGCTCCGGCCTCTCTCGACCCGATCACGGTCGCCTACTTGGAAGAGCAGCTTGGGAAGCTGAAAAAGAGCAAGCCTCCCGAAGACCCACCGCCAAAGCCCTGATGCACGCCCTCGTCGAAGACTTCCTCTTTTCCCTGCGCCACGAGCGCGGGCAGGCGGAGCACACGCAGAAGACCTACAAGCTGTTGCTCGACAAATTCCTCGCCTGGGCCGGCACGCATGGGCTGACCAACTGGCGCGACGTGCAGCTCGCCCACCTCACCGAGTTCCTCCAGCACGAGCGCGACCGCCGGCTGGGCGGCGCTCCGGAGGAATCCACGGCCAAGTTGAGCAGCGAGAGCCTTTACCTGCAAATCGCCGCGTTGCGCGCCTTGTTCAAATGGGCCGAGACGGAGAAGCATTTGCCCGCGAACCCGGCGGAAAATCTCTCGCTCCCACGCCGTTGGAAGCGCATCCCCAAGTCGCTCTCGCACGCCGAGGTCGAGCAGATCCTCAAGCCCCTCGCCACCGCCGAGCCAGCCGACCTCTGCGACCAGGCCATCCTCGAACTCGCCTACGCGAGCGGCCTGCGCCTCGCCGAGCTGCGCAACCTGCGTCTCGAACAGCTCCATCTCGAAGCCGGCTTCGTCACAGTCATCGGCAAGGGCAACAAGGAGCGCGTCGTGCCCGTCGGGAAGTTCGCCGTGGCCGCGTTGGGCCGCTACCTCACCGTCGCGCGCCCGCAGCTCGTCCGTCCGAAGTCCCCTGCCGCCGTCTTCCTCACGCGACGCGGCACCGCCTTCGCTCACGTCACCATGTGGCTGCGCATCACCAACCGCGTGAAGAAGGCGGGGCTGGAGCGCAACATCACGCCGCACATGATGCGGCACAGCTTCGCCACGCACCTGCTGGAGCACGGCGCGGACCTGCGCGTGATTCAGGAACTCCTCGGCCACTCCAGCATCAGCACCACGGAGGTTTACACGCACGTCGCCGGCCAGCGCCTGCGCGACGTGCATGAGCAGTATCATCCTCGGGCGAAGTGAGCGGTGGCGGTGGTCCACGACCGCCGGATTCGCTGCGGCTCGGTGCAACATTGTCGATGCAACCAGGCGCTCACAGAGCGCAGCCACAGGCCCGCGATTCGCAACCTGAAGGTTGCGACTACTGGAAGCGGAAGCTGAACAAGTCCGCGTCCTTCATCACCACGCGCAGGCGCACGGCTTTGCCCGCCAGACGCGCGAGGTCGCGGGAGTTCTTCCACGCCACCGCGCGCGCTGTTTCGTCGCCGTAGATTTCCGCGTTGTCGTCGAGCTTGAAGCCGTCGAGCGGTTTGCCCGCCGCATCCTGCAATTCCACGCGCACGCCGCCGACGGCTGAGGTGGAATAGTTCAGCACGAGTTTGTTTCCGGTGAAAGTCAGCGGCTTGGTCACGAACTCGCCGCCCGCAAACGGCGCGTTCACGGAGGCGAAGCCGTCCACACGCACCGTGCCGCGTCTCAAACGTGGGGGCGCGCCGTAGTGCTCGTTCCAGTAGAGAGAGAGTTCGTTGGGCGCGGTGGCGAGCAGGCCCCAGGCGGGCGTGTTGTTGCCGTGCGCGTTGCCCCAGTTCTGCGCGTCCAGGCCGGGCCGCAGGAACGCCTCCATGAAGGTGCGGTCGAAGCGCAGCCCGTCGCGGCTGGAGATGAGCACCGCGTCGGACACGCCGTCCACCACGCGCGCGTCCGCGCCGACGGTCTTGCGCTCTGGCACGAAGCGCATGGGGAAGCCGAGGTAAAGCGACGGCTCGCGAGGATAGGGCGCGATGTTGTTCACGTAGAACTGCTCGAGCGTCGAGTCGCCGAAGTCCAGCCACACGGGGTCGGTCCAGGTGAGGAAGTCCTTCGAGGTCGCGCGCAGCACGCTGCGAACGCGCCGGCCATCGGGCGTGGTGCGCCCGTCGCGGACGTAGGCGACATACTCGCGCCGGCTCGCGTCCCAGAAAGCGGTGTTCTGCGAGTCGAAGGAGCCCTTCGTGATGACCGGCTCGGCGCGGATGTGTTTCCAATGCACGCCGTCGGGCGAGTGCATGGCGAGCATCGCCTTCTCGCGGTCGCCGCCAGGCGGGGTGTGACGGCCGAGGGTGAGCGCCTTGTAGCGGGACTCGGCGGGCGCGGCGGGATTGGTGTCCTTGAAGGGCGTGAAGTTGTGCGCCTCCCAATACGCCTTGCGCTGGCCGCGCAGGAGGATGTTGTTCGCCTTGCTCTTCTTGAACTCGACGAGGCCAAGGTTCGGGCGCTCCCATTTCACGCCGTCGCGGCTCGTGGCCATGCAGACGACTTCCTCGGTCGTCTCGCCGCCGCCTCGATAATACATCCGGAACAGATCACCATCCTGCATCACCGTGACGTAGCCGCTCATCGGTCCTTCCCACGGCGCGTCGAAGGTGAAGACGACTTCGCGCGGCTGCGGCGGGTGCTGGCGGAGTTGCGTGCCGCGGAAGGCGTCAACGAGCCGCGCGTCCACGAAGAGCTGGAGGCGCGAGGCGATGGGGACGGGGGCTTCGGCGGCGAATGACGTGCCGGCGCAAGCAAACAACAGTGCGAGGGAAAGGACTTTTAGCATGGGGCGCAAATCCGAGAGGAACTGCTGGCTCAGAACCAAGGAGCGGTTTGAGTCACGCGCATCCAGAGCTTGGTTTGCGGAGGATTCGGCCAGACGGAACCGGTGGTGGTGGCGTCGCCCAGCTCATTGAGATTTAGAGGCTCGGCAGCCCCGAGGCTGACGGGAGGCATGCGCAGCCATTCGGCGTGGCCGTCTGCGGCAGTGCTCGTCATGCCGCCACTGTGCCGGGTGTGCTGGGGTGATCGGAACAAGCCCGTGCCCAAGGCCGGGATGTTCCACTCACGCCGGATAGGGTTGTCCAAACCACCCGCCTGCGTGTCGAAGTTGCCCGAGTTGCCGCGCTCAATGTGGGTCCAGAAGATTCCCGGGGTGTTCATCTGAGATCCCCTCAATGGAATCTGGGCGGCGGCGGCGATCGAGGTGTCTCGGAACAGGTGGCGATTCGCCATGTAGTGCATGAGGAACGGATAGCCGTTGAGATTCGAATCCTTCTCGCTCGGACAGCGGTAGATTTGCGGGCTGTTCGTAGTGTTGCCCAGATAGCGGAGCAGCAGCATCGTCCACGCGTCGGCTGCGACCAGGGTGGCGGCGGTCTGCGGGCGCACGCCATACGGGTATTTGTCATCGAAGTCATCCTTGTAGAGCATGGTCGCCAGCCCCATCTGGCGGTTGTTGTTCATGCACTTGGTGTGGAGGCCCTTCGCCTTTGCCTTGGCAAGCGCGGGCAGCAGCATGCCGGCGAGGATGGCGATGATGGCGATGACCACCAGCAGTTCAATGAGGGTGAAGGCTGACCTCTCGGAGGCACAGCCATGGGGATTGGCGGACGCTTTCATAGGCTTGAACTGAGGGGACGCCGGTTGGCCGGAGCCGTCAAGCGTCAACTTGGTGCCAACTCGGGCCGCAGCGCGGCCCGGGCGCAAATCAGCGATTGAGCCAGGTGGCCCGTGACCGTTCCCCTCGCGTAGCGAGGGATGGATGGTAGCCGTGGGTTTCAACCCACGGTGTGGGCCGGCGATGACTTGCGTCGCGCAGCGACGCATGAACCCCGCGTCCATAGCATCGCGTTTGATGGCTGGCGTTGAGGCGTCGCTACGCGACGCATTCCCGCTGCCTCCGGATCCGTGGGTTGAAACCCACGGCTACCTTCAGAGGCTCGCTACGCGACCGTTCAAAAGGTGATTTGCGCACCCAGCGAAGCGAGGCCGCTACGGCTGCTTCGTCGGAGCAGGGGCATCAGGCGCGAGGCCCTTGAGCCAGTAGGCGCCGTTGTTGCGCTCGTAGCTGGAGAAGCCCTTCTCGCCGAGGACGCCTTTGACGGAGCGCTCTGTCTCGTCGCGGATGCCGCGCAGTGCGGCGGTGCGCTGGTCGGCGGAGAGGTTCTTGTCGTTGCGGATTTTGCTGGCCTGGTCCTCGGCGGCCTTCTTCATGTCGTAGGCCTTGAGGGCGGCGTCCTTGCCCAAGCCCTCGCGGCTGGCGGCGCGGAACATGGCCTGGTAGGCGAAATCCTCGGAGCGCTTGTAGTCGGCATAGCGCTCGTCTCCGAGTTGGGCCTTCACAGACTCATCCAGCGCCTTCTTGGCCGCGTCCTGCTTGGCCTTCTCCTCTCCCTTGAGATTTGCGAGGCCTCCGAACGCTCCGCCGAACTCGTCGTCGTAGGCCTTGCGCTTTTTGAAGAGCTCAAGGAACTCCTGCTCGTTCGGCTCGAAGCCGGCGAGACCCATCCGCATCGTGTTCGCGGTCATGGAAAAGCGGAGATTGTAGTCCTGCAGTTCCTCCGGCGTGAGCACGCGGCCGATCTCAGTCTCCATGTCCTTCATCACCTTGCGTATATCCTCTTGGTCGGGCGCGCCGTTCTTCATGGCCTTCTGCATCTTGGTCTGCATGTCCTGCATGAGATCCATCACCTTGCTGCGCTTCTCGGTGGGGAGAAAATCGAACATGGCATCCAACTGCGAGGCGACACCGGCGAGGAGGTCGGGCTTGTCCTCGGGTGCGGAGCCGAGCAGCTCGGTGAGGAGGACGCGCTTCTCCTTGTTCAGTGCGCGTTCCTTCTCCGTGCGCTCGGGGTCAACGACGCCGCCCATCATGATGCCAGGCTTCCAAAACTCGTATTTCTTTTTTGGACCAGCAAGGGCCTTGCGCTTGGCCTCGTAGAGCT
>JBEBFV010000271.1:0-8488 GCA_040081795.1 Limisphaerales bacterium | reverse complement strand
TCGGACTTCAAAAAGGACTTCAAAAACAGTTGAACACTGATTGTGCTTCTGCTTGAATCTACAGGTCGTTCATGGAATCCACCGCCACCGAGACTGCCAACGGCCAGCCAGCCAGCGTCCCCTCGCTGGCCGACCTGACCCCGCTGGAGGCCGAGGCAGTGGACCTTTTTGTGGGGCTGGTGCGGGTGGTGGGGCTGCCCAAATCTGTCGGGCAAATCTATGGGCTGCTCTACATTTCCACCTCCCCCCTGAGCTTGGATGACCTCGCCGAGCGGCTGGAGATCAGCAAAGGCTCGACCAGCCAGGGCTTGAAATTCCTCCGCAGCGCCGGCGCGGTGCGGGTGTGCGACGAACACAGCTCGCGCCGTGACCATTACGAGGTCGAAACCGGCCTGCGCAACCTGGCCACCGGCTTTCTGAAGGAACAAATCGAACCGCACTTGGAGAGCGGTGAGGACCGGCTCGGCCGGCTCAAACGGCTGGCCGCCACCGCCCCGGCGGCCGATCGGGCACACGTCGCCCAGCGGGTGAAGCAGTTGGAAAACTGGCATCGCCGGGCGGCGGGCCTGCTGCCCCTGCTGATCCGCTTCCTGGGCAGATGACTTTTCGCCCGGTTCGCCGGGCAGGCAGATGGTTTCCGACTCCGTGTCGCGAAACAGACAATTGAACGTGTGGTGCCACTGCGGTCTGGCCGGAATCCTCCGGCCCGCGACCAAGGGCGGCAGCTTGGCTTGATCCAGAGTTTCCCCGCATGGCCGTCATCCTCGGACTGAACGCATTCCACGGCGACTCCGCCGCGTGCTTGGTGCGCGATGGGAAGCTCGTCGCATGTGCGGAGGAAGAGCGCTTTCGCCGCGTGAAGCATTGGTCGGGAATGCCATCGGAGGCCATTCGCTACGTGCTACAGGAGGGCGGGCTGAAGCCCGCTGATGTCGAGCATGTGGCCCTCAACCGCGACCCGAAGGTGAACAACTTCCGCCGCGTGGCCTACGCGCTGCGCCGCCTACCCAGCCCGAAGCTTATCCTCAACCGCATCCGCAACATCAGCCGCGCCGCATCCTTTGAGGACTCCCTCCGCGCCGCGCTGCCGGGCGAGACACTTCGGGCGCAAGTCCATCACGTCGAGCATCACCTCGCGCATCTGGCCTCGGCGTTTCATGTCGGGAACTTCGACGAGGCCGTGTGTCTCTCGGTGGACGGCTTCGGCGATTTCGCCAGCTCGGCGTGGGGCATGGGGCGCGGCGGCGACATCCAGATTGACGGGCGCGTGTTTTTCCCGCACTCGCTCGGGCTGTTCTACACGGCCATCACGCAGTTCATCGGTTTCCCGCACTACGGCGACGAATACAAGGTCATGGGCCTCGCGCCCTATGGTGAGCCGAAGTTTCTGGGGCAGATGCGGCAGATCGTCCGCGTGCAGCCGGACGGCACGTTCAAGCTGGCCTTGGACTTCTTCCGCCATCACCGCGAGAATGTCCATTACACTTGGGACAACTGCTCGCCCGAGATCGGCACCGTGTTCAGCCCCGAGCTGGAAAAACTCCTCGGCTCCGCGCGCAAGTCAGGCGAACCCCTCGACCAGCGGCACAAGGATTTGGCCCGCTCCGCGCAGGCGATGTATGAGGAGGCGTTGTTCGCGATGCTGCACTCGCTGCACGCGAAGTATCAGTGCCCGAACCTCGCACTCGCCGGCGGTTGCGCGATGAACTCCGTCGCCAACGGCAAGGTGTATCTCAAGTCGCCGTTCAAGCGTATGTATCTCCCCGCCGCCGCAGGCGATGCCGGCGGGGCCATCGGCTCCGCGTTCGTCGTGGCCAACCGGCTCGGCGAGGTGAAGACACGTCCGCACATGGATCACGGCTACTGGGGGCCGGAGACCACCGAGGCCGAGGCGAAGACACTCCTCGACAGCCGGGCAGCAAACATCGCCGACGAGGGCTGCACCATCAAGCGTGTCGCCGACGAAGCCGAACTTTGCCGTTGCACCGCGCAAGCCATCACCGAGGGCAAAGTGATCGGCTGGTTTCAGGGCCGCATGGAATGGGGGCCGCGCGCATTGGGCAACCGTTCCATCCTCGGCGACCCGCGCCGCGCGGACATGAAGGAGATTCTCAATCTCAAGATCAAGCGGCGCGAAAGCTTTCGCCCGTTCGCGCCCTCGATCCTTCGCGAGCACGTGGCCGAGTGGTTCGAACAGGAGGACGACGTGCCTTTCATGATGGAGGTTTTCCAGGTGCGGCCGGAGAAACGCGCGCTCGTGCCTGCCACTACCCACGTTGATGGCTCAGGCCGGTTGCAGACGGTCCACAAGGACACCAACCCGCGTTACCACCGGCTCATCGAGAGTTACCGCGCGCTGACCGGTGTGCCGATGGTGTTGAACACCTCCTTCAACGAGAACGAACCGGTCGTCTGCCAGCCGCAGGAGGCGCTCGATTGCTTCCTCCGCACGAGGATGGACGTGCTCGTGCTGGGCGAATGGATGGTCACGCGCTGAAGAGTGACGCAGAGGCATTCCATGTCCGAGCTGGCAGAATTTCCAGGCTGCGAACTCATCGAACGCGGGCTGGCCGACTACGCTGCGGGCCAGGTCACGCCGGAGTCCTGTCTGCTGGCCGTGGCTTGGGGCCGCCTCCGACGAAACGGCCTGCCCCTGCCTGCCCGCACGCCCGAGCGTTTTCCGGAACCCGAGCTCCAGCTTTATGAGCTGCTCCGGCGCGAGGGCGGGGATGCCTACTCGCGTTACAATGCCCTGCTGCGGCGGCTCATCAGCTTCGAGCAATCGTTGGCGCAGCACCATCATCGTTCATGAAAGGCATCATCCTCGCAGGCGGCGCGGGGTCGCGGCTCTATCCACTGACCTTGGTGGCGAGCAAGCAGCTGCAGCCGGTGTATGACAAGCCGATGGTCTATTACCCGCTGACGGTGCTCATCGCCAGCGGCATCCGTGAAATCTGCCTCATCTCCACACCGCACGACCTGCCGCGCTTCCGCCAGCTCCTCGGCGACGGCAGCGCGTGGGGCATCGCGATCGAGTATCGCGAGCAGGCGAAGCCGGAGGGCATCGCGCAGGCCTTCCTCATTGCGGAGAGCTTCGTCGCAGGCCAGCCGGTCGCGCTGATACTGGGCGACAACATTTTCTTCGGCGGCGATGCTTTTCCTCGCGCAGTGGCGGCGTTTTGCGGCGGTGCCGCCGTCTTCGCCTACCACGTCCACGATCCGCAGCGCTACGGCGTGGTTGAGTTTGACGCTACGGGCCGTGCGATTTCGTTGGAGGAAAAGCCCAAGGAGCCGAAGAGCAATTACGCTGTGCCCGGCGTTTACCTCTACGACGAAAACGTCGTCGCGCTGACCAAGGCGCAGCAGCCTTCAGCGCGCGGCGAGTTGGAGATAACCGACCTGAGCAGGGAATACCTCCGGCGCGGCCAGCTCGCCGTGCATCGCCTGAGCCGCGGCTTCGCGTGGCTGGACGCAGGCACGAGCACGAGCCTGCACGACGCCTCCGCCTACGTGCAGACCATCGAGAAACGGCAAGGCGTCAAGATCGGCTGCCCGGAAGAAGCGGCCTTGCGTCGTGGCTTCCTGAGCGCGGAACAGTTCGAGGCGCTCACCAGCGCGATGCCGAATTGCGAGTATCGCGATTACTTGCAAGGCGTCGCCGCCGAGTTCCGTCGCATCGGCAACCTCGCCTGAACCAGTGAACCTCCTCGTCACCGGCGGTTGCGGCTTCATCGGCTCCCACGTGCTCGACCATGTGCTGGCGCAGCCGGAAGTCACACGAGTCGTCAACCTCGACTGCCTCACCTACGCCGGACGTTTGGAAAACGTGGCCGTTGCCGCCTCCAGCCCGAAATATCACTTCGAGCGCGTGGACCTTCGCGACAAGCCAGCGGTCATGCGCGCGGTGCGCGAGCACGCCATCACGCACGTCCTGCACCTCGCCGCCGAGTCACATGTGGACCGTTCCATTGAAGGCCCCGGCGACTTCATCCACTCGAACATCGTCGGCACTTTCAACCTCCTCGAAGCCTGCCGCGCCGCGTGGACCGATTCGCAATTCGCAATTCGCAATTCGCAATTCCCGCCGCGCTTTCTCCACGTCAGCACCGACGAAGTCTTCGGCAGCCTCGGCGCGACCGGCCACTTCACCGAGACCACACCCTACGCGCCGAACTCGCCCTACTCCGCCAGCAAGGCCGCGAGCGACCTGCTCGTCCGTGCCTACCATCACACCTACGGCCTAGACACCGTCACCACCAACTGCTCGAACAACTACGGCCCGCGCCAGTTTCCGGAGAAGCTCATCCCGGTCGTCATCCACAAGGCAGCGGCCCGCCAGCCCATCCCCGTCTATGGCGACGGCCTGAACGTCCGCGACTGGCTTTACGTGACCGACCACGCGCAGGCCCTCTGGCAAGCCCTCCTACGCGGGCGCATCGGCGAAACCTACTGCATCGGCGGCGGCAACGAGTGGCCGAACCTCCGCATCGTAGAACTCATCTGCGACCTCGTGGACGAACTCGCCCCGCAGCTTGGCGGCAACTCTCGCCACCTCATCACCTTCGTGAAAGACCGCCCCGGCCACGACCGCCGCTACGCGATTGACGCCGCCAAGATCGGGCAGGAACTCGGCTGGCAGCCCGCGCACACCTTCGAGTCCGGCATCCGCGAGACTGTGCGCTGGTATCTGGCACAGTCCCGCGCCTGAGAGCGCAGCTTCTCCCATGACCACCAATCCAACCGCCACAAGCCTCCGGCACCAGCGCTGGCTCAAGCGGCTGGGCGCCCTCGCGCTCGTGGGCGTCTTGCTGGCGGGCATCACGTGGCAGACGCGCGAGCGCTGGCTCTCTGGAATTGCCGAGGCATGGGTGGTGAATGATCCCGTCGAACGCGCGGACGCGGTCATGGTGCTCGGTGGCGGCGCGCAGTTCCGCTCGTTCGAGGCGGTGCGGTTTCACCATGCCGGCCTCGCAGGCAAGGTGCTCTTCCCGCACATCAAGCCCGGCGCTGATGAGCCGGATACGACCACAAGCAGAGAAACGAGCTTGATCGACCGCGTGCTTGCACATGAACACGTCCCCGCCGAGGCGCGCGAGCAGATTGGCCACAATATCACCAGCACGCGGGACGAAGTGCTCGCTCTCCGCGTCTGGGCCGACGGCGTTCAAGCTCGTGTGATCCTCGTGCCCACGGATCCCTTCCATACGCGTCGGCTAAAGGCCCTCATCCATTCCATCTTTGCCGGTTCCACAACCCGCGTGCTAGTGACCGTGGTGGATCCGCCCGGCTATCGCTGGCAGGAGTGGTGGCGGGATGAGCAAGGATTCCTCTCCTTTCAAAACGAGTTGTTGAAGAGCGTGCAAAATGCCTTCAAGTGACGTAGTTGCGGAAACTTCCGCAGCCTCAAAACCACGCTCAAATTGGCGACGACGCATCATCTGGTCCTTGGGAGTCGGCCTCGCAGCTTTGCTGCTGGCAGGGGTGTTTCATCGCCCGCTTCTGCGAGGTGTGGCCCGTCTCTGGCAGGTGGACCAGACGGCCGGTTCGGCCGATGCCATTGTCGTTTCCACCGGGGCCTCGCCCGAACAGTTCCAACAAGCCCTGTCCTGGTGGCGGGAAGGCCGGGCACCGCGCTTGGTGCTGACACGCAGCGAGACGAAGTCAACGGACCGTGCAGGCATTACGGTGTCGATGGTCGAACAACGGCGTCAGCAACTCGATGCGGCCGGAGTGCCGGAAGCCGCGCGAGTGTTCATCGGCGAAGAACTGCGACTGCTCTCGCAGGAGCTGCCAGTGGTGCGTGCGTGGGCCGGCAGCAACGGTGTGAAGCACATTTTGGTGCCGAGCGAGCCATTTGCCACTCGCAGAGTCAACTGGCTGGCCAGACGGGTATTAAGCCCAGCAGGAATCGAAGCCACCGTGGTCTCGGTCGCCACCCCGCATTATTCGGTGTCCGAGTGGTGGCGCAGCAAGGATGGCTTGCTGGCCATGGAAAACGAGTGGGCACTGATGGCCTACTACTGGTGGAATCATTGATGAACGTCACGGCATGAACGCCCCTCGCCCCGAGTTGATTATCGAAGCGGGCCGCGCCGAGCAGCAATACTGGCGCGACCTGTGGCACTTCCGCGAACTGTTCTACATTCTCGCTTGGCGGGATATTGTCGTGCGTTACAAGCAAACGGTCATCGGCGTTGCTTGGGCCGTGATTCGCCCGTTCCTCACAATCGTTGTCTTCACGCTGGTGTTCAACCGGGTGGCCAAGCTCGAAGCACCGGGAGATATCCCGTATGCGCTGTTCGTTAGCGCGGCGATCATCCCCTGGCAGTTCTTTGCTGCTGCGTTTTCAGAGGCCAGTGGCTCACTCCTGTCCAACTCCGGCTTGATCTCAAAAGTCTATTTCCCCCGCCTGATCATCCCCGCCGGTTCAGTCATCACCAGTCTCGTGGACTTTGCCCTCACACTGGCGATGCTGGCCGTGCTGATGCTTTGGTATGGGTTCGCGCCCGACTGGCGCATCTTGCTGCTGCCGCTCTTCATCCTGCAGGCTTTTGCCGCGGCCTTGGGGGCTGGGTTGTTCCTGTGCGCGTTGAACGTCAAATACCGCGACTTCCGCTACGTGGTTCCCTTTATCGTCCAGTTCGGGCTTTACGTGTCACCCGTGGGTTTCGGCAGCGAGCGGGTGCCGCAGTATCTCCGCTGGCTCTACGACTTGAACCCCATGGTGGGCGTAATCGAGGGCTTCCGCTGGGCGTGCTTGAAGGGAGCCAGTCCGTTGGAGGCCCGAACGCTGGGTTCCTCGCTGACCGTCACCATCGCGCTGTGCGCCTTTGGCATCTGGTATTTTCGGAAGACCGAAAAAACCTTCGCTGATGTGATCTAATGTCCGACGCCATCATCACCGTTGAGAATCTCGGCAAGTGCTACCGGCTCCAGCACCAGCAGGAGCGTCAGCGCTACGTGGCCCTCCGTGACGTTATCACCAGCAAGGTGAAGGGCTTGTTCGGCAACCGGCAACCGGCAATCGACAATCGGCAATCGGAGGAGGACTTCTGGGCGCTCAAGGACGTTTCTTTCGAGATCAAGCAGGGTGCAGTGGTCGGCATCATTGGCCGCAACGGTGCGGGAAAGAGCACGCTGCTTAAAATACTCTCCCGCATCACCGAGCCAACCAAGGGCCGCATCACCCTGCGGGGCCGCGTCGCCTCACTGCTTGAGGTGGGCACCGGCTTCCACCCCGAGCTGACCGGCCGGGAGAACATCTTCCTCAACGGAGCCATCCTTGGAATGAGCCGTGCCGAGGTGCGCAGCAAGTTTGACGAGATCGTCGCGTTCGCCGAGGTGGAGAAGTTCCTCGACACACCAGTGAAACGATATTCCTCCGGCATGTATGTCCGGCTAGCTTTTGGAGTCGCGGCGCATCTTGAACCTGAAATCTTGATCGTCGATGAAGTTCTCGCCGTCGGTGACGCCGAGTTTCAGAGGAAGTGCCTCGGCAAGATGCACGACATCAGCAAGGGGGGGCGCACCGTGCTTTTCGTGAGTCATAACATGGCCGCAATGAAAAGCCTCACTACCCAAGGCATCGTGTTGAACAACGGATGCGTCGTTTTTAGTGGCAGCTCTGAAACGGCGATTGAATACTATACGCAACTTTCAATGCGTCCAGAGTCACGCCAGCCGTTGAAATCCTGGGGCCGAGGCACTCATACAGCAATTCGCGCGGTTCGCCTCCTCGACGCCAGCGACCGACCGACCGCTCTTTACCAACCTGGCCGACACTTGAAGCTGGAGATTGTCTTCGAGACAGATGGCACCTCCGGTCTTTCGTTCGAGATTTTTTTACTGGACGCTGCAAATGTAAAAGTGGGCCTAGCCTCGCTGCACCAATTTCACGGACGCACCTTGCCCACACGCCCCGGGGCTTACACTTGCTGTTTCAATCTCAATCCGCTTTGGCTGGCTTCTGGTGCTTACTCAATGAATGTGATGACTTCGGTGGTCAACTCAAGCTTGGATCATTACGTTGAATCTGCCTGTGAATTTGAAGTTGTTCTTTCTAACCCGAACGGTCACTCATGGGACTTCAAACAATCCTATGGCTATGGGCCACTTGCTTTGCTCAACGACGGTGACATCTCTTTCACCCCATTCTCTCCGTCCTTGACCGGAGCGAATGCGAACTAAAAATGGTGTCCCATGTGGGTCTCAAAACTGAGGTCGTATAGCATAGTTGGCGGGGTCCAGGATGACGCTCCGCGAGGCTGCTTTGCGGGGGTTGCAGAATGCCTCCCGGCCGCTAGAAACCTGCCCACGAGGCTCACAATTCCAATGAAAAGGCTTGCCATGCACGAGGTCGCCCAAAATCGACTTCGATGCTTCCTACTCCATACTCGTCACTCGTGACCGACGCCTTTTTTCAACCCCTCACCGGCCTCGTCGCCGCCAGCCCCAACACCCGCCCCTGCCCGGAATTCTCCGACGAAGC
>JBEBFV010000270.1:0-8519 GCA_040081795.1 Limisphaerales bacterium | reverse complement strand
GGTTACACGCTGCTTGAGCCTTACTACCGGAGCGGCCCGCTGCCGCCCGTGCCCACCGGCTCCGCGTTGCGCGAGAGCGGCACGCTGGAGTTCATGCATCGCTGGGATGAATTGCTCGGCGGCCTCTGCCGCGCCGGCTTCGTCATCGAGGACACCTTCGAGCCGAAGCACGGCGATTCCTCGGCGACGCCCGGCTCCTTCGGCCACCGCTGCTGGTTCATCCCGCCTTACTTTGCCATCAAGGCGCGGCGCAAGGCCAGCGCCACGGCAGAGAGGAAGCTGCTCGTGTCATAGCGGAAACGTGCTGCGTGTTGCGTGTTGCGTTGTTCAAGACGGTGCCTCGAACGCCTCCGCTCGGAACACGCAACACGCAGCACGCCTCAATTTCGCCTTGAGCCACGCCTTCCTCACTCGCCACCCTGCACCCATGTCGCATCCGCTCTACCCATTCACCTTCCAGCCCATCTTCAAGGAACGCGTCTGGGGCGGGCGCAAGCTGGAGCAGGTTTACGGGAAGGCGCTCCCAGCGGGCAAACCCATCGGCGAGTCGTGGGAAATCACTGACCGGCCCGAGGGCGTGACTGTCATCACCAACGGGCCGCTCGCCGGGCGTGACCTGCGCTGGCTGATGGAGCATCACGCGAACGAACTGCTCGGCGAATCGAAGCCGTGCGCGGGGCGCTTCCCGCTGCTGGTCAAAATCCTCGACGCGCAGGAAAAGCTCTCGCTCCAAGTCCACCCGCCCGCGCACAAAGCCGCCGAACTGCACGGCGACCCGAAAACCGAGATGTGGTATGTGGCCGACGCCACGCCGGACGCGGACCTGTTCGTCGGCCTGCGACGCGGCGCGACGCGTGAGGAGTTCGAGCGACGGCTTCAGGACGGCTCCGTCGCCGAGTGCTTTCATC
Source organism: Limisphaerales bacterium (assembly GCA_040081795.1). Taxonomy (GTDB): domain Bacteria; phylum Verrucomicrobiota; class Verrucomicrobiia; order Limisphaerales; family SXTU01; genus SXTU01. The sequence goes on along the minus strand of JBEBFV010000270.1, from coordinate 7,611 downwards.
GCATCCCGGTGAAGCGCGGCGACTCGATGTTCCTGCCCAGCGGACGCGTCCACGCGCTGGGCGCGGGCAACCTGATCTTCGAGATCCAGCAGAACTCCGACACGACCTACCGCGTGTTCGACTGGAACCGCGTCGGCCTCGACGGCAAGCCGCGCGAACTGCACATCCCACAGGCACTGGCCGCGATTGACTTCGAGGACTTCGAGCCGGCGCTGGCTCCGGCGGATTGGCAGAGGACGGTCGCAGGCGAAGTGCGTCGGCTCGCAGACTGCGACCTGTTCACGGTGGATTTGCTCCGGTTGCAACCGAAGGACGAAGCCTGGTTGACCGGCAACCGCGTGATGGTGCTCGCGGTGACGCAAGGCCAGTTGACGGTCGCTGAAGAGAGCGAAACCGTCAGCCTCCGCGCCGGTGATTTCTGCGTCTTGCCGGCCTCGTGTGCATCACAGACCGTTCTGAGGGCCGCAGGCGAAACGACCTTTCTGTCTGCCGTGGCGAAGTGAGAGCCGGTGAGTTGTAACAGGCCGCCCCTTGCCGGCGTCAGTTCCAGCACAACAACATGAACCACCTGACCCGAATCGTTCTCGCTCTCGTCTTCGCCCTCGCGCTGCCTTCGACCGCGCAGCAGAAACCCAAAGCCAAGAACGGCGAGAAGGCCACAGTCGCGAAGGTTGCCGACGGCCCGCTGCCAGAGGGCGTGAAGGAGTTCACCTACAAGCAGTCGCCGCAGGGCGGGTTGAAGCTGCTCGTCCACTACCCGCCCGACTGGAAGGCGGCGGACAAGCGGCCTGCCATCGTGTTCTTCTTCGGCGGCGGCTGGAAGAACGGCACGACGGCGCAATTCCTGAACCAAGCCACCTACCTCGCCACGCGTGGCATGGTCGCGGTGCGGGCGGACTACCGCGTCGAGTCTCGCCAGCACACGACGCCGGAGTCGGCTGTCGAGGACGCGAAAAGTGCAGTGCGTTGGGTGCGCGCCCACTCGACTGAACTCGGCGTGGACGCGCAGCGCATCGTGGCGTCGGGTGGCTCGGCCGGCGGACATCTCGCTGCTTGCACGGGGATGACCGACGCCTTCGAGGCGAAGGATGAGGACGCGAAAATCTCGTCGCGACCGAATGCGATGGTTCTGTTCAACCCCGCGCTGGACATGGCGGCGTTGGATGTGGCGGCGAAATGGCCGGAGGGCAAAGGCGACGGCAAGACCATCGTGCCGCAGCTCGACCCGGCGCGCTTCATCAAGTCCGACGTCGTGCCGACGGTCATCTTCTTTGGCACGGCGGACCGGATGCTCGACCACGCACGGGCGTTTGCGGACAAGTCCAAGGCTCTGGGCAACCGCTGCGAGGTCTTCACCGCCGCTGATCAGCCGCACGGCTTCTTCAACCGCGCCCCGTGGCAGGAGGTCACGCTGCGACAGACGGACGTGTTCCTCACATCGCTGGGTTACCTCAAGGGCGAGCCGGCGGTGAAGCTGCCAGCGGATGCGAAGGCGGATCTGAAACGTGAGAAGTAGGGCGGGAGGTGCCACCGACTCTCAGTCGCCGCGGCGCTCTGCCGCACTCTGCCGACGGCGACTGCAAGTCGCCGGCACGGGCTTTAGTGCGAATGCGGCTTGCCGGTGCCGCACATTCCGCAGGACTTGGGGACGCCGGAGCAGGATGGGGCGGATTCGCCGGCGACGCTGGAGGCAAAGGTGGAAAACTTCTTGGCCAGCTTCTTGGACCCGCAGTGCGGGCAGGGCGTGCCTTCCCATCGGCTGGAGCGCACCAGCACTTCGCTGTCCTTTTCGCAATCGCTGCAATGAAACTCGTAGATCGGCATGGCGGAAGGCTGACGCAACCGACCAACAAACTCAATCACCGGAATGCTGCGGGTCACCCGGCCTCTCCTGTAGCGGCGCTCTGTGAGCGCCGAGTGCCGCGCGTGACCGACCCCCTCAGCACGGCGGTCACAGACCGCCGCTACATTCCGCTCAGAAGAACGGATTGCTCGCGCGCTCCTGCTCGACCGTTGTGAGCGGGCCGTGGCCGGGGCAGATCAGCGTGGCCGGCGGGAGCGAGAGGATTTGCTCGCGCACCTTTGTCTTGGCCAGTTCGCCATGCTCCTTCGCGCCGCCCATGGAGCCGGCAAAGATGGCGTCGCCGACAATCGCCACGTGCGCCGCGTCGTCCGGCCAGTTGCCAATGAGGTAGGTCACGCCGTCTTCCGCATGGCCGGGCGTGTCGCGGTTGGACACACGCAGGCTGCCGATGTGGACGCAGTCGTTGCGGCGGTTGCGGTGCTGGGGCGGCGCGCCCTTGGTGTCCGTGTGAATGCGAATCGTCGGATAGCGCTCGCGGATGACCGGCAGTCCCTCGATGTGGTCGTGGTGCGAGTGCGTGATGAAGAGGTGGCGGAAGTCCAGGTCCTCGTCCTTCACGATTTTCAAGATGGCGTCCGCCTCGAAGCCCGTGTCGAACAGCGCAGCCTCGCGCGTGACCTCGTCCCAGACGAGATAGCAATGCACTGTGTTGCCGTCGCGCGTGGTCGTGATCTGGCGGAACTCGCGCCAAGTGCCGGTGTCCACAGGAGCGGGCAGCCAGCCGTTGGCAAGGGCTTCGAGCTTCGCGCCGTTCAGGCCGATGCCTCCGGCGAGCGCACTGAAGTCGGGCTTGCGCGCGCTCTGGCCGGAATCTTCGAGCGCGGCGAACTCATCGGCGCCAAGGCCGGCGGCCTTGGCCGCTGCGTCAGCGGGCACATTCAACATCGCCCGTGCCTTGCGAATCACATCTCCGACGTGGTCTTCTAAATTCATGTGCGGGGAGTGTAGGGCCGGGGCAGACCTGAGTCGAGCAAGCGGAGTTCGGCACCTGCTCCTGATCGTGAACCTGCTCCTGCTCGTGGTGCGTCAGACTCAGGGAGGAGCAGGATAAGGATCAGGATTACGAGCACGAGGATGCGGCCAGCAACCGCTCCACCCGCTCCACGTCCGCCGGCACATCCACACCCACGCTGTCGTAATCCACGCGCACGACGGCGATGGGGATGCCGTTCTCCAGCGCGCGGAGCTGCTCCAGGCGCTCGGCCTGCTCCAGCGGCGATTGGGGGAACTTCACGAGCCGCAGCAGCGCGTCGCGCCGATAGCCGTAGATGCCGAGGTGCTTGAGGATGGGAAACGCGGCGAGCTGGGCGGCTACCGGCTGCGCGGCGTGATCGCGGAGGAAGGGAATGGTGCGACGGGAAAAGTAGAGTGCTCTGCCAGCGACGTTCGTGACGACTTTCACCACGTTCGGGTTGTCGTATTCCTCGACGTGCTTGATGACCGTGGCGGCGGTGGACATCTCCGCGCCGACGAGCGCCATCGCCACCACGTCAATCACCGCCGGATCAATCAACGGCTCATCGCCCTGGATGTTCACCACCGCGTCGCACGCGCTGCGTGAGGCGACTTCTGCGATGCGGTCTGAGCCGCTGGGATGGTCGGCACGCGTCATCTCCACCCGGCAAAACTTCCGCGCGACCTCGGCGATGCGCTCGTCGTCGGTGGCGACGATGACTTCGCCCAGGGACTTGGCGAGCTGGCAGCGCTCGATGACGCGCTGGATGAGCGTCCTGCCGGCGATGAGGTGGAGCGGCTTGCCGGGGAAGCGTGACGCAGCGAAGCGGGCCGGGATGATGCCGAGAATGTTCACGGCGGCTTTCTAAGCGAACCTCGCTGGGATGGCACGCCGGAAAGCGGCGCTCACCTGGCCGGACCTTCGATGAATGGTTTGCCTGATTGGAACAGCGTGAGCCGCGCGCGAATCTCCGTCGCCATCGCAGCGTTCGTGCCGGCGGCGGTGAGCGCCTGCTGCGCGTGTTTCGCCGCGAGGTCAAAGCCCCCGCCCGCCGCGTGCGCGACGGACAGCAGGTCGAGCGCCTCGGCGGTTTGCGGGCCAGCCAGCTTCGAGAAATGGCTGGCGAGTTCCAGCGCGGCCTTGGGATCGCGCAACGTCGCGCTGGGATGCGTCGCGAGCGTCCACGCGAGCCGGTGGACTGCCGGGAGGAAGTCGGGCTTGAGCCGCACCGCCTCGTGCCAGTGCTGAACCGCCGCGCCCCAGTCGCCCTGCGCGGAGGCGAAGGAGCCGGCGTTCACGTGGCCTTCCGGCGAGCCGGGATTGCGGCGGAGCAACTCCGCGTTGTGCGCCAAAGCTTCGTGGGATTTGCCCACCGCGACGAGGTGCGTGACGAGCTGGAGCCGGGCGCGGGTGAAGTCCGGTTGGTGTTTCACCGCCGCCTCGAACTGTGCGATGGCCTCGGCCGGCTTGCCCATGTCCCCGAGCGTGACGCCATAGTTGAAGCGCGCCTCGACATCGCCGGGCTTGATGCGCAGGCACTCTTCGTAATGCTTCACCGCCTCGGGAACGCGGCCCGAGTCGGAGAGCAAGTTCGCGAGGTTGTTGTGCGACTTGACGTGGCGGGGCTGAAGGCGGAGCGCCTCGCGATAATGCCGTTCTGCGATCAGCGACTGGCCGGTGTCACCGAGCGATGACGCGAGATTGTAATGCGTCTCCGCGCTGTCCGGCCGGATGCGCAGCGCCTCCTGATAGAGGCCAATGGCGCGCTGGTGCTGGCCGGTGCGGGCGAGGTTGTTGCCCAGATTCGTCAGCGCAATGTAGTTGTCCCGCGTCACGCGCACGGCCTGCTCGAAGATGGTGATTCCGTTGCGCCAGTGTGGAAGCTGCCGGTGCGTGCCGAACGCACACAGGCCAAGCGCGACGACTGCAACCGCCACCAAGACGCGCGACCAAACCGGACGACTCGCGCGCAACTCATCGAGCGACCAGGCAACCGCGACGAACAGGCCGATCAGCGGCACATACGTGTAACGGTCGGCGATGGACTGGTTGCCCACCTGCACCAGCCCGATGACTGGCACCAGCGTCCCCAGAAACCAAAACCATCCGACTGCCAGCCACGGCTCCCGGCCCAGCCGTCGCACGGCGAGCCAACTGATCCCCATGAGCAGCACGAGCGCGCCCGCGACTTGCCACGCGGGCCACTCGCGCGGCATCGGATAAAGGATGGCGAGGTCGGTCGGCCAGAGGGTCAGCCCGAGATAGCGCGCGTAGGCGATGGGGGTATTCGCAAGGCGGGCCGCGAGCGGATGCACCTCCTCGGACATCACCGCGCCGACGTTGCGTTGCGCGATGTAGGTGGCCGCTGCCGAGATCGCCACGAGGGCGAAGAGCGGAAGTTTCTCCTGCACGAGCGGACGGAACCGTCGCGCGAACTCCCGCCAGTCGCCCGTGAACTCCACGCGTCGCAGCGGCCAGACATCCAGCAGCAGCAGCAGGAACGGGAACGTGAGGATCATCGGCTTGCTCATCAACCCCAGCGCGAGGCACGCGGCCACAGCAGCGAAGCGGCGGCGGCTCGGCGACTCGGCATAGCCCGCGTAACTCCACAAGCCGAGGAACCAGAAGAATGCGCAGAGCACGTCCTTGCGCTCGGCCACCCACGCGACGGACTCGACGTGCAGCGGGTGCCACGCGAACAGCGCGGCGGCGAGGAGGCTTGGCAGGAACCGCTTGGTCAGCCGATGCAGCGCGAGAAACAGGAGCGCGGCATTGGCCGCGTGAATCAGGACGCTCGTGAGGTGATGGCCACCCGGGCGCAGGCCGAAGATCTCGACATCCATCATGTGCGAGAGCCAGCTCAGGGGCCGCCAGTAGTCAATGTCGGCTGAGAGGAAGGCCCATTTGATGCCGGGCCATGTGAAGCCTTGCCGCACGAAGTCATTCGCGAACACGAAGACATCGTCATCGAAGTTCACAAAGGCGAAGTTCCGCACCGGCGCGAACAAGGCCAGCGTGCCCAGCGCCAACGCAACGGCCCACCAGCGCACGCGCTGCGTCTCGTTGTCGGCGGTCGTTGGCTTGGGGGCGACATGGGACATGGCTGCGAGGACGACTTACTTCTTTGGAACCGTCGCCTCGTTGGGCTTGGGCGCGGGCGGGCGGTTGGTCGAGGCGGACTCGGGCGCGGGTTGGCCGACGCCGAAGAACGCCAATCCCGCGCGGACCATAATCGGCGTGAGCTTGGCGACGAGTTCCTTCGAGTCCTTCATGTCCTGCACGACCTCGTTGCGGATGCCGAGGTCGAACACGCGCGGCGTGCCGGACTGGCGAAGATCGGTCCATGTGCCTTTGCCGAGCGTAAGGTTCAACATGTCCAGGCCGACGAATTCCATCGGCGCGTTGGTCTTCGCGACGCGCTGGCCGCGCCGGATCTCCTCCACAGCCTTGCGCACGCCGTCGAGGTTGGACTGGCCGTCCTTGCCCACAACGATGTTCAACTCCGCGAGGTTGAAGCGCAGGACGGTCAGGTGCAGCTTCCGCTCCTTGGCGAGCGTGGGGTCGTATTCGACAAGCAGCTCCGCGATGTCCACCAACGGTCCGCCGCCAAACTCCGCAGGGTTGTAGATGACAAGCTTCTCCACTCGGGCACGGCCACTCCACGGACGCAGCGTCAGCTTCTCCAAACGAACTTCGAGGCCGGTCTGCTTGCGGAGCTTTCCCTCCGCGATGCTCGTGACGATGGTGTCAAAGCTCAGTGCGAGGATGGCCGCCAGCGCCAGCAGCACCAGGAAGAGGCGGAAGGCCCACTTGAGGAGGAACTTCATGGCGTGGGGCGAGACGTGATGCGTGATGCGTGATGCGTGACCAGCTCCGAACGCACTCGAATTGATTCACGCAGCACACAGCACGCAGCACGCGATGGTGAGTTCCAAGTTCGGTCCCGAGTGCTCATGCCGCCTCGCCGTCTCACAGCGGAATATCCTCCGGCCGCACGTCGAGGCACTCGTCTTGATCCTCCCAGAGCACGGCTGGGTAAAACTCCAGCAGCGCAGGGCCGAGCTTGTTGCCGGCGGCGGCGAGGAGTCGCTCGGCCTCGGTGGCGGCGTCTTCGAGCGCGCGGTCGTAATTGCCCGTGCGCTTCTGCTGACGGTCGTCCCAGTGCGCGACCTGATGGATGGGCGCGTATTTTTCCGCCCAGTTACGCATCATCTTCTGCACATCCACGGGGATGTCGTCGAAGGCGATGGCCGTGCCATTGCAGTGCTGGCAGACAAGGCCTTGCTCGATCACGTCGCGCGTGATGAGCGGCAGCAGCGGTGCGCGACAGCAAGTGGCCTCGGGATAATCACGCGGCGCGGTGGCTAGGCGCTTGTGCCAGACTTGCCGGTCGTTCGCGACCTGCGCGGCCAGCCGATACGCGCCGACGAGCGGGTGCGAGCTGCGCCAGACGCGGCCCTGCAACTGACCAAGCGTCTGCGCCATCCAGCGAGCCAGCGTGAGGTCGTCGAATGCCTCGAAGACCTCGCCGTATTCGATCCAGAGTTTGTCCAGCGGCGCATCCGAATGGTCGCTCATTGGCGGGGACTGTGGGGTGACGCGTGGCGGGTGACAAGTGGCAAGGGTCTCTCTTCCCTCCTGCTCCTAATCCTGATCCTGATCCTGCTCGTTCCCTCGCCCAAGCCCAACAGCGGATCAGGATTACGAGCAGGAGAAGCTCGCGCTACGGCACGCGCTCCAACAGCTCGCCGGTCCGCAGGCCGGACAGTAACTCAGCAACCGTGCGCGTCTG
>JBEBFV010000269.1:0-8538 GCA_040081795.1 Limisphaerales bacterium | reverse complement strand
TTTGAACTGCCCGAGCATCATCCCCCAGTTCGCCTCGGTGCCGATGCTCGGGATGTCGCCCATCACCGAATACTTCATCGCCGCCATCATCTGCCGGTCGAGGTAGTTCAGCAGCGCGACGGGGAAGAGCAGCGCGACGACGAGCCACGCGGTGCGCGCCGCCGACGGTGCGGCTGGCGAAGAGGCGGAGTTCATGCCGGGATGGTTGCGGAATTCGCGCCGCAGGGCGACTGGAAAGGCGTGGCTCCGTTTGCTTCCGAGCAGGCGCCGCTTGCCTAACGCTTCAAGTAGTCATGTTGCCGGAACCACTCGGCGGCATCCTCCAGCGCCTTGCGGGGCGGCGTCTGCGGCAGGCCGAGTTCGCGGACGGCCTTGGCGGGGTTGAAGAACATCTTGTAGCGCGCCATGCGCACGCCGGCCAGCGGGGCCTTGGGCGGCTTGCCCGTGATTTTGGAAATGCCCTCGTCCACGTAGGCGGCCAGCAAAGGGATGAAGTAGGGCAGCGCAACTTTCGGCGCAGGCACGCCGGTGATGTCCTGCAACTCGGCGAACGCCTCGCGCATCGTCCAGTTGCCCTCGGCGTGGCCGAGGATGTAGCGCTCGCCGACGCGGCCCTTCTCGGCGGCGAGGATGTGGCCGATGGCCACGTCGCGGACGTGGACCCAGTTCAAGCCGGTGTCGAGGTAGGCGGGCATTGCGCGCTTGAGGAAGTCCACGATGACCTTGCCGGTGGGCGTGGGCTTCACGTCGCGCGGGCCGACGGGCGCGCTGGGATTCACGATGACGATGGGCGCGCCTTTGCGGGCCAGCTCGCGCGCGACGACTTCCGCGCGCCACTTCGAGAGCTTGTAATGGTTGCTCATCTGCGCCTCGGAGACGGGCGTGTCCTCGTCGGTGGGCGTGAGCTTTCCGTCCAATTCCCTGGGCAAGCCGATGCAGCCAACCGTGCTGGTGTAAACGATCCTCGGGCAGTCGGCGAGGAATGCAGCCTCCAGCACGTTGCGCGTGCCTTCCACGTTCGCGGCATACATCGGCGCGTAGTCCGGCAGCCAGAGGTGGTAGCTCGCGGCAACATGGAAGCACCATTCGAAGCCCCGCATCCCGGCCCGAAGGAGTTTGCGATCGCTCACATCCCCTTCGAGCAGCTCATAGTCCGCGCCCTCCAGCCCGCGCAAGTCCGCGCCGGGCCGCGCCAGCACGCGGACCGAATGGCCGCGCCGGCCCAGCTCGTGGACAAGGTTAGCCCCGATGAAGCCGGAGCCGCCGGTGACAAAACACTTCATTGCTTGTTTGCGCCGAAACGCAAACGAACCGCAGCTTGGCGGGCAGTGCAGACCTGCACAAGCCAAACGCTCGGCCAATTCTTGACGCGTCTCCGCCAATTTCCCGCTCCCGCACGGCCGCCTTCGCTGATTTGCTGGCGGGGTGAAACGGTCTGGCATCGGGCGCGCGCTGGTCGCGCTGGTGGGCGGCGTCGCGCTCGCGCGCGGCGTGGCGGCGGAGGGCTTTTCCCCGCCCGACGAGTCGCTCTACGCGATGGGCCGCCATGTCTATGAACGCAACTGCCTCGTGTGCCACGGGCGCTGGGGGGACGGCGACGGCGAGATGTCCAAGGGGATGATCCCCAAGCCGCGCAAGTTTTCCTCCGGCATCTTCAAGTATCGCTCCACGCCCGCTGGCTTCCTCCCAACCGACGACGACCTCACGCGCACCATCCGCGGCGGCCGCGCGAACACCTCGATGCCCTACTTCACCCAGCTCTCGGACCGCGAAGTCCGCAGCGTGGTGGAGTTCATCAAGTTCTTCTCGCCCAAGTGGCGCAGGCCGCAGAACCACGCAGCACCGGTGAAGCTGCCGGAGGCGCCCGTGTGGCTGGCGAAGGAATCCGACTCAGCCACGCGCGTGGCGAAGGGCCGGTCCACATTTGCGCTCGCGTGCGTGCCATGCCACGGCGAGCAGGCGGATGGCAAAGGCCCCGCCATCGCCGGGTTGAGAGACGCTTGGGGCGACCCCGCGCAACCCGCCGACCTGCGCGCGCCTGCGTTTCGCAACGGCCGCACGCCTGCAGACATCTTCCGCGTGCTGACGCTGGGCATTCACGGCACACCGATGGCTTCGTTTGCCGAGGCGCTGGCGGAGGAACAACGGTGGGAACTCGCCACCTTCATCGGCACGCTGCGCCCACCAGAGACGGCGAAAAAATGACCGGCGGGGCGAGGCTCCTGCCGGCGGCGGCATGCCTCACATTCAGCGCTTGGCTTCGGGGAAGCCCGGTGGCAGCGGTGGCAGGCCTGCTCCGGGCGGCAGCGGGGGAAACTCAATGACGACCTTGCGCCATGCGACGCGCTCCGACTCGGGCATCTTCTGCCACTGCTCCGCGTTCGCGTAGAACTGCGTCTGCTGCGCCTGAGTCATCTGGCCGAGCTTCTTGAGCGCTGTGAGGCAGGCGGCACGTTCTCCGGCAGGAAGCTGCTCGAACTGGTCCAACGTGCGCGTGGCCTCCGCGCGCCCCGGCACGGGCAGCGCGGCCACGACCTTGGTCTTCGCACGGTCATCGAGGCGGAAGTAGTGCGTAAAGTTGTCGAGCAACTGCTCGCGCTGCCGGGCGTCGAGGTTCTGCCACTGCGTGACGTTGTCCGGCACTGCTGGCACCAAGCCCGGCGGCAATGGTGGAAACGCGCCGACAGCCGCTGGCCGGGTCATGGCCTGGAGCAACTTTTCGTTCGTGAGAACCTCGCGCTGAATCTCAGCAGGCAGCTTGTCCCACGCTGCGAGCCGCTCCGTGACGAGCGGACGCAAGCCCTCCGGCACCGCAGCGAGCTGTGTTGCCCGCGTCGCGGGAATCGTTGTGAGCAGCGGGTTCAGGAAATAGCGCAGCTCGGTCGCGCGCAGCCGCGCCTCGCGTTCGGCGGGCGTGAGCGTGTCGTATTCGCGGAGCCGGGTGGTGAGCACCTCACGCAGGCGCGCGGGCTTGGCGGCCAGCTCCGTGCTCCGCGCGTCCGTGCGCATCGCCAGCAACGTGCGGAAGACAGCGACGGGATTCCGCTCGCCGGGGCCAGCGGATTCCGCCGCGTGGGCGAAGGCCACAGCCAGCAGCAGGACGACGAGTTGGAAGCCGAGTCGCATGGTTCAACGCTCCCGTTCAAATGCCGCCAGCAGTTCCAGATCTGCGCCGGACTGGTTCAAGCGGCTGATCGCCTCGAAGTCTCTGAGCAGCGCGACGTTCGGCAACTGCGCGAAAGTGGTGACCTGCTCGATGCTCCGGGCCACCTGCACTGGCGACCGCGCACGCCGCCCTTGGACAATCGTCACAGCCGCGAGCAACACCACCGCGAGCGCGAACTGCTGCGCCAGCGACGGCCAGCGGAACCACGTGCGCCAGCCGGTTTCTCCCGCCAGCTCCTTTTGCTCCGCCGCCTCAATGTCCTGCCAGACGCGGGCCATGAAGTTCGAGCACACGGGCGGCGCGGGCAGGCGTTGGAGCGCGTCGGCAAGGGCGGTTTCCTCCGTCCACCGCGCGCGGTCGGACGGGTGCGCGGCGAGCCAGCCATTGAGGCGCGCTTGTTCGTCCGGCGTCAGCGGGCGCTTGTGCCGGAGAGCGAGGAGTTCTTCAAACATCGCGTTGTTCATGTTTGCCTTTCAGTTCATACCCGCGTCGCGGGCAAAGTTTCGTTCTCACCGACGGGTGCTTGCCGACGAAGCCTTTCGTCCGCCTGTAGCGGCGGTTTGTGACCTCCGACGGACGCTCTTGGCATTGCAAAGCACGGCGGTCGCAGACCGCCGCTACATCTGTGTTCATCTGTGTTCATCTGTGGCCGAAGTTTGGTCCCACTCGCCCGTGCGGAGATAGGGTTTGAGCCGCGCCTTGAGCGTCTCGCGGGCGCGGTGGATGAGCGACTTCACCGCCGAGAGCGAGCAGCCCAGCACCCCGGCGATGTCCTCGTAACCCATCTCATCCCGCTGCCAGAGCAGGAGCGCAGTGCGCTGGTTCTCCGGCAAGGCGCCGACAGCCTCGGCGACCTTGGCCTCCAACTCGCTCCGCAACAGCGTGTCCGGCGCGGCGAACTGGCGCTTGTCCTCGACGCTGTGGCCGCGCGGCTCGTCGGTGCCCGCGTGCGCCGGGGCGTCGAGCGAGTCGGCGGGGTGGCGCGAGCGGCGGCGGAATTCATTCAGGCAGAGATTGCGCGCGATGGTGAAAAGCCAGGTGGTGAACTTCGCCGAGGGTTCATAGCGGGCGGCGGACTTCCAGACCTGGACGAACGTGCCTTGTGCGAGGTCTTCCGCCTCCGTCGCGTCCGGCAGCGTGCGGTAGATGAAGTTCAGCACCGGCTGCTGATAGCGCGCGACCAGCTCCTCGAACGCCGCGCGATCCCCGCGCTTCACGCGGAGCATGAGCGCGGCATCAGGGTCGGTGGCAACGGGCACGGTGCGACCGTAGCAAACACCGACGCAGGCGGAAAGTTCGCCGTGACTGTAGCGGCGCTCTGTGAGCGCCGTCTTCGGTGAGAGCAGTGCGCGAGCGCACCCACGCGCCACTCGGCGGTCACAGACCGCCGCTACAGGGGCGGCGCTACTTTGCCAAGGCCTCAGTCAGCACGCGGCCTTCGACGTTCTCCATCTTCAATCCCAGCAGCACTGCGACGGTCGGGGCCACGTCCACGTTGCGGATTTCGCCGAGCTGCGCGCCACGCTTCACGCCGTGGCCCCATGCGATGAACATGCCGTTGAGCTTCGGGTCGCTCGCGAGGTAGCCGTGATGGCCGGGGTAAACTTCCGGTGTCAGGTCGGTCACGGCGTCGTCGCCGGTCGGGTAGTGCGTGAAGGCGTAGCCGTCCTTCGCCACGACGAAGAGGTCGGCCATCTGGTCGTTCTGCGCGGGCGTGGGCAGGCCGAGCGACGCGTATTCGCCCGGCTCGTAGATGCGCTCGACGCCTTCGAGCTTGCCGAGCAAGTCCTTCAACTTCGGCGTGAGCGTCGCGCGCTTGGTCTTGTCCGGCACGTAGATCATCGCAGAGCCGCCGAGCGTGTTGGCCACGGCGTCGCACGTCGTGATGGTCGGGCCTTGCACACGGAGGAGGCCGGCCTGCCGCAGCGCGACGTTCGGGCGGATGATGCGCTTGGCCGTCTTGAAGCCGTGGTCCGTGGTGATGACGAACGTGGCCTTGTCCGCAAAGCCCGCCGCCTGCACCGCGTCGAACAACTCTCGCAGGCAGGTGTCCGCGAAGGCGAAGGCCGACATGCTCGCCCAGGTGCCGGGGCCGGAGCGGTGGTTGATGGCGTCGGTGTTCAGCAGGTGGAAAAGCAGGAAGTTCGGCTTGTGCTGCTTCACGATGTGGACGCCCGCGCGGGTCCAATACACGTCGCGCCACGGCGGGTTGCGCTGGTTGAACTCTTTCAGTTCGGTCGCATTGATGAGTCCGGCGGCGAGCATCTCGCGCTCGATGGGATTGGCCGCGTTGGGCCGCTCGCCGAACTCGTAGTGGAATGTCCCTGCGTTGGTCGTGGGCACCCAGTCCACCTGCGCGGTCTTGAGGCCGGCCTTGAACGCGAGGTCATACACCGTCGGCACGCGGACCATGTCGTTCTTGTTCTTCCACGGTTCGAGCTTGAGCGGCGCGGTCGGCCCCTGGCGGACCATCATGCCGTTGAAGAGCACACCGTGCCGCGCGGGCTTGACGCCGGTGACGAGCGTGGTGTGGTTGGGCCAAGTGATGGCCGGGTTGACAATGGTCATCGCCTTGGCCACCGCGCCCTCGCGCCCGAGCTTTTGCAGGAAAGGCATCGGCAGCGCCGGGTCGTCCCAAGTCCACGCCGGGAAGCCGTCAATCGTCACCAGCACGACGATGCGGTCCTTGGCCGGCACCTCGGCGGCGAAGGCGGGGCGAAGGGACAGCAGCAGAGCGAAGGCGAAGAGAATACGGCACAACATGCAGCTTCGTTGTCGCAGCGGTGTGGCAGTGCGGCAAGTCCCGAGTAGTCAGCTACTCTGTAAGTAGAGGGTCAGGAACAAGAGCCAGATCCCAACGCATATGACCGAGAGCGCGACTCCCAGAAGACGAACTGCCTTCACATTCGAGGTGCAGACCAAAAGGGCGGCGGCCGCGTAAACGCTGACCTCCACCAAGCCAGCAACGAACCCCGCTTGAACCGGGCCACCGGAATAGACGGGCGGGTCAACGCCTGATCGCGCAAGTGCAAGCAGCGAAGCAAACAGGACAGACACGCCAAAGCCAATTATTGCAGGCCACTTCCTCCCAAACCATAGAGCGCCAAGGGCAAGTAGTGCGAATGAGGCCGCACGCCATGCCGTTGCACGGCCAAGATCATCTGCCAGTTCCCGCTCGGCGTTGACCGGGTGCTCCGGGTCTCCGTGGAAGGAACAACGAGGACGACCGGCAAAATTTGTGGCGGGAAGGTAGCGGCCACCGCTTGGACATCTCGGAAGCTTCGCATCGAAAAACCCGGCGATGAGTTTTTGGTCCTCGAACGCGTAGCTGTTCGTTGCTTGGAGCCTGTGTTCCAAAGCGAATTGCATTGCTACTCCATCAATCACCCTGAGGTTGTTTAAGCAGACGGGCAGTGGCCTCGCTGTTCCTCTCGCGACTTGAGGAATCGCCACAACCGTCAGCCAGACGACGAGCGTGACGGTCTTCATACCAACACACAGGCTGAGTTCTCTTCCTTGATGGACTGCACGGTTCCGTTTTCGCAGCGTCTTGACGTTGCGGCAAGTCTGCAATGCCAGGGTGACGGCTGCCGGACGCAAGGCAGTTTTTTGCGCGGTCGCGTAGCGGCCACCCGATGGTAGCCGTGGACTGAAGTTCACGGCTACCCTCCGGTTCTCGCTATGCGAGGCCACCGCCCCCTGGAGGCGAAGCAGGCTGTGGCTGCGGGTTTGACCGGTGACGCCGGAGCCGATACGGTTCCGCCATGCCGCCCACCGGCCCCTATCGCCTCGACCGTTCTTGGCGCAAGTCCCGCATCGCCGCGCGCATTTTGCTGCGCGAACAGGCGGGCCGGCTCACGGCGCGCGACCTGAGACTGGCCCCGTTGCTGGCGGCGGACAAGGGCGTGACTTCGCGGCTCATTGACCAGGCTCTCTATGCTTTTTCAGGCCGACCATATCGCGTGGCAAACCCCCGCCGGGCGGCGGCTTGACGAGTTCGCCCGCGCGCTGCCACCGCAGCCGCGCTTGGAGGTGAATGTCTTCGGCTCCGCCCCGTTGCAGCTTTTCATCGAGCCGAGCTTCACGAGCGCGGACATTGACCTGTTCGGCAGCGAGGATGTTTACGACTTTCTCCTTCAGTTCGTCGAAGCCAATGGCTGGACTCAGCAGCACAGCCGGTTTTACATCCAAATCTGCGACCCGCTCGCGTTCAAGAGCACCGTGGACTGGCGCGCCCGCGCCATCGAGGTAGAACGTCACGGGCACCTCTTCCGCATTGTGCATCCGTGGGACGTGCTGGTGAGCAAGCTCCAGCGGCTGGAGGAAAAGGACATGGCGGCCTTCAAGCTCGTCCTTGGCAAGACGGGGCATCCGACGGAGGAGGAATTCATCCGCCACCTACAGAAGGCGGTGGACCTCTACCGACCCAAGTTCGACGAGGAGACCGCGCGCGGGGACATGCTGCTCAACACGCGCATCCTCTGGCAGGAGTTGTGGGGCAAGAGCATTGACGTGCGCGCCGCCATTATCCGGCCGGCCTTGCTGCGCGCGGAGCGGGAGTATCAGGACTTCGACCCGACGCTGAAAGAGCGGCTGGGAAGAATCGGGGGGAAGTGAACGCTGGTGCTTGCTTGCGGACTTCTACTTCTGTTCGGACTTGAGGGTGGGGCCTGAATTCCTCGGCGACCTTCTCAGCCCATTCTGAAACCACAGCCGCCACACCATGAAGAGCGCTTCCTTCACGATGCCCTTGGACATCTTCGAGTTCCCCTGGAAGCGGTCGGTGAAGATGATGGGCACCTCGGCGATGGTCATGCCCTGCCGCCAGACGCGGTGCGACATCTCGATCTGAAAGCTGTAGCCGTTGGACTGCACGGTATCGAGGCCGAGCGCCTGGAGCGTCGCGCGGCGGAAGCATTTGAAGCCGCCGGTCGGGTCGCTCAAGGGCAGGCCGGTGATGACGCGCACATACTTCGCCGCGCCGAGCGAGAGCACGAGGCGGTTGAGCGGCCAGTTGATGACGCGGATGCCGTTGCAGTAGCGCGAGCCGATGACGAGGTCGGCGGACTGCGCGGCGGCGAGGAACTTCGGGATGTCGTCCGGGTTGTGGGAGAAGTCGCCGTCCATCTCCATGATGAACTCGTAGTCGCGCTCCAGCGCCCACTTGAAGCCGGCGATGTAGGCGCGGCCTAGGCCGTTCTTCTCCGCGCGGTGCAGGACGTGGATGGACGGGTGTTTCGCGGCGAGTTCGTCGGCGAGCTTGCCGGTGCCGTCGGGGGAATTGTCATCCACCACGAGCAGGTCCACGGGCGTGGGCAGCTTGAGAATGCGCGCGGCGAGCGGGGGGAGGTTCTCCCGCTCGTTGTAGGTCC
>JBEBFV010000268.1:0-8596 GCA_040081795.1 Limisphaerales bacterium | reverse complement strand
ATTATGCACCCCTTGCTTTCATTGCTTTTCTTGGTTCGGACTGGGGGACATCGTCAAGCGGGGGACGGGGGGTAGCGGGTCATCATCCTCAACCGTGTCGCAAGCCAAGGGGGCAGTGTCGTCCGTATCATCATCCAGAGCCGGCTGAGCTTCTGTGCCCGCGACGTCTCCGACCTGTGTTGCGTCGGAAAACTGGTATTCTTTGATTGGCATCCGATTCCCAGTATCCGATGTGCCGGATCGAATCCGCCGCCTGACGATAAGCCCATCCATGTCAATCTGGCTGGTGTGTTGGTCCACCTGCTGCGCGTTCTCAAATAGGCCACCCATGATTTTGCCGATGCGCCGGGCCGCTGCTTCCGAAGTTTGCCCCGCGGCTGAGATACCGGGAACCTCAACATCATCCTGAATGCAACGGTCAGCCAGGTTGCTCGCCTTCAACCATCGGCCATACTGATGGTGCGTGTTCAGATTGATCGCCAATGCCCGAAGGAAAGTGAGGTGAGGATTCGCCGCTCGGGCTTTCGCGTTTTCGTGTCCGTCCATCAACGGTGCGCTGTGGAAGATGTTCTGCACAATCCAGTCCAAGGTCTGGCACCATTCCCGGAAATCGTGGCGCGTGTCGTCGGTCCTGGGCTTGCCTCGCCGCACCCACTCCTCCACCACCGCGAACACCGCCCCGAGCAGGAATGGCTGAAAGTCTGTGGACGCCAGCTCCAGCAGGCCGCGGCCATTCAAGAGCCTGTAGGCGTAGTTCTCGCGCTTCCGAATGCGGATGATCGATGCCCGGTTGGTCAGATCCTTGGTGGCCTCAAACCCGTTGGACGTGATGTAGATGAAATACTCGGACGGATCGACGTTGGCGTTCTTATGATAGGCGCTGCGTGCGTTGAAGTGCGACCCGTCCCCGGTCATGAACGACTCGAGATACGTGCTGTCGAGCTTGCCACGCAGGTTGTCCAGCTGGATGAACATCCTGCCCTTGATCAGGTGGTCGCAGAAGGCTTCGTCCATCGAGCCGACCCCGCCATTCCTTTCAGCTACCACGGCGAGCTTGGAGTTGTAGACGGCCCCGATCAGCCTCTGGCGGTAGCCTTTGCCTGACTGGCTCGTGTTTGCTTCCGCCACGTCAATCGGCAACTGGCCACGGACAAAGCCACCCATTTTCAGCGCGGGAGTAATCAGTGAGGCCAACGCACGGGACTGGTCGCTGGGGGTCAGAAAGTCGAACTCTGCAAGTAACCCTTGCAGCATATCAACCGCCTCTTCAAGCGAGACGGATTGGGGTGGAGTGTTGCCAGCGATGACATAGATGCCGGTGGTTGGGTCGTAGCCGGAGTTCACCTGGCGAACCTGTCCGTCACGCTCGGTTAGGAACGGGCAATGCACCAAGCCTTTGAGCTTTGGTAGCAGAGTTCGGCAAGCCTCGCTCTTGAGATACTGTTTCGCCTGCGCCTCGGTTAGGACGGCTGGTTCTCCCTGTCCCTGACCGATTACACGGGGCGGTTTGTGGAACATGGCGTATTTCTCGAATCGGGACTGCGCGCCCACGGCATCCAGAACGCTGAACTCGGGCCCCGTCTCGCCGTGAATCAACTCCATGACGGTCCCGCCACGATAGAAGAGAGTGTTGGTGGGTGCGATGGCCTGGAACAACATCTCTGCGGAAGCCGTGATCGTCATGGACCTCCCCGGCAGGGTAACAAGAGTCCGCTCGATCTCAATCGGATCACGCGGCCGAAGCAGGAATTCCCGGGCGCTCTGAACACTCAGGCGGCCGTCCTCCTCCTGTGCTGGCATCGGAGCAGCCGAGTTCTGTCGTGGTGCTGCGGGAGGCATTGGAGTGCCAGGCTGCGTTTGGGGTGAGCTCATGTTGATAGATCAGGGGCTGATGTGGAACGCTCCAGGTTCAGGACGTGTGGCGTGTGGGTGGAAGAGCTCGTGATGCCAAAGCGTGTTCTTCAACTGCGAGCGACAGTTCACGCTGGCCTCGACCCCCATCAATTCTTTTCTGCTTTCAGACGCGTCCGCTGGTTGATCGTTGGGCACGCCGCCATCTTGTTTGAACGAGCAGGAATTTCAAGCCAAGTGAGAGAATTCTCCTCTGCTCGACCGAGTGCGTCATCCGGCCCCATGAACACCACCAATCGTGCTTGCCCGCGCGCTGGCGTTGAGGTTTGGTTCCGATGATCACGGGTGGACTCCGTGGTTGGTCGTTTGGGTTCTTTGAAAAACAAGACGCCTCGCCGGGTTTTCCGGCAGGGTGAACCGAATACCCGGTGCGCTTCTCCTTGCAGCCGCAGCTTTGCTGTGGCGCGCCAGTCGGCGTAAGTCGGCTCGTGGGCAATTTGCCAAGGCAGTCAATGCAGTCTAATTGCCCAGCAGCATCCCGTTTCAGTGGCGGTCAGGGAATGTTGGCTGGGCGACCTGAGGTGAGAGGATGATTGCGTCCTTCTCAATCTGCCTCAGGTAACAAAGGCAAAAACATGGTCACGCAATGCGTGCCTATCAAAGACGGGTCTCCGCAGGAATTCGTTCCTACAAGAGACGTAAGTCTGCTGCTCCAGGTGAGCGCGGACTCTGTGAAGCGTGCGGTCCGCCGAGGCTGGCTGAGGTCCCAAACTGCCGAAAGGCGGCGAAGAACCTCACGCCTCCGCAGGTCGCTCAATTCACCGGCGACGGTGAGGGGGGCGACTTCGGGCCGAACGAGTTCAAACAGACACGCAACCACTGAAAGCAGCGGAAGGGAACGCCGCTCCTTGCGTTTGCCCTCGGGCAAACTAGAGCGACTCGATCTGCTGATCCTGGCCCAGAGCAAGCTCTGGTCAGGAGAATAGTTCCGAGCCTTCCGCAATCGAAATGTCGGCCGCGTTGCCGACGTTTGGGGGTGCTGGGTGCAAACCTGGCACCCCTTTCACTTTCAAGGGTTGGAATGGATGTGCTGGCGGACCTCTTTACAGCGCGCGCTCACGAGGCGACAATACTCAATCGCTGAGTGATGGGCTTTTACTGCCATGCCCAACAACCTAGCCACTTCCTCCTCATGCACGCTCTGATCCGGGGAATCCGCGACGATGCTCTTGATGCGCGCTGAGTCCAGGCACTCCACAAACTCCTCTGCATCACGCCTGAAGGATGCGGGGACAGGTAGGGTGGTCAACTTCGTGTCCTTGACTTCAACAACAACCCGTTTGAGCTCACGCCAGTTGCCGATAAACCGCTCGATGCTGCACGCCACTTCCCAACCTCCTTCCGCCACCAAGTTCTCAAATGTAGGGTCGGTGTCGTCCGTCTCCGGATAGCCAAACTCGCGCGCCTGAACTGCCCAAAGCATCTTCGCGCAGGCAGTGGCGGTGGTGGGCTCGGGGTAGGAGATTCTCAGGCCTACCACCCCTCCGCAGTGCTCGCCCTCAACGTAGAGTTCATCCCAACGCGTCAGCAGCTCGGAGGCGGCAGCTTTCAGGTCGCCGTCCACAAGCAATTCCACCTTGGGCTCACAGGTTTGCACCTCGGCCGTCTCTTTGACCAAAACCGCCTTTGCTCCTTTCGGGAGTCGTTTGGGGATTCGACCTGCTGAAACCTTGGCCTCCGGCAGTCGCAAGTTGATGAAAGCGCTCAAATCCTCGCCTTTGGGCTGCATCGGAGCCTTCAAAAAGGTGGTGACAATCAGCCGGCCTTTCCTCTTCGCCCCTACCTTCGTGAGCGCCGCATGCCCGAGGAGATTCTCGTTTTCATCCACGATGCGAACAAACGCTTTCTCCAGGCCCTCAGAGAACTGGTGCCTTCCGAAAGAAAACCACATCCGATCAACGGCATGCTGGATGAGTTCCACATGGTTTGCTTCGCCTTGGAGTCTAACCCGCATCCGCAAACCTGCATGTGCTGAGCGTCTGGACTTTGGCACGACCGAAAATTCATCACGAAATGCGGCTGTTGGCGACTATGAATTCGACTCCCTCCGACGCGATTTGCGCGGACTGGTTCCTTCAGCTCTTCGCCTTGCTCCGATGTCCATTCGCCACACAGAATCGCTTGTCAGTCCTGCCAAACCTCAGCATCGTGCCTCCGACCACCGGCTTTGAACACCGGGGCGGCTCTGCCTGGTGCAGGGCCTTTTCTTCACAGCCTCAGTTGGCTGTGACAGTGAATGGTTCGTTTCTGGCAGCGCAAGTTGCCGGGATGGGCCTGGGGTAACGGAGAAGGGCTTTGCTCAACTTCGGGCACCCGGGCCGGAGACAATAAAATGCCTCTCGACACCATCGATCCTTCAAAGCGGATATTCTTGTCCGTGGAGGAGGTCGCCCAGCTCTTTGGGCTCAGCAAGAAGACCGTATATCGGTTGCTGGATCGTGGGCTGCTGAAGTCGTCGAACGCCGTAAGGCACAAGATGATTTTGCGCGCCTCGGTGGATGAGTTCGTCGCGAAAACTGTGAACAACGGCTGAGCGATGGATGATCCACAGCGAACCAGAATGGTCCCATGGTAGCGGCAGGTTGTTTCGACGGCCTGCTTGTTCTCCGCTGAAAAGCGGCGGGGTGTCAGGCGCAAGCCTGGCACCCTTTTCATTATCTGAGATGCTGCGGTGGTTCACCATCACGACGCATCGCTCGCATGGCCGGCTCAATTGACAACCCCTCAAACTCTGATAATCTGATTCTGTGATTGAGAAAACCATCAGCGTAACCGAGGCGGCACGGACCTTCGCCGACTGCGTCAACCGCGCCCACTACCAGAACACCACCTTCGTTCTCCTCAAGAACGGCGTCCGCTTTGCCCGGCTGGTTCCCGACGGTGAGAAGCGCTGCACCGGGCGAGACCTGGCCGCAACGCTCACCGCGAGCAAACTGAGCGATGAAGATGCCCGCCGGTGGAACGAGGATCTCAAATCGGCGCGCAAGGCCCTCAAGCCCCCGGTGGACAAATGGCAATAATCCTCGACGCCGATGTGATCATCCGGGGCGAGAAGGGCAGCTTCGACCTTCACGGCTGGGTTGCCGCGCGGCCCGACGAGGAGTTTGAAGTTGCAGCCATCACAATCGCTGAACTCTGGCATGGCGTGGAGCGGGCCAAGGGAGCGCAACGGGCCAAACGCGAGGGATACTTGCAGTCCGTGCTGGCCTCCCTGCCCATCATCACCTACACGGAGCAGACCGCCTACCATCACGCACGTATCTGGGCCGAGCTGGAGGCCAAGGGGAAGATGATTGGCTACTACGACATCGTGGTCGCCGCCACAGCGTTGGAACGCGGAAGTGAGGTGGCCACCTTCAATCGTCGCCACTTCGACCTCGTCCCGGGCCTGACGGTTGTGGAGCCAAAATAGTCTGGGCCAAAACTGGAGGGAATCTGGCCTCCAATGCCGTGTTTCTCGCCATGAATAGCTCTGCTCGCTTGCAGGAGTTTGCGACTTCGAACAGGAAATTTGTCACCCCCGTTTGTCACCCCCGGCACGAAAAAATCGGGGAACTTGGGTCCCCGTGCGACCCCAGCTATGTGCGACAAAATGGCTGGTTTTACAGGGTTTCCGTGGGTGGGTCCTGATGTGGGCACATGAGGGAAAAAGGGGAAAAAATGCCCAAAAGTCTTTGCGAACGAGACGCTCTACCAACTGAGCTACGACCCCAACCACTTCACCCAACTGAGCCCACGACGATTTCTCCGAACGCCAACTCAACAGACAGGCCGCAATTGTTCAGTTCTTGCATCGCCATGCGCTCAACGAGATTTATTATGCGTCGAAGGAATATCGAGGCAAGCGCAAAGAAACTTGTTCGGGGAAGGTTGACGCCTCGTTCTCTTGCAATGCGCCGGCGCGGCAGTGAGTGCCATCGGGCGACGCTGATGATGCCACCCACTTCGGCCTGTTCACCACATTGGCTACAATTCCGAGACGGGAATTCCACTTGGCCCGCGCAAATCGCCCGCCTACTCTCCGCGCCATGGTTCTTGTCGTCACACTGCTGCTTGCGGGCGCGGTGCTGCTGCTCGCGGAGACGGTGCTGCCGGGCCTGGTCGCCGGCGTGCTCGGCGTGCTGTGCCTCATCGGCGGCGTCGCTGCGGGCTATGAGGAGTTCGGCGTGGTGACGGGCAACTGGATTCTCCTCGGCACGCTCGCGGGCCTGCTCGTCGGCTTCATGCTGTGGGTGAAGTATTTTCCAACCAGCCGGTTCGGCCGGCTTTACACCTCCACCGGCGTGGTGGGTGAAATTGGCACGGAGCGCCCAGACCTTGTCGGGCAGTCGGGCATGGCACACACGGCGTTGCGTCCGGCGGGTGTCGCAATCATCGGCGGCCACCGGGTGGACGTGGTGACGGAGGGCGCGATGATTGAGCGCGGCGACGCCGTGCAGGTCATCGCCGTCGAGGGGTTGCGCGTGGTCGTCCGCAAGACTTGAATTTTTTCCCGGTCAAACAGCAAACAACACACACGAACTATGGAACTCATCCCGCTACTCGCCCAACTCGAAGGCAAAGGCATGCTGCTGCTCTGGGGCGTGCTGGGCGTCGCCGGCTTAATCGCTGCCATCCTCCTGCTCAACTTTGGCTCGGTTTGGGTGCGAGCATACGCTTCCGATGCCAGCGTGACTTTTGGTGAATTGATCGGGTTGTGGCTTCGGCGAGTGCCCATCGGCATGATCGTTGATTACCGAATCACGGCCGTTAAGTCAGGTCTCGCCATCTCCATTGATCAGCTTAACGCGCACTTCCTGGCGGCAGGAAATGTCGAGGCCGTCGTGCAGGCGCTCATCGCCGCGAAGAAGGCCGGCATCCACCTCGACTTCGACCGCGCGTGCGCCATTGACCTCGCGACGAAGGGCACGGGCAAGACCGTCCTCGAAGCCGTGCGGACCTCGGTGAATCCGAAGGTCATTGACTGCCCGGCCGCCGCATCCGGCAAGGTGACGATTGACGCCGTGGCCAAGGACGGCATCGCGGTGAAGGTGAAGGCCCGCGTGACCGTGCGCACGAATCTCGACCGCTTCGTCGGCGGTGCGACGGAGGAGACCATCATCGCGCGCGTCGGTGAGGGCATCGTCACCACCATCGGCTCCTCCGTGAGCTATAAGGCCGTGCTGGAAAATCCCGACCGCATTTCCAAGACCGTGCTCGAGAAGGGCCTCGATTCCGGCACCGCGTTCGAGATTCTCTCGATTGACATCGCGGACGTGGACGTGGGCGAGAACGTCGGCGCGAAGTTGCAGGCCGAGCAGGCCGAGGCGAACAAGCTCATCGCGCAGGCGCAGGCCGAAGTCCGTCGTGCCGCCGCCGTGGCCACCGAGCAGGAAATGGTCGCCCGCGTGTCCGAGATGCGCGCGCGTGTGGTCGAGGCCGAGGCGCAGGTGCCTCTGGCGATGGCCGAGGCATTCCGCAACGGCAACCTGGGCGTGATGGACTACTACAAGATGAAGAACATGCAGGCCGACACCGGCATGAGGGAGAGCATCGCCACGGCGGGAGCCACGCCGCAGGTGAAGAGCTGAGTTCTGATCGCGACGCCCGTGAGTGACTTGTTCCACATCGGTGACAGCCCGGCCTTCTCCGGCCTGTTTGCCGTCATGGACAATCCCTACTTGGTGCTCGCGATTGTGATCATCTCGGCGCTCTCAAGCTGGTTCCAGAGCCGCAACAAGAAGAAAGATCAGGCCGAACCATGGGGTGGCGAGGACGACGAGAATTACCAGCCGCACCGTTCCAGCGGCAGCAGCACGCCCGCGCCAGCTCCCAACCAGGCCTTGAACTGGGAGGAGGAGCTCAAGCGGCTGCTCGAAGGCAAACCGCCGCTCGACAGCACGGCGGGCGCGCCCCCGCCGATGCCACCGCCCATCGTCCGCCGCGTGCCGCCTCCTCCGCCCGTGCCGCAGAGGGTTTCCCGCGAGTCGCAGGGCGTTGACGAGGAGAGCATCGCCTCCCGCGAAAGCTCCTCGCCCTGGAAGGACACGTCCTACGACAGCCTGCCCGAGCCGACCAAGCCGCTCGCGAACCTCGAACACCATACGCAGGCGTATCAACGCGCCACGCAGCTTCACGAGAGCGTCGCCGCCAGGATGCACCATGTGAGCGAGCAGACCGAGAAGCACGGCAAGCCGCTCGCTGCGCCCCGCATGATTCGCCGGGACGCCGGTTCCGCCGATGCGCGCGCCGTGGTGGCTCTGCTCCGCCGTCCCAGCACCGCCCGCCAAGCCCTGCTCGCCTCCTTTGTGCTCGCCCCGCCGAAGGCGCTGGAAAACTAGTTCCGACGGTCGCCTCGCGAAGTCGTGACTTGGGCGTCACCGGTTGTTCACAATCCCCTCCGCCAGTTGTCCACAGACCTACGCGAACCCCCGTATTTCCGCGGGTTTTCTACGCGAATAACCCGCTGATAACTTTTTTCCAAAAATTGCTTGTCACCACAATACCTAGTGCTAGCCTCACCGCCGCTCCCCAACCGATGGGGTCTCCCGCGAGAAAGCCACAAGCGGGAATCCCCAGTAGCGACGGGAGCCTTGGCGTCTGATTCGGTCCGGCTGTATGGTGCGGCCATGAACGGAAAGGGTGCCCCAGTGCCAGACAAATTTAGCCAACCGAAACCCATGATTGACGCCCCTGAGCCTATGCT
>JBEBFV010000267.1:0-8601 GCA_040081795.1 Limisphaerales bacterium | reverse complement strand
ACCGTTGCCCCTGCGCGATTCGTTCATCGCCGCCATCGCCCGGTCGCGGGGTTTCACGGTTGTCACGCGCGATGTTGGGCCGTTTGAACGGGCGGGGTGTAAGGTTTTGAACCCGTGGAGTTGAAGCAGCAGACCCTCCGGCGGCTTGGATATGAGCTAGACGTGTTTCCGCGTTTCTCCTACCGTCCGCCCAATGTCGAAAGCTGCCAAAGCCAGTGCGGCGACTCCCCCGGCGGCGGACCAGCCCTTCGAGGAGGCGCTCCAGAAGCTCGAAGCCATCGTGGAAGCGATGGAGTCGCAGGAGCTGCCGTTGGAGACGCTGCTCGCCCGTTACGAGGAGGGCACGCGGCTCGCGGCGGTCTGCCAGGCCAAGCTCGCCGAGGCGGAGCTGAAGGTGAGGCAGCTTGAGCAGAAGCCCGGCGGTGAGTTTGAACTCAAGCCGGTGGCGGTGGGGGCGGAGGATTAAGATTAGGAGCAAGAGGTTGAAGCGCCTCTCCTGCTCGTAATCTTAGTCCTAATCCTGCTCTGGCAGAGAATCTGACAAACACAATGAACCGATACCTCGACATGGTGGACAGCCCGGAGCACGTGAAGAAACTCACGCCGGAGCAACTGACTTCGCTCGCGGAGGACATCCGCGGCGAGCTTATCACCAAACTCGCCAAGGCCGGCGGCCACCTCGGCCCGAACCTCGGCGTGGTGGAGCTGACCATCGCGTTGCACCGCGTTTTCAGCACGCCTAAGGACAAGTTCGTTTGGGACGTGAGCCATCAGGTGTATGTCCACAAGCTGCTCACCGGTCGCAAGGACCGCTTTCATACCATCCGCCAGACGGACGGCCTCAACGGCTTCGCGCTGCGCACGGAGTCCGAGCACGACAGCTTCGGCGCGGGCCACGCGGGCACGGCGCTTTCCGCCGCGCTGGGCATGTGCGCCGCGCGCGACCAGCGCAAGAGCGACGAACACGTCGTCTGCGTCTTCGGCGACGCGGCGCTGACCAACGGCGTGTCCTTCGAGGCACTGAACAACATTGCGCACACGACAAAGAAGTTCATCGGCATCCTCAACGACAACGAGTGGTCCATCGCCAAGAACGTCGGCGCGATTTCCGGCTACCTCAACAAGCTCATCACCAACCCGACCTACAACGCGCTGCAAAAGGACTTTGAAGCCTTCATGCGCCGGACGCCGCGCGGCGAAATCACCTACAAGCTCGGCCAAAAGGTCGAGGAAGCCGTGAAGGGCGTGGTGAAGGAACTCACGCTCCGACACAACCCGACCAGCAGCGAGGACGAAGGCCGCGGCGGCTTCGGCAGCAGCCTCATCTTCGAGGAACTGGGCGTGCGCTACCTCGGGCCGATTGACGGGCACAACTTGCCGCTGCTCGTCGAGGCGCTGGAGTTCGCCAAGAACTGCGACTACCCCATCGTGCTTCACCTGCTCACCAAGAAGGGCAAGGGCTTCGACGCCGCGCTCAAGCACCCGGAGAAATTTCACGGCCTCGGACCTTACTGCGCCGAGACCGGCGAGACGCCCGCCGCCAAGCCCGGCACGCCGCCCGCCTACCAGGACGTGTTCGGCCAGACGCTCGTGCGGCTCTGCCAGAAAGACGCCACGCTGGTCGGCATCACCGCCGCCATGCCCACGGGCACGGGCCTGAAGCACTTGGAGAAGGCCATGCCCAGCCGCTACTACGACGTGGGCATCGCAGAGGAACACGCCGTCATCTTCGCGGCCGGCATGGCGACGATGGGCTTCCACCCGGTCGTGGCGATTTACTCCACCTTCCTCCAGCGCGCCTACGACTGCATTCACCACGACGTGTGCTTGCAGGATTTGCCAGTCATCTTCTGCATGGACCGCGCCGGCCTGAGCGCCAACGACGGCCCCACGCACCACGGCCTGTTCGACATCTCCTACCTGCGCTGCCTGCCCAACGTCATCGCGATGGCGCCGAAGGACGAGGATGAGCTCGCGGACATGATGTTCACCGCGAGCCTCCAGAAGCACCCCACCTTCATCCGCTACCCGCGCGGCAACGGCGAAGGCGTGCCCATCAAGGAAACACCCGCGTTGCTGGAAGTCGGCAAGGCGGAAATCACGCGGCAGTTCGCGAACACTGGTGCGAAGAAGGTTGCCCTGTTCGGTCTCGGCCAGATGCACGGCATCGCGAAGAAAGCCGCTGACCAGCTCGCCGCCGAGGGCTTCGATGTCGCGGTCATCAATCCCCGCTGGACCAAGCCGATTGACGCCGGCACGCACGAGTTCTTTGGCCGCGCCGCCGACCTCGTCATCACGCTCGAAGACCACGTCCTGATGGGCGGCTACGGCAGCAGCGTGCTGGAGCATTTCGCGGACTCACACATCACCACGCCCGTCGCGCGCATCGGCTGGCCGGACGCCTTCATCGAGCACGCGAGCAGCGTGGACTACCTGCGCAACAAATACGGTCTGACAGTCGCGAACACCGTCGCGCAGGCGAAGGCCCGGCTCGCTGCGCCGGCTGCGGAGCAGGTGAATTTCAAGGCGGCGTAGCGGCCGTGCAGGCGGTTTGCAACCGCCTGCTCGTTGTCGTGTTGAACGACAGCCGGCGAGAGCAACTCGCCGGCACTGTGAATGGCTGCGCGCCGTGCGAAGTCGGTTAGTGGACTCCGAAAGCTAAGCTCTATGTCAATCACGCTCTTCGCCCGCCTCTGGCTCATGGTGTTCCTCCACTACTTCGTGTGGGGCACCTGGTATGTCACGATGGGCACCTACCTGCACTCGACGCTCAAGTTCGAGGGCGGGCAAATCGGCCTGGCCTACGGCAGCACCGCCATCGGCGCGATGGTCTCGCCGTTCTTCGCGGGCATCGTGGCGGACCGATTCTTCGCCACGCAGCGGCTGCTCGGGACGTTGCACCTCATAGGCGCGGCGCTGCTCTACTATGTCTCGACACTGACCACCTTCGGACAGTTTTACCCGGTGCTCATCGCCTACACCATCAGCTACATGGCAGGACACGGGCTGACGAACGCGCTCACGCTCACGCACTCGAAGAACCCAGCGAAGGAGTTCCCGCTGGTGATGCTCATGGGAAGCGTGGGCTGGATCGCCGCCGGCATCACCGTCAGCGCGATGAAGTTCGAGACCAACGCCGGGATGTTCCAGCTCGCGGCGGGCGCGGCGCTCGTAATGGGCCTCTATTCGTTCACGCTGCCGCACACACCGCCCAAGGGCGCGGGCGCGCCCGTCACCGCCCGCACCATGCTGGGCCTCGACGCGCTCAAGCTCATGCGCGACCGCTCGTTCTGCACGTTCATCATCTGCTCGTTCCTCATCTGTGTGCCGCTGAGTTTCTACTTCAGTTGGATGAACGCCTTCATGAACGAGCTGAAAATTGAGAACGCTGCGGCGAAGATGACCGTCGGCCAGGTGTCGGATGTCGTCTTCCTGCTGCTGCTACCGTGGCTGCTCAAGCGGCTCGGGGTGAAAGGCATTCTCATCCTTGGCATGGTGGCGTGGACGGTGCGCTTCGGGTTGCTGACGCAATTCCCGCAGGCGACCAACGCGGCGTGGATGCTCTTCGTGGCCATCGCCGTCCACGGCATGTGCTACGACTACATCTTCGTGATGGGCCGCATGTATGTGGACAACCGCGCCAGCGAGGACATCCGCGCGGCGACGCAGGGCTTTCATGCCTTCGTGACACTCGGCGCGGGGATGTTCGTCGGGTCTTGGCTCTCCGGCGTCGTCGGACAGCACTACACGAACGCCGGGGGCGCGACGCACAACTGGTCCGGCATCTGGCTCGTGCCGGCGGTGATGTCGGCGGTGCTCATCTTTGTTTTCGCAGTGTTGTTCACGGACAACACACCGCCACCGAAGGCAGAGGCCAGCGCAGAGCTGAGGGAAAATCCCGTTGACACCTCCCGCGGGTAGCTGCCACTTTTCGCACCGTTCGCCGCGAGGCGGACACTCATCCAGAGTGACTGAGGGACTGGCCCGATGACGTCACGGCAACCGATTGCGGCGCGTCCGCAGTGACCAGGTGCTAATTCCAGCTCCAGCCGCAAGGCCGGAGGAAAGATGAGAAGAGAGCGCGTGCAGTCTTTGCGGCCCCTTCTCATCCAGATGAGTCGGGGCTTTTGTTTTGCCCTGAAACGGACGCGGTCAGGCAAATTATGGACAAGCACGAAGGTTTCATGAAGGCGCTCAAGTGCCGCGAGTGCGGCAAGGAGTATCCCCTCAGCGCCACGCACGTCTGCGAGTTCGACTTCGGCCCGCTCGAAGTCGCCTACGACTACGACCGCATCAAGAAGTCGCTCACCCGCGCCTCCATCGAGTCGCGCCCGCAGACGATGTGGCGCTACCGCGAACTGTTGCCCATCGCGGGCGAGCCGACCGTCGGCTGTCAGGTCGGCTACACGCCGCTGGTGAAGGCGGACCGCCTCGCCAAGCGCCTCGGCATCCGCGAGCTGTGGGTGAAGAACGATGCGGTGAACTACCCGACGCTTTCCTTCAAGGACCGCGTCGTGAGCGTTGCCCTGAGCCGCTCGAAGGAACTCGGCTTCAAGACCGTCGCCTGCGCCTCCACCGGCAACCTCGCCAACTCCGTCGCTGCCAACGCCGCCGCCGCCGGCCTCAAGTCCTACGTCTTCATCCCGTCCGACCTCGAGCAGGGGAAGGTCGTCAACTCGCTCGTCTATGGCGCGAACGTCATCAGCATCAAGGGCCACTACGACGAGGTGAACCGCCTCTGCGCGGAAATCGCCGGCAAGTTCGGCTGGGCCTTTGTGAACGTGAACATGAGGCCCTACTACGCCGAGGGCAGCAAGAGCATGGGCTTCGAGATTTGCGAGCAGCTCGGCTGGCGCACGCCACAGCACACCGTCGTGCCGATGGCTAGCGGCTCGCTGCTGACCAAGATTCACAAGAGCTACCAGGAGTTCGCCAAGCTCGGCCTCGTGTCCGAGAGCAACTGGCACATCCACGGCGCGCAGGCCACGGGCTGTAACCCCATCAGCTCCGCGCAGAAGGACGACAAGGACTTCTTCAAGCCCGTGAAGCCGAACACCATCGCCAAGAGCCTCGCCATCGGCACACCGGCCGATGGTTTCTACGCGCTGCGCGTGATGAAGGAAACCGACGGGCACGCGGACGATGTGACCGATGACGAGGTGCGCGACGGGATTCGCCTGCTGGCCGAGTGCGAAGGCATCTTCGCCGAGACCGCCGGCGGCGTGACCGTGGGCGTGGCGAAAAAGCTCATCGCCTCCGGCAAGATTCCCGCAACCGACTCCGCCGTCCTCTGCATCACCGGCAACGGCCTCAAGACGCTCGAAGCGATGACCGGCCACGTGGGTCAGACCCGCGAGATCCGACCGAGCCTCCGCGAGTTCGAGGCGATGCTGAAGGACGAGGAAAAGGTCTGTGTCCCGGCATGAAGCCCGTTCAACGCAAAGCAGCAAGGACGCAAGGGCGCAAAGAGATTTCGCCTTTCG
Organism: Limisphaerales bacterium; assembly: GCA_040081795.1. Lineage (GTDB taxonomy): Bacteria > Verrucomicrobiota > Verrucomicrobiia > Limisphaerales > SXTU01 > SXTU01. Next base: position 3,118 of record JBEBFV010000267.1, on the reverse strand, counting down.
GTTTTACTTTGCGGCTTTGCGCCTTGGTGTCTTTGCGTTAAACAACATCCAACCTATGCCCATCAACGTCCGCATCCCCACCCCGCTCCGCCAGCTCACCGGCGGCGAGGAAGTCGTCATCGTCACCGCCGCAAATGTCGGCGCGGCCATCGCCGAATTGCAGGGGAAGTTCCCCGGCATCAAGGACCGCCTGCTCGACGACAAGGGAGAGGTCCGCCGCTTCGTGAACGTGTATGTGAACGAGGAGGACATCCGCTTCCTCCAGAACCAGGCCACGCCCCTCAAAGACGGCGACGAAATCAGCATCATCCCGGCAATTGCGGGGGGCTAAACGAGACGACACGCGATGCCAGCTACGAAAAAGAAACTCACTGCCAAAGCCGAGCCGAAGCTCCCACCCGACCCGCGTCAGTCCAAGTCGCGGCTGTGGCTCACGTTCCCTGCGCCGCTCATCACGCGCCCGGTGATTTGGGAGCTGGGGCAGAAGTTCAAGGTCGTCTTCAACCTGCGGCAGGTCAGCGTGGGCAAGGACATCGGCATCGTCTGCCTCGAACTCGAAGGCGCGCGCTCGGAAATCCGCGCGGCCATCAACTGGCTCGAAGGCCTCGGCATCGAGGTCGAGCCGGTGGAGATCAGTGTGCTGGAGAGCTGATCTCGTAGCCGCCGAGGTTTGGAGGCAGACTGCTGAAATCTAAAAATCCGCCTTCTGACCTCGGCGGCTACAACCGCGTGAGTCACAAGTCTCCCAAAATCGCCGCCCTCATCGCGGACCTTCGAGGCCGCGACCTCGATGCCCACTACCTCGGCTGGTTCGCGTGCTTCAATCGCGGCCAGTTCTACGAAGCCCATGACGTGCTCGAGGAACTCTGGCTCGCCGACCGCCACGGGCCGAACGGCAACTTCTACAAGGGCCTCATCCAGTTCGCCGGCGCGTTTGTCCACTTGCAGAAGGACTGCGTGAAATACCCGCGCCTCCGCCCCGCCGCCGCGCTCTTCAAGCTCGCCGAGGCCAACTTCCGTCCCTACCCCGCACAGCACGAGCGGCTGGATTTGAGTTTCATCCGCTCGATCATCACCGACTGGCTTGGGCGCTTGGAAGAAGCTGAGTTCTCCCGGAATCCACTCACGCCCGACAACGCGCCGAAACTCGCGCTCGAATCCGCTCAGGAGATTTGAGCGGCACCGCCGGGTCAACGCGGGAAAGCCGAGCCGGCGGTTTGCAACCGCCGTGTTGCGCGTGGGTTGCTCGGAACCTTCTTGTTGTGCTGGACGGTGCGGACGGCGATTGCAAATCGCCGGCACGGGCTGCCGTAGATTCAGTCAGCTTCCGGTGCCTCCACCAACCGGCGGGACAAGTCACGGCCGCCGTGCATCAGTCGCCACGCGTCCACGACGCCGTCGTCGGCGCGGTAGAAGATGAGGAAGCGACTGAACGGCGGCTCGACGCGGAAGGAGCGGAGTCCGGACAGCAGGGGATGGCGGAAGCGGCGGCGACGCCCGAGCAGGGGATGGTGGCCAAGCTCGTGAAGGGTTTCTTCCACTGCCGCCTCGAAGCGCCAAGCCAGCTCAAGGTCAACCTCGTCCCAATACCATGCGAACTGCCGCTGCACGTCAGTGACAAACCGGGCGTCCCGCGAGAAGCGGGGCTTCATCTGCCACGTCGCTGCCGAACAATTTCCTCGCAGGCGGCGCGCAGGTCCGCTGGGTCGAAGGCCTCATGCGGCTGATTCGCCGCCTTCAGCAACTCCGCCTCCAGCTCGGGGCTGTCCACCTCAAGGTCAAGCCCGCCGGGCGGATGCGGAATCTGAGTGTCGCGATTCAGCAGTTGCACGAGGTCAATCCGCTCGACCAACGGGAGGGCGTCAATTGCAGTCTTAATTTCAAGCACGGTGCTCATGGTGGGACTGTGGCTGAACTCTGATTCACGGGCAAGGACCGGCGCAGGGGACAGGAGTGTCCCCGTTACGCCACCGTCGGCGGCGCAAAACCCTCGCGATACGTGCGCGAGACGATTTCCTTGTTCGCCTGGTCGTGGTTGGTGAAGCGGAAGTTCGCGCCGTCCCAGCGGAGTTCCTGGCCGGGGAAGCGTGTGGCCTTCGCCGCGAGCAACGCGGGTTCGGTGATGCGCCAGCCGATGGTGAGCGGCGTCCAGAGCGGCTTCTTCGCGCCAAGGCAGTTGTCGGCCCAGTCCTTCCAGTGATGGCGCGGCTCGACGGTCGGCAGCGGTTCGTTCGTGACGACCTGGCCTTTGCGGAAGACGGTGATTTTGCCATCGGCTTGGAGAAGCAGCGTGCCCTCGGTGCAGACGACCATCGTGTGGTTCGCGCCGACCTTCGTGGGCGGCAGGCCGAGCGCGGCGAAGGACGGCAGCAACGCGTCGTCGTTGTAATGCACCACGAACTTCTCCCGCGCGAACTGGTTGCGGCCGGCGTAGGTCAGCGTGCTTTGGTTGTGAGACGTGTGGCTGGTGTTCGAGGGCTTGGGCGTGTGCGTGATGACGGCCTCGGGCGACGGCAGGTCGTAGGCGAAGTAGAGCAGGTCGAGCAAGTGGCAGCCCCAGTCCGCGAGCTGGCCGCCGCCGGTTTCCCAGAACGAACGCCAGCGGCGCGGCGCGAGGTCGTCGCTGTAGGGAAGCTGTTTGGCGAGCGGGCCGTTCCAGAGATTCCAGTCGAGGTAGTCAGGCACGGGCTTGGCGGGCGTGTAGTCGCTCCACGGGTCGGCGAAGTAAGTGCCGCGCGCGACGCTGCCGGTCCAGACCCACGCCTCGACGGGTTTGCCGAGCTGGTTCTTGCGGAGCAGCTCAACGGCCTGCATGCGGCCGGTGTTGCACGAGCGTTGGTTGCCCATCTGCGTGATGGAGCCGGGGCGCGCGGCGAGGGCGTCGCGCATCATGCGCAGCTCGTCGAGTTGATGCACGAGCGGCTTCTGGCCGTAGAGATGTTTCTTGTGCTTGAGCGCGGAGACCATCATCGGCGCGTGATGGAAGTCCGGCGTCGCCACATTTACGGCATCGAAGTCACCGACGCGGTTGGCAAACACCTCGCGGTAGTCCTTCGCCGCCCAGGCGTTTGGAAATTCCTTCTTCATCTTGTCCAACTCGCGCTGGTCCACATCGGAG
>JBEBFV010000266.1:0-8601 GCA_040081795.1 Limisphaerales bacterium | reverse complement strand
TGTCCATGCAGACGCGCGTGGGGGACTGTGCCGCTTGATGTGGACGGTCAATTCAATCCCGTCCATCCCGCGCAACGCCCCGGGCAAGGTGCTCAAGACCGCGCTGCGGGAGTTGGTGAAGTGAAACTGCTGCGCGAACAGTTTGCTGGGAGGCCGGCCAGTCTGCTCCCTGAGTGAACTGCCGGCATGGGGCGCAAGGCGGACACTCCTGTCCGGCGTCGTGGCGAAAGACGGGAGCATCCATCCAGCGGTTGGTTCAGAGGGGGCGCGCACTGCCCCCGATTGGAAATGGCGGAGGCGCTTGGCGTTTACGCCGCTTCAGCATCTGATGTCCACTGCCCAGTCGTTTCACCACAACCGCTCGAACGCTGAAGCGGCCTGAAGGCCGCGCGCCATAGGGGCGGTGCGCGAATGCGCCCCGTTCAGAGATGCACGACGGTATTGCCACTGTCAGCGACAGGCGTCATGGTCGGTCCGTTCCCGACAACGCCATGAAACTATCGTCTCCCATCGCCCGTGGACCTGCGGCTCTGCTGCTGGTGGCCTTCCTGTCACTCGTCCGCGTGGCGGGCGCGGACAACCCAGCGCTGAAGGCGGAGATCGAGGCCTTTCGGAAGGGCGCTCTGGAGCAGTTCAAGGATCGCAAGCCCGACAACTTCGAGGACTACGTCCGCGACACCGCCACCCGCAACTTCTACCAGCGGCAGTTCACCGCCGCGATAACCAACGGCAACGCGGTCGCAGTGGCGGGCGTGCTGAAGGAATTCCCCGAGTTCGCGCGGCCGCAGTTTCTCAACGGCGCTGCCGTTCAAGGCAAGTCCGCCCTGCTCTACGCCGTCGAGCGGGGGCACCGTGAAGTCGTTGAACTGCTGCTCGCCCAGAAGGTCGGCGCGGATGCCCCTCGGCCAGCTTCGATGTTTGTGGGAGGGCCGTTCGGTCGGTCCTCGGCGCGTGTTCCACCGGGCTATGGGGAGAATCGCGACACCCCACTCCATGTCGCCGTGCGTGCGGGAAACACAGAGCTGGCCAAGCTGCTTCTCGGCGCGGGGGCGAACGTCGAGGCCCTGGACTCGCAGAGTGCTTCGCCACTTTATACTACTCTGAGGAAGCTGGGCGTGTTCGGAAGCTACGCCGCTGTGCTAATTGGCTCGGAGGAGCACGGACGTCAGGAGCAGATGCTGATCCTACTGCTGCGGAGCGGGGCCCAAGTCATGAGCACCAACCGCTTTCTGAGCGACCGCCAAGCGCTGCACGGTGCTGCCGCGTATCGAAGGGATGACACGCTCGACCAGTTGCTTACCAACTGTGTTCATCTCGCCTCCACCAATCTGCAAGGTGAATCTCTGGTTCACATGGCGGTCAATCTCGGGCGCACCAATGCGCTTCGGTCGTTGCTGGCGAAAGCGGCACCAGCAAACTTGATCAACGTTGCCGGTTTCACGCCGCTGCGACAAGCCGCATGGCTTCCCCTAGTGCCAGGCCTTCCGGTTCCAAGTTTTCCCGGTGGCACAGTGCACATAGAGCCGATCGCAAGGGCTGGCGTCGTGCGCCAGCAGAGCGCCGATCTGTTGCTCGCCGCCGGTGCGGAGCCAGACGCCTTCGTCCTCGCCGGGCTGAACCGCACCAACGAACTGGCCGCGTTGCTCGGGCGCGAAGCCACCCGCGCCTCCGCGCGCGACCCGTTCGGCCGCAGCCCGCTGCACTACGCGGTCAACGGCGGATCCACTTCCGCGCTACGGCTTCTTCTCGCTACGAAGGCGGAGACCGAGGCGCGCGACCGCTCCGGGCAGACGCCGCTGCTTCAGGCACTAGCACAGCGGCGGCCTATCGAGGCCACAGACCTCCTCGCCGCCGGCGCGCTCGTCACAGCCACCAACGCCACCGGCCAGGCCGCGCTGCACCTCGCCATCACCGTCGGCGGAGACACGAACTTTGTCGCCTTGCTCGTCGCCGCCGGTGCAGATGTGAACGGGCGCGACGCTGCGGGCAGGACGCCCGTTGAACTGGCCGCTGTCAGCCAGCGCTTCGACCTCGTGCAATGGCTCGAAGCGAACGGTGCCATCGCCACGCCTCGTGCTGAACGCCTGATGACGACCCCGCTGCATCAGGCAACGGCGCAGGGCATCCTGCCATTGATGCTGCACCTCCTCACCAAAGGTGCGGATGTGAACGCGCGCAACGAACAAGGGCTTACTCCGATCGCTCTCGCGGTCGGTGCCGGGCGCGCGGACATCGTCATGACGCTCCTGACCAACGGCGCGAACGTGAACCTGCCCGACACCAACGGCGTCACCCCGCTCCGCGCGCGGTTCCTCGCGGCCAACGACCCGGTGCCCGACCCGGTGCCCAAGCCGGGATTTTCCAAGCACCCGGCCGCGCCCAACTCGCCGAAGGCCACTGTCACGCGCGCCGACACGCTGCCGCCGGAACTGCGCCCTCCCTCGCTGGCGGGCCAGCCGCCCTTGGGCAACTTGCTCCTCCTGCTTTTGGAGAATGGTGCGGATCCGAAAATCGCAGACGCGAAGGGCGACACCATCTTGCACGCGCTCCATCCACCCCGGACGCCGCCCAACGACTTCCCGGTCAAGCCCGTCTATCCGCCCCTGCCGGAAGCCATCGCACGCGTCCGCCTGCTCGCCAACTACGGGCTGGCCCCGGACACCCGGGCCAACAACGGCCTCACGCCGCTGCATGCCATCGCCATCCAGGGCAACCTCGTCCACGCGTTTGCCCTGCTCGAAGCCGGCGCGGGCGTGAACACGCCGGACCAACAAGGCCGCACGGCGCTTCACCATGCGCTCCTGCCACCGCCGAGCCGCTGGCGGATGCAGGACACAATCGGAGCGCATCGCGACCGTCCGCACCTCCTCGCGCTCCTGCTCGACAACGGCGCGGACCTCCGCCGCGCGGACACCAATGGCGCGACTCCTCTCCACCTGCTCCCCGCGATGGACGAGTCATTGCGCGATCTGGTCCTGCCCGCGCTGAAAACCAACCGCCATTTCGCCGCCGCGTTGCGTTTGAAGAACAAGGCTGGCCAGACGCCGGTTCTGCTCGCCTTCGGACAAGTGCGGACGAATCCCGTCCCGTCATCGGTGAAAATGCTGGCCACGCTGCTCGACAACGGCGGCGAGATGCCATCTGTCACCGAGCAGGGCAGCACCTCGCTGCTGCATGAGCTGGCTGGGATAGGGGTGATCGGCCATCCGTTCTACGGGGCGGGCCAGCCCGATGCGGAGGGCACCGCGATGATCGCCCGGATGACCTCCAATGTGGTGGCGCGAGCGGCCGGCGTGGACGTGCGCAACGCGAAGGGCGAGACGCCGTTGCACGCGGCCACACGGGCGCAGAACGCCGGCTTCGCGGCCGCGCTGATGGCGCGCGGGGCGAATGCCAACGCGCAGGACCTGGCGGGGGACACGCCGTTGCACCTGGCCTTGCGCGCCGTTGGGCCGCCCCATTATCAGCATGCGGTCATCCCGCTGCTGGTCAGCAACCGCTGTGATCTTGCCAGGCGCAATGCCGCAGGTGAAAGCCCGCTGCGCTTGGAGCTGACGCGCCGCTTCTACATCGCCCCGTTGTTCCTGCCACCGGGGGCGACGCAGAGCTTCTTCCCCGCCGCCCGCGCCGGGGATGTCCCGAGCCTGGACGCCTATCTGAACCTGGACTCCACGCTGGCCACGGCAGTGGACCCGCTGACGCAAGTCTCGGCGCTCCGTGCCGCCGCGCAGGCGGGGCAGACGGCGGTCGCTGAACGGCTCCGCAACGCCGGCGCGACCGATGTCCTGAGCGCGGCACTGCTGGGCTGGACGAACTCGCTGGCGGCCTTCGTCCACACCACGCCCGGCCTTGGGGCCACACAGCCGGCGTTCGGCATGCCGCTGCTGCACTCCGCCGCCAGCCGGGGACAGCTCGCGGCGGTGCAACTGCTCCTCACGCCGGAGGTTGCCCCCGGGCTGGCCGATGGCTGGGGACGGACCGCGTTGTTCCACGCCACCACGAATGGCAGCACGAATGTCGTCGCGTGGCTGGCGGCACGCGGCGCGCGGCACTCGGTCTTCGACGCAATCGCGCTTGGTGACTTGAGGCAGCTTGGAGCATTGCTCGAAGCTGTTCCCGGCAACGCCAACGCGACCAATGGCCAGACGATGACCGCGCTGTTGTTCGCGATGGCCCGGGATGAGAAGGAGATCGTCCGTCGGCTTCTGGCCGCTGGCGCTGACCCAGACGGGAAAGCCGGCAGCCAGCAAGGGATTGTTTTTGGGGGACTCACAGCCGGCACTGTGCCCCTGCATCTGGCCGCATGGTCGAACCGCGTGGACCTCGCGGAGCTTCTCGGCAGAGCCAAGGCCAGCGCGGCCATGACCAACTCGATGGGCTACGCCGCGTTGCACTTCGCCGCAGCACGCGGGCACATCGAGATGGCTGAGTGGCTGCTGGCGCATGGCGCGAATCCAAATGCGCCCGGAGGCATCCCCAATCCCCCGCCACAGCCCGGCGTGCCGTCGTTCGTCAATGCACACTTTGGCTGGACGCCCTTGCACCTGGCGGTGCGGCACGGGCACTCAAAGATGATCGAGTTGCTCGTCGCCAAGGGCGCGAAGCTCGACGCCACCGAGTCCATGGGGCGCACGCCGGCAGACCTGCTCCAGCGCAGTGCCGACATGATGATGCCCTCCTGGCCACCCTCGCCATACCGGGGGCCAAGCCCCGGAATTCCCGCTGCGGACGTGCACCGCGATCCGGCTCGCGCGGCGGAGGTGACGGAGACGTTGCGGAAGCTCGGGGCGGTCATCCCCAGCACAAGGGGTGCGATATTCAACAACCGCAGCTTGCCGCCGGGATTTCCAGGGCAGCCCGGCTTCCCGGTTCCGGCCCCCGGCATTCCGCCAGCGCCCAAGCGCTAGCAGGAGATTGTCCATGCAGACGCGCGTGGGGGACCCTGCTGCTTGATGCGGCTCGTCAGCTCGATCCCATCCGTGCCGCCTTCGAGGCGATAATCCGTGATGAACAAGTCCACCCCGAAGTCCACGGCGGTGAGGGCGGACTCGGCATCGCCCGAAGCACCGACGAAGGAGAAGCGGCAGGAGGGATGGCCCAAGGCCCGCACGAGGCCCACCATCATGTGAGCGTCGTCTTCGACAATGTATAGGGAGGGGCGCACACCTTGATTCTGATTTTGGATGCGCGCGGACATTGAAGTGGAGAGGCAGCTCCAGCAACAGGAACCTGCCTGAGGCCACCTAGTATTGGCCGGCAGCTATCTCTCGGGTTCCAACGTGGCCGTCGAAGTAGGCGGCGTTACGGACGTTGCCGTGGCTTGGCCGCACGGGGAGCACAGCCGACCAACCAGCCGTCGGGGAACCAAGCTGATCTGAATCCACGGTCATGAAAATCCGGTCAGCGGAGGCGAAACCAACAACCTGAGCAAGACGCAATGGCGGATAAATCGGCGACGGTGGCGTGTTGCTGTTCGCTGGATAGCCGAAAGGCGGCTGGCCCATTGCCACAGCGGGGCCGGTGGGCTTGTCGAGGCGCGGACTCGCCCCAGGCAGTATGTAATCCTGCCGACCGAAGCCGGTGGCCGTGGACTGGAGGGCTGCTCGCTTGAAACCGGGACAAAAGAAATTGTCCACTGTCACAGTCACGCCGGCGGCCACTGTTGCCTTGCTCGGGTGTCCGATGTAGTTGGCGATATAAGCCACCAGTTGATCAGCGGTGGTCCGGGTGTATTGCGCTTGCTGGCCGCTCCAAAGCCCCGCCGTCAAGGTGCCGCACAATTTGTCAGAGAAGTCATCCGCGTAGAGGAGCACGGCCAAGGAGGACTGCTTGAGGTTGCTCGTGCACTTAACTTGAATCGCCTTCTGCTTTGCCTTCGACAGCGCAGGCAGGAGCATCCCCGCCAAGATGGCGATGATGGCGATGACGACAAGCAGTTCGATAAGGGTAAAGCCGGCGCGGCGGGGGCGGCCAATAGTCGCCGATGGAAGGATGACAGTGTTTCTGTTCATGCGAGTTGCAGTTCTGTGACAACACTGTTGGCGACCGGTGATGATTTGGCAAGTGGGTTGTAGGCCGGTCGGGGATCGGTCGGCCCGCCGCGAGCGCCGACGAAGGGAACGCGGTCGCAGCCCTCCGCCGCCTCTCCGCGCGGCTCAGGATTTTCCCGGTAGGCGCGCGACGCTGTTGCCCAAGAAAGGACTTGTGGCGGGGGCAAAGCCTGAGACACTCCCGCGCTTAAGTATGACCACGCTGCCGTCCCAGCCCGCCTGACCCTCAACTCCACTTTTCACTTGGCCTCACTCGAATCTTCCACGCCCTCCGTAGTCCCCCCGCCTCTCCGCATCCTCGCCGTGGATGACAACGAGTCCATCCGCGCGTTTCTCGTGCATTTTTTCCGGCTGGAGAACATGCCAGTTGAGATCCACGGGTCATCGCGCGCGGCGCTGGAGCGGTTCCGCGCCGCGCCGCAGGACTACTCGCTGTTGCTGACGGATTGCGAGATGCCGGGGCTGACGGGGCTGGAGCTGGCGCGGCAGGTGCGGCAGGTGCGGCAGGATTTGCCGATGGTCATCTTCTCCACGTCGGTGAGCGTGCAGGGGCCGGAGCCGTTCCTCAAATCCGGTTTCGCCGCAGCGCTGCCCAAGCCCGTGGCGCTGGACACGCTGCGCGCCGCCCTGCGCAACGCTCTGCCCGCCGCACCCGCCAGCCCGGCTCCGCAGCCCTGAAGCCAGCCCTTCCCTGACGGCATCCCTCCGATGGCACGAGCGCGCCCGCACTGCGGGAATTGAGGCTTGACGGTAATTTTAGCCACCCCTAACTTGCCGCACGGTAAACGAAGTTGCTGGTTCGCCAGCGTGTGAAGTCGGAATTTTTTCCGGCTTTTTTTTGCCCCTAGAAGGGCGCAGGCACGGCTCGAATTATGAACGCTGATTTTCTGGCCATCTTGGATTTCTGGGAAAAAGAAAAGGGCATCAGCAAGGATGTCCTCGTCGGCGCCGTCCAGGAGGCGCTCATCTCGGCCGCCAAGAAGGCCGTGGGCCCCGCCCGCGAGCTGCGCTGCCTGATTGACCCCAAGACCGGCGACATCAAGGCGTTTGCCAAGCTCATCATCTCGGACAAGGTCATCTCCAAGCACGACCAGATCTCCCTCACCGAGGCGCGCAAGAAGAAGGCGGACGCGCAGATCGGCGAGGAGATGGAGGTCGAGGTCACGCCCACCGGCTTCGGGCGCATTGCGGCCCAATACGCCAAGCAGGCGCTGCTCACGCAGGTCCGCCGGGCGGAGAAGGCGCTCATCTTCGAGGAGTTCAAGGACCGCGTCGGCGACCTCGTCAGCGGCACGGTGCGGCGCTTCGAGCGCTCGGATGTCATCATGGACCTGGGCCGCTACGAGGCGCTGCTGCCGAACCGCGAGCGTGTGCCGACGGAGGAATATCAGATCGGCGAGCGCATCCGCTGCTATGTGAAGGCCGTCGAGAACGGGCCGCACGGGCCGGAGATCATCCTGAGCCGCGCCGCGCCGGAGTTCGTGCTGAAGCTCTTCAAGCTCGAGGTCTCCGAGATTTCCAACGGCACGGTCGAGGTCAAGGGCGTCGCGCGCGAGCCTGGTTTCCGCACGAAGCTCGCCGTTTACAGCCGCGACCCGAAGGTGGACCCGGTCGGCGCATGTGTCGGTCTCCGTGGCCAGCGCGTGAAGAACATCGTGCGCGAGCTGAACAACGAGAAGATGGACATCATCAAGTGGGATCCGAACATCAAGACGTATCTCACGAACGCGCTCGCGCCCGCGCTGCTCAAGAACCTGACGGTGGACGAGGTCAATCACGCGGTAAAGGTCCTCGTCGCCGAGGACCAGCTCTCGCTCGCCATCGGCAAGCGCGGCCAGAACGCCCGGCTCGCCTCCCGCCTGACTGGCTGGGCGGTGAACATTGACGCCGAGGCCGTCACCAGCGTCGGCATCGGGGACAAGATCCAGCACGCGATTGACGCCTTCGCCGCCGTGCCGGGAGTGACGCGCGAGATGGCCGAGGCGCTTGTAAACACGGGCTTTCACGCGCTGGAGGACGTGGTCTCGCAGGCTGAGGAAGATGATTTGAAGCAGATCCCGCAGATCGGGGAGCAGGCCGGTGCGGTGTTGGCCGCCATCAAAGAAGCGGCCAAGACCAACCCCCTGGCCGGAGCGCTTGCCTAGTTTGATTTAGTTGAGCGCGCCCGCGAGGTCCGCCTCCCGGGCGCGCAAGTTTTTCTGCCCGTTCGAATTTACGACATTGCCAAGAAGCTCGGCATCGAGAGCAAGCAGGTGCTCGCCCTCGCCAAGGAACTGGGCATCAAGGAAGCCAAGGTTCCCTCCAGCTCCCTCGACAAGATCACCGCCGAGTTCCTCGAGGAGAAGCTCGGGCCGCTGAAGCCCGCCGAGCCAATCGCGCCCGTCGTGCCCGAGGCGCCCATCGTCATCATCAAGGCCCCGGAGCCGGAGCCGCCGCCGCCCGCGCCCGAGGCCGCGCCCGTTGCCGAAGCCATCGCGCCCGCTGCCGAACCGGCTGGCCAGACGCCTTCGACTCCCGAGGCAACCCTTGGGCACGCCCCCGCACCTTCGCC
>JBEBFV010000265.1:0-8648 GCA_040081795.1 Limisphaerales bacterium | reverse complement strand
ACCAGTTCGCCGTCGACTTCGGCGCTCGCCAGATCAACTGGAGCGGCTATCCCACTCCCGACTCCGGCTTCAACTGGCCCACCGCCGCTTACGATTCCACCGGCAACGCCGCCGTCGGCACCTGGAGCGGCGCCGCCAAGCCGAGCTTCCCCTACCTCGTCACCGCAAATCCGTTCGCCGTCTCCAACGTCTGGACCTACCTCGCCACGCCCCTCGACACCAACACCACCGTCTGGCTCTCCGACGCGCAGGGCCACGCGCTCATCGCGGTGAAGAAGCACACCGACGGCCGCGAGGTGCTCTCGTTGACCTTCGACAACGCCCCGTGGCTCCTGCACTCCACCGTCCTCTCGCACGGCCTGGTCACGTGGGCGAACAAAGGAATGTTCCTCGGCGAGCGCCACACCTACCTCAGCGCGCAGGTGGACGATGTCTTCCTCGCCGACGAGATGTGGCCCAGCGGCGAGTTCCGCCAAACCGCCAACGACTGGCAGGCCACCATCAACTGGCAGGCGGGCTTCCGCCTCCGCACCCTGGGCAAGAACTTCCGCTACGACATGGCCTTCAACGGCCTGGGCACCGTGGCCGGCGAATACGAGAACGACGACCTCACGCCCTACGTGAAGAACAGCGGCAAGAGCATGTTCAAGTGGATCAGCCACACCTACACCCACCCGTATCTGGACACCATCAGCTACAACGCCGCGCTGACCGAGATCACCAAGAACAACCAGACCGCCACCGGCCTCGGCCTGCCGAACTTCAGCCGGGCCAACATGGTCACGCCCAACATCACCGGCCTGAACAACCCGCAGTTCATCAAGGCGGCCTACGACACCGGCATCCGCTACCTCGTGACCGACACCTCCATCCCGAGTCATCGCCCTGCCTCGCCCAACACCGGCATCCCGAACTGGGTGGACGCGCGCATCCTGATGATCCCCCGGCACGCCAACAACCTGTTCTTCAACGTCAGCACGCCGGCGGAGTGGGCCGGCGAATACAATTCCATCTACAATGGTTACTGGGGCCGCGACCTGACCTATGCCGAGATCCTGGACAATCAGGCCGAACTCCTCCTCGGCTTCCTGCTCAAGGGCGATGTGAGCCCCCTGATGTTCCATCAGCCCAACCTGCGGGACTACAATGGTGCGGGCAACACGCTACTGGGCGACCTGCTCAACAAGGTCGCGGACAAGTATGAGAAGCTCTACAACTTCCCGGCGCTCTCCCCGACCATGAACGCGCTCGGCGTGACCCTCCAACAGCGCATGACCTACAACGCCTCGGGCGTCGTCGCCACCCGCAACGCGAACAACACCGTGACTCTGACGGTGACGAAGGCCGCCCGCGTCCCCGTGACCGGCCTCATCAACGGTGGCATCGTGAGCTTCACCGGCACGACGACCCCGGCCATCACCTCCGAGACCTACGCCGGCCAGCGCATCACCTACATCAACCTCGCGGCCGGCCAGAGCGTCACGGTCAAGAAGCTCTGAAGCGGCCAGCGGCCGGCACTGAACACTGGAAACTGATTACTGTTCGATGAACCCGCCAACGAAAGGCCGCCGATGATCAACGAGAAGCGAGCCGCTCCCTGCCTGCCAGTGGGAGCGTGCTGAACCCGGAGCGCAGGGCGCTTCATAAGTGACTTTCGCCGCCGGCCCCGGTTTGCATGGCTGTGGACCGAAGCGGTGGCGAAGTTGGCAACACAACAAACACACCCGGCGCGGGAGGCTGCCCTCCCGCGCCGCGGTGTTTTCAGAAGCCAACTTTCACTTTTCAATTCTGTGACCCGCCACTAGCTTCGCGTCGAAATGTTGATGAAAACTCGATTTGCCCTGGTTGTTGCCGCAGCGCTAACGCTTGGTTCCACCGCCACTGCCCAAGTGGACTTCGTGAAGGACATCCAGCCCATTCTCGAAGTCCATTGCACCAAGTGCCACGGCGAAGATCAGAAGAAGGGCGGCCTCCGCCTGCACACGCTCGCCGATGCGCTCAAGGGCGGCGACAGCGGCACGGCGCTCGTGGCAGGCAAGTCGAAGGACAGCCGGCTTTATGTCTCGACCACCCTCAAGCCTGACGACGATGGATTCATGCCGCCACCAAAGGAAGGGCTGCTGCCGAAGGAGCAACAGGCGAAACTCCGCGAGTGGATAGACGCGGGTGCGAAATGGCCCGCCGGCCTGAAGCTCGGGGTCGTGAAGAAGATAAACTTCGCGAAGGACATCCAGCCCATCTTCGAGTTCAACTGCGTGGCCTGCCATCGCGACGGCTACGTCAAAGGCGGCCTGCGCATGGACACACGCGAGCTGACCTTCAAGGGCGGCGAGAACGGCGTTGGTGTTGTGCCGTTCCAGGCGGAGAAAAGCCCCATTTACACTTCCACCACGCATCCGATTGATGACGAGCGGGTGATGCCGCCGAAGGCCAAGGACCGGCTCACGAAGGAGGAAATTGAGTTCGTAAAACTGTGGATCAAGCAAGGCGCGGTCTGGCCGGACGGGCTGGTCCTCCAGCAGAAGAAGAAGGAAGTGGTTGGCGCGAATGAGGAAGAAGTCGTCGCCGGCATCCATAAGCTCATCCTCGCGACGCACAAGGAGAAGACCGCCGGCGAGATGAAGGCCTACACGAACACCGTCGTGGGCACCGAGGTCAGCTACGCGCTGGTGCCGATCCCGGCGGGGCTGTTCGTGATGGGCAGCGCTGTCGCCGAGAAGGGCCGCGAGGCGAACGAGGGACCGCAGCGCACCGTGAATATTTCCCCCTTCTGGATGGGCACGCACGAGATCACCTGGAACGAGTTCGAGCTGTTCATGTATATCGACGAGGAGAAGAAGTTCAGGGACCGCATCAAGACGGACGCGGCGATTGAAAAGATCGCCGAGGGCGTGGCCCGCCCGACCAAGCCCTACGTGGAAATGTCCTTCGGCATGGGCAAGGATGGTTATCCCGCCATCAGCATGACGCAGCACGCGGCGAACAAGTATTGCCAGTGGCTTTCAGCCAAGACCGGCCACTTTTACCGCCTGCCCACAGAGGCTGAGTGGGAATATGCCGCCCGCGCCGGCACCAAGACGGCTTACTCCTGGGGCGATGACCCGGCGGACGCGAAGCAATACGCGTGGTTCGAGGCGAACAGCGACTTCAAGTATCAGAAGATCGGGAAGAAGAAGCCGAATCCTTGGGGCCTCTACGACATCCACGGCAATGTCGCGGAGTGGTGCATTGACCAATACGAGCCGAACTACGACAAGGTGAAGTCCTCGCTCGTGGATCCGTGGCTCAAGCAGTCCTCGCCGTATCCGCAGGTCGCGCGTGGCGGCTCGTGGGACGATGGCCTCGCGAAGCTCCGCAGCGCAGCGCGTCGCGGCTCGGACAAGTCATGGAAGCAGCAGGATCCTCAGCTTCCGAAGAGCATCTGGTATCTCACAGACGCGCAGTTCCTCGGCTTCCGCATCGTGCGCCCGCTCAAGGTGCCGAGCGCGGCGGAGATGCAGCGCTACTGGAATAGCGGGCAGGAGAAGGAGTAGTCGCAGACTTCAGCCTGCGAGTGGGTTCGCAATCTAACTATTGCGACTGCTCAGTGCCTCGGCGCTTCCTCCCGAATCTGCTCCAGACGCGTCGCCATCCCGCGCCGCTCCAAGTAGCGAAGGTCGAACCATCCATCCAAGTCCGAGTCACGCCGGATAGCCTTTTCCCCGGCTGGCAGGGAAATATCTTCCTCGTCCACGCGGCCGTCGCGATTGCGGTCGGTGTGGGTGGTGTTGCCCCGCTGCCATGTGATGCCGTTTGGCGTGTCGCTGACTTTCCTCCACTGGAGCTTTTGCCAGAGCACGACTGCCGCGACGAGCAGGAGCGCGTTGAACATCCACAGGCCGAGTTGCGCGCGACGGGAGAGCGGCTTCATTCCTTCCGAATCGCCGTCCACGGCTTGCCGTCGGCGCGGATGACGCCGCGATACATCCCTTCGCTGTTGAAAGGCATCGCCACGTTGCCCTTCGCGTCCAGCGCGATGACGCCGCCGCGTCCGCCGGCCTCCTTGAGCTTACGCATCACAACCTCTTCCGCCGCGTTGGTAAGGGAAACGCCTTGGTATTCCATCTTCGCGGCAATGTCGTAGCATACGACGCCCCGGATAAAGAACTCGCCGTGGCCCGTGCCGGAGACGGCGCACGTCTGGTTGTTCGCGTAAGTGCCCGCGCCGATGACCGGCGAATCTCCGATTCGTCCGAAACGCTTGTTCGCCATGCCGCCGGTCGAGGTGCCTGCCGCGAGATTGCCGTGTTTGTCCAGGGCGACTGCGCCGACGGTGCCGATGTTGTCCGCACTGTTGAGCTGCGCCTTCTTCTCCCCGGCCTTTCGCTCCTGCTCCTGTTTTTGAATGCGCTGCAACTGAAGCTTCCGGTGCTCCGTGATGAAATACTCGGCAGGCATCAACGTCAGGCCGTGCTCCTTCGCCAGGATCTCCGCGCCGTCTCCGGCGAGCAGCACGTGCGGTGTCTTGTCCATGACGAGGCGTGCAAGCTCGATGGGGTTCTTGACGTGCTTCACGTCGGCGCAGGCACCGGCCTGGCGTGTCGAGCCGTCCATGATGGAAGCGTCCATCCCCACGGTGCCATCAGCGGTGAGGACGGAGCCTTTGCCCGCGTTGAAGAGCGGCGAGTCTTCCAGAATCCTGATCGCCGCAATGACGGCATCAACGCTTTTGCCGCCGCGCGCCAGCACGGAATGCCCGGCCAGCAATGCCGCGTCCATCGTAGCCCGCGCCGCCCTTTCCTTCTCGGGTGTGAGGTCGTCCTTGGGAATCACCCCCGCGCCGCCGTGGATGACGAGGACGAAGTTGGGCGAAGACTGAGAGCGTGAAGCGGAGGTGGCCATGAGGAGGAAGAGAAGGATGAGAAGCGAAAGGAGCGCGTGCTGCGTGCTGCGTGTTGCGTGTTGAAGACCGGCGGCCGGACGCCACGACACGCAACACGCAACACGCAACACGGAGCCGGTTCGCGCCGCGACCAAACGAAATCCCCTCGCCGCCGCGCTGCTCACTTCTTCCTCCTCCCCGGCTTGAACAGCTCCAACTGCGGCTCGCGGAAGAAGTCGTAATTCTTGAGGATGCGGATGATTTGGAGCAGGTCGGACTTCTGGTAGTTGCGGTTCACCTCAATCTCCGCGATCAAGTCTGCCAGCATCGTGCCGAAGGGGATCACCGCATCAATGCCCTTCACGCGCAGCAGCTCGATGCTCTGCGCGCGTGCCTCCTCGCCGCTGGGCAGCGCAGGCACGACGAGCATCTTGGTGAGCGGCCCTTCACCGCCGAAGGACTTCGCCGCGTGCTCGAAGGCTGCCGGCTCGACGAAGCGGAATATCTCCGGCGCGTTAGCGAGCATGCCGGGGCTGAACGTCTCCGTGTGCCAGCCCTTCACGACCACCAGCGCGCGGGCCACGCCCTTGAGGTCTGCAGAACTCAGCACGAAGGGCAGGGGAACGCCGGGCTCGTAGTGCGGGTTGAGCGTGTAGAAATCAATCTCGTCATCCTCGCGCCTGTTGGAGGCGATGTATTTGCGCTGCTGGCGCACAAAGAAGCCGTGCAGCTCGAGGTATTCGCGGACGATGGTTTCAGAGACGGCGCTCAAAGGAGGGGAAAGTAATTAGTCGTTAGTGATTAGTGATGCGCGGCGACAGCGTCGAGCGCGCGGTGGACGGCGGCGGCCGGGACGCGCTGGCCCCAGACGGCTTTGCCGATGCGCTCGGCGAGGACGAACTTGATTTCACCGCCGCTGACTTTCTTGTCGAGCGTCATGGCGGCGAGGAGTTTAGTGCGTTGTGCGGTCGTCAGCTTGATGCTCACTGGCAAACCAGCGGCCACGAACAGCGCGCGGATACGCTTCACGTCTTTCGCCGGCAGCCCTAACAACTCGGCGGACAAATGCGCCGCTGCGACCTGTCCGATGGAAATCGCCTCGCCGTGCAGGTAACGCCCGTAGGCCGTTATCGCCTCGATGGCGTGGCCGATGGTGTGGCCGAAATTCAAAATCGCACGTAGGCCGCTCTCGGTTTCGTCCTGCGAGACGACCTCTGCCTTGATCTCGCACGAGCGCGCGACGATGTGGGCGAGGGATGCGGCATCCCGGCGGAGAATCTTTGCCATGTCCCGCTCCAGGCGCGCGAAGAGCGCCGAGTCGTAGATGATGCCGTATTTGATGACCTCGGCGAGGCCGGCGCGGAACTCGCGGTCCGGCAAGGTGCGGAACGTGTCGAGATCGCACAGCACGAGTCGCGGTTGGTAGAACGCGCCGACGAGGTTCTTGCCAGCCGCGAGGTTCACGCCGGTCTTGCCGCCGACCGAGCTGTCCACCTGCGCTAGCAACGTCGTGGGCACCTGGACGAATGGGATGCCGCGCAAGTAGCTCGCCGCCACGTAGCCCGCGAGATCGCCCACCACGCCGCCGCCCAACGCGACGATGAAGGACTTCCGCTCCAGCCGATGCGCGGCGAGCTGGTTGAAACAGGACTCAACTTGCTTGAGCCGCTTGGCTGTCTCGCCAGCGGGGACGGTGACGAGCGCGGGGTCGAAACCCGCGTGCTTCAGGCTGGCGAGCGCGGACTTGGCGTAGAGCGCGGCGACGTTCGTGTCCGTGATGAGGGCGCACTTCTGGCCGAGCTTGAGCGCCGCGCAATCCTTGGCGAGACCGGCGAGCAGGCCGGCGGCGATCTTGATCTCGTAGCTGCGCGTCCCGAGGGACACCTTCACTGAACGCATGATGTCGGCAGGTTAAGGCCCGGGCAGGAGGCTGTCACCGCTGATTGTCACCGCCCCCTCTCCACGCAGGGCTTAAGAATCCTTGCGAGCCTTGAGGTAGAAAACAATTCCGCCCAGGACGTAGGCGATGCCTTTTGCGCCCACGGCCAAATCCGCCTTGTCCTTCGCGGCGAAGACTCCAGCGGTGATGCCATACTCGAGCACGAAACCCACGACGGGCTGGCAGATGGCAACGACGACCACGCCGAAGATGAGGGCAACAAGGAACTTTTTCATGTCGGTGTCGTGTGGTTGTCGTTCGGTGCGAGTTATGCGGGCAAGTTGTGAACTTAGCGCCTCCGCATTTCTGGCTTGGCGGTGACGCTAGGGGTTGGACCGGCTTGTGTCCATCACTGCCGGGGTTGTCCACCGCTGGACGGTTCGCTAGGCTCTGTCGCCAATGCACGAGCAATTGATTCCGCCGGAGGATGCCGACGCCGTGCGCCAGTCGAGCCGGGTGCGGCGCACGGCGGGGCTGGAGTGGTTGCTCGCTGGATTGCTGGTGATCGGGCTGCTGGCGGGCGCGTTTTTCTATCTCAAACAGTCGCGTGTGAACGCCGAGCTGGAGCGCGCGTTCTGGGTCGTCGGACACGCGAGCTACCCGGCACCGGAGCGGCAGGCGGCGTTTCAACGGCTCGTCGCCGCAGGCAACAAGGAGTGGCGCGGCGCGTATCTGGCCGGCTTGAATCTCGCGGACGCGAAGCTGCCGGGCGTGGACTTGCACGACAGCGACCTGGAGGACTGCAACCTCGCCCGTGCCTCCTTGGCGAGCGCCCGGCTGAAGAACGTCCGCCTCGCGTTCGCTGATATGACGGGGGCCGACATGGCCGAGGCGGACATGACGTCCGCGAATCTCTTTAAGACACATCTGGCCCGATCTTCCTTCCGGCAGGCACGGTTGCGCGGCGCGGTGCTGGAGCAAGTGGACGCCACGGACGCGACGTTCCTCGCCGCCGACCTCGGTGAGGCGCAACTGCTCATGGCGGACCTGACCGGCGCGAACCTCACGAGCGCTGACCTCACCGGTGCGAGCCTCGAAGCCGCCGTGCTGCGCCGCGCGAACCTGACGTTTGCGCTGATGTCTGGAGTGGACTTGAGGGATGCGGACTTCACGGACGCGAACTGGTGGCGCGCGCGCCGGCTGACCTCTGAGCAAATCGCACGGCTCCGCAAATTGTTTCCCCCGTCCGCCGCTGCCCCGCCGGCGCTGCGTCAAGACTACGAGGCGTGGCTCAAGGAAACGGCGGACGCGAGGTAGCGCTTTCCCGGCTTGTTCCACTGCGGATGTCTGTTACCGTCCGCGCCCCTGTGGACATCACGAAAGAAATCCAGCGGCGGCGCACCTTCGCCATCATCTCGCACCCGGACGCGGGCAAGACGACGCTGACCGAGAAGCTCCTGCTCTACGGCGGCGCGGTGCAGCTCGCCGGCAGCGTCACCGCCCGCAAGCAGCAGCGCGCCACGACGTCCGACTGGATGGAGCTGGAGAAGAAGCGCGGCATCTCCATCAGCTCGACCGTCCTCCAGTTCGAATACGAGGGTTACTACATCAACCTGCTCGACACTCCCGGTCACAAGGACTTCTCCGAGGACACTTACCGCGTGCTCACCGCCGTGGACTCCGTGGTCATGGTCATTGACTCCGCCAAGGGCATCGAGCCGCAGACCCGCAAGCTCTTCGAGGTCTGCCGCCAGCGGGGCGTGCCCATCTTCACCTTCATGAACAAGTGCGACCGGCCCATGAAGGAGCCGCTCGCGCTCCTCGACGAGTTGGAGAAAGTCCTCGGCATCGGCGCGTTCCCGGTCAACTGGCCCATCGGCACGGGCTTCGACTTCAAGGGCGTCTATG
>JBEBFV010000264.1:0-8659 GCA_040081795.1 Limisphaerales bacterium | reverse complement strand
GGCCTTCCTTGCGCACGTCGGCGGGCGCGAGGTTGATGGTGGTGCGGCCCATCGGAAAGTGGAACGCGGAGTTCGTCATCGCCGTGCTCACGCGGTCGCGCGACTCCTTCACCGCGACATCCGGCAAGCCGACGATGGCAATATTCGTCTCGCCCCAGCCGACGTTCACCTCGACCTCGATGGGATACGCCTCAATGCCCTGCACGGCGGCGGAACAGACCTTGGCTAACATGGGCGCAGCCTAGCCAAACCGCCCGCTGCCGGGCAACGCATTCTCTACCGCGCCGCCACGACCGCCTGCGCGGGGCGCATGCCCAACTCGCGGAAGACAGCCTTGCTCCGCAGGGTCAGGTCGGTGGTGAAGTTCTTCTGCTCGCGGCTGTCGCGGGCGTAGGCTTTCAGGCGATACTTCGTCCCCCACGGCTGCTCCTCGGCGGTGATGACCACGTCGCTCTCGGGCAGCCAAAGCGGACTGGTGACTGCGACCTCGCGGAGCCGCTGCTTCACGAGCAGGCCGTCGTGGTCGGGGTGCAGGAAAAACTCCGCGACGCACAGGACGGTGTGGCTGCCGCTGGTGGCGTTGAAGATGGGCGAGTCCCACAGCGCCGAGTGCGGCACGATGACCTCGGTGTCGTCGAGCGTGACCAGTCGAACGGCGCGCAAGCCGACGGAGCGGATTTCGCCGTAAGCACCTTTCACCTCGACCCAGTCGCCCGGCTGGTAAGTGCGCTCGAATATCGTGACCGCACCGGCGAGCAGGCAACTGCCGTAATCCTTCAACGCGAAGGACAGCACCAGTCCGGCTCCGGCGGTGAGGGCGACCACGTTCTGCCACGAAGGCACGATGAGCTGCGAGACGATGAAGACCGTCGTCGCCAGCACGACCGTCAGCCGCGCGATGGGCATCCAGCCGAGAATGCGGATGCGCCAGCGCGGCGGCGTCTTCTCGGCGAGGAAGGTGAAGAACGACTTGATGACGGCGGTGGTCATGCGCGCCGCGATGACGGCAGCCACCATCCAGAGGAAGCTGCCCAAAGTGAGTTGCTTGAGTATGTGCGGAAGCGCGGAGGTTGAGTTCATGTGTGATTTGGAAAGTGAGTAAGTGGATGGGTGATTGGCTGGATTTGGCGGCCCCCTCTCCCCTCATTGGATGAGGGGAGAGGGCCGGGGTAAGGGGTGCAGTATGAGTTTGGCGGGCTACTCTCAAGTGGTGGGCTAAAGGCAGTTCAGTTCAAGAAGCCCATGAACTCCCGCCGATGCGCCTCCTCGCTGCCGAGGATGCCGGTGGCCAGGTCCTGCGTGACGGGGTCCACGCCGTCGCAAAGCCGGATGAGCCGCTGGTAGTGCGCGATGGCCGCATTCTCCGCCGTGACAACGCCCCACACCACGGCCAGCACGTCATGGCTCCGGGGCGGCGGTTGCAGATACGTCTGCTCCCGTTTGCACGCAAGCGAGCCGGGCACGGTGCCACCAAGCGTCTTGATGCGCTCCGCGAGCGCGCGGGCGTGGCCCAGTTCCGTCGGCACGTCGGTGGCCAGCGCGCGCTTCACGACATCAGCATGGAGGCCATCGAGGTGAATGGAATTGGCGAGGTAGTTCTGCACCGTCTCCACCTCCATCGCGTAGGCTTGCGCCAGCGATGCGAGGATGAACAGGTGCTTCGGGTTCGGCTTTGTTTTCATGTGTGTGTTTGCTGGGTTGAATTGAGTTTCGGGGTTGGCACTTCAAGCTGCGCACGCGATGGGTTCGGGCGTTGATTTCTCCTCCGCGTTCGAGCCGTGCAGCAGCGCGTGCAGGTTGCACAGCAGTTGCGCCGAGTCGTAGGGCTTGGACAGGAAGCGCAGTCCCTCGCTGAACTCAGGGAATGCGTTCCCTGCGCCCGCCTCACCGCTAGTGACGAGCACTTTCACGCGAGGGTCGGCCTGACGAAGCGCACGCAAGGTCGAGCGGCCGTCGCGATGCGGCATCCTCAGGTCGAGGACTACGGCGGCGATTTCCTCGCGGTGCTGGCCAAAGAGGAGAGTCGCCTCGATGCCGTCAGCCGCCGTCAGCACGCGGTAGCCGTTGCTTTCGAGGCCCACGCGCGCCACTTCGAGGATGGTCGCCTCGTCGTCCACGAACAGGAGCAGTTCGCCCCGGCCGGGAATCGGCGGTGGTGGAAGCAGGAGCATCGCGTCGGCCTTGGCCCGCACCGCCGGCAGGTAGATGTGAAACGTCGTGCCCTTGCCGACCACGCTGTCCACCGCGATGTGCCCGCCGTGCTCGCGCACAATGCGCGCGACCGTGGCGAGGCCAAGGCCGGTGCCCTTGCCCGGAGCCTTCGTGGTGAACAACGGCTCCCAGATGCGTGTGAGGATTTCCGGCGGAATGCCCGTGCCCGTATCGCCCACGGAGAGCAGCACGTATTCGCCGGCTGACAGCGGCGCGCCGGACTGTCCGAGGCGTCCCTGCGAAACCACGTTCACCGCCGCGAGCGTGAGCGTGCCGCCGTCGGGCATGGCGTCGCGCGCGTTCACACAGAGGTTCAGAAGCACCTGATACAGGAGCGTCGGCTCCAGCGGCACGCGCCACACGTCACGCAGCAGGTTGCGGCGGACTTCGATGGATTTGGGAAAGGTGTCCTGCGCGAAGCTTGAGATTTCGCGGATGATTTGGCGCGGCTGCGACTCGGCCGGCTGACGGTCCAACCCGCGCGCGAAGGTCAGCACCTGCCGCACGACGCCGGCGCCGCGCTCCGCCGAGGCGCGGATGTTGCTCGCGAGCTGCCGGTCGAACTCGTCCGCGAGGCGCTGCTCGAGCAACTGCGACGAAATCAGCACCGGCGCGAGGATGTTGTTCAAGTCATGCGCAATGCCGCCGGCGAGCAGGCCGATGCTTTCGAGGCGCTGCGCCCGAAGCAGATGCTCACGCGTCTCCAAAAGCTGCCGGTAGCGGTTCAACCGCAGCAGCGCCCGCACCCGGGCGCGCAGCTCAGTGCCGTCGAACGGCTTGCTGATGAAGTCATCCGCCCCTGCCTCGATGCCGCGCAGCCGCGACTCGCGGTCATCCAGCGCGGTGACGAGCACGATGGGCACTTCGGCCAGCGCTGGCGTGGCACGTAGCCGTTCGCAGACGGTGAAGCCGTCCATGCCGGGCATCATCACGTCGAGCAGGACCACGTCGGGATTCAGCTCGGCGGCGCGGGCCATCGCGTCGGGACCGCTCGTGGCGGTCTCGATGCGGCACGACTCGCCCGCAAGGAGCTGCGTGAGGGTTTCGAGGTTGGCGCGGTCATCGTCCACGAGGAGGACGACGGGGAGCGGGAGGTTGTGGTTGGTGAGGGAGGCGGCGGATGTGAGTTTCATTTTGTTGTCATGGCGAACGTTGGTTGAATCGTTCGCTAGACAACGTAGGAGAGAGCGCCGCATCACCCCATTCGGGCACCTACGGAACGTCAGCGGGGAAAGCCCGTAGGCCGGGAGCGCGGCTGTGTGCGGAGCACCAGCCGCAGCGCACACCTATAATAACGTCCTCTTGGCTGTTCAACGTGCAGCGGCTGGTGCTCCGCACACAGCCGCGCTCCGGGCATCAGCGCTTGAGCAGCTCCGCGATGCGCGCGGCCAGCGTGCGCAGTTCGACGGGCTTGGAGAGATAATCATCCGCGCCCGCAGCGAGGCAGCGCTCGCGGTCGCCGGGCATGGCCAGCGCGGTGAGCGCGATGATGGGCGTGGTCCGAAGTGCTGGCAGCGCACGAATGCGACGGGTGGCTCCGAAACCGTCCATGTCCGGCATTTGCACGTCCATGAGGATGAGCTGCGGCGCGTGGGTCTGCGCCAACGCCACGGCCTCCGCACCGTCGCGTGCGACGAGCAGGCGGTAGCCGCGCGCTTCGAGATAATCGCGGAGGGTCAGCACATTTGCCTCGTTGTCCTCCGCCAGCAACACGAGCGGGCCGGTGGACGAGGAAGCGGTTGCATCGGTCGCCGGTGCGGACGGAATCCCAGGCCGAGACTTTTCGCTCACCGGTTCCGGCGCAGCCTTTCCCGCCGGAATTGCCACCGTAAAGCGCGTGCCACGTCCCACATCGCTCGTTACGCTTACGCTGCCGCCGTGCAGTTCCACCAGCCGCCGCACCAACGCAAGGCCGAGGCCGGTGCCCTGATGATGCCGCGCCAGCCCGCTGTCGAGCTGCACGAACGGCTGGAACAGCTTGCCCAAATCCTCCTCCGCCATGCCGATGCCCGTGTCCCAAACCGCGAACTCCACCGCGCCGCTCGCCGCGTTCAGCGCCACGTCCAGCCCGAGCGCGCCGCCCGCGCGCGTGAACTTCACCGCGTTGCTCAACAGGTTCACGAGCACCTGCTTCAAGCGCCGCTCGTCCGCGCGCACCGCGGCCACGCCCGGTGCGACGGCCAGCTTCACGTCGAGGTTCTTCCTGTAAGCCGCCTCCTTCACCAAGCGCAGGCTCGCGCGGCAGAGCGGCTCCACTGGCACGGCGTCGAGCTGCAAGTCCACGCGGCCCGCCTCGATTTTCGAGAGGTCGAGGATGTCGTTGATGAGTTCGAGCAGGTGCGCGCCGCTCTCGTGAATCACCCGCAGCGACTTCGCCTGCCGCTCGTTCAGCGGCCCGGAGACCTGCTCCAGCAGCGCCTCCGACAGGCCGAGCACCGCGTTCAACGGCGTGCGCAGCTCGTGGCTCATGTTCGCGAGGAACTCGTCCTTGAGCCGCGCCGCTCGGGGCAAGGTCCGCATCCGCTGCCTCTTGGATGCGTCGAGGCCGTAGTGCGACTTGAAGAACCGGTCTTCTCCCTCGCCCTCATTGCGCGGAAGAAATCCCGCCCCTTGGCTTGTCGAGCGGCGCAATGTTCGGCTACCCTTACCGCGCTCAGAAATACAGACACGACCAGAAACATCCTTTTACAAACTCATTTCGCGTAGCTTCGGCTGCTGTCCAACTCGAAACCTGGAAATTTCGCAAACGCAGGACGGCGCTCGATGCGCGCCCCACATGGGGCGCGCTGAAAGCGCTCCTGCGTTGGGCCCTCCAGGTGCCTGAGTTGGGACGCAAGTAGGTGCGTCCCACTTTTTTTGGCACCCAAGGACTCAACGTAGGAGAACCCCCTCTCGGCACGGCTGCCTCGCACACGCGAGCGAACAGCCATGCCAATCTCTCTACTCGAACTTCTCCAAGCCGGAGACGCCAAACATCACAACCTCGCGCTCTTCGCGCCCGCCGCCATCCGGGCCGTCGAAGCGCTCCTCACCGAAAGGAGTGGCAAGCACTATCTGAAGTGCCAGGTGCGCGGAAAGGATGTGCTCGCCAAGCCGGAGGAAATCGTCCGGCAACTTTGGATTCACCGCCTCGTCCACCACTACAAATACCCGGTGAACCGCCTCACGGTGGAATCGCCCATCACCTTCGGCCGTGACTCATCCAAGCGTGCCGACATCGTGGTTCTCGACGCTGACCGGCCCACAGTGCCCTACTGCATCGTGGAGGTGAAGAAACCGACGGCGAAGGACGGCAAAGACCAGCTCAAGTCCTACACGCACGCCACCGGTGCGCCGCTCGCGCTGTGGAGCAATGGCGGCCTGCCCATCATCTGGCATCGCAAAAACCCCAATTACTTCGTCGAGATTCCCGACCTACCCACCTCCACGCAGACCATTGATGATGTCGCCGGCCAGCCTTGGTCCATCGCCACACTCATCGAGAAGGAGAAGGCCCGCGAACAAGAGGGACAGCGCGCCCGAACACTACGCCAGCTCATCGAGGACATGGAAGATGAAGTTCTCGCCAATGCCGGCGTAGATGTCTTCGAGGAAGTTTTCAAACTCATCTTCACCAAGCTCTACGACGAACTCGCCTGCTACCGGGGCCGCTACGCGCACCTTCGCTTCCGCAACCAAAACACCGCCGCCCAACTCAAGGCGAACATCCAAACGCTTTTTGATGACGCAAAAGAGGAATGGCCCGGCGTCTTCGCCACGGACGACAAAATCAAGCTCACCGCCGACCACCTCCAGGTCTGCGTCGGCTCGCTGGAAGAGTGGAAGCTGTTCAACTCAAACCTCGACGTGATTGACGACGCCTTTGAATACCTCGTCAACCAGTCCGCCAAGGGCGAGAAGGGCCAATACTTCACCGCCCGTTGGGTCATCGACATGTGCGTGAAGATGCTCAACCCGCGCGAGGACGAGACCCTCATTGACACCGCCGCCGGTTCCGCCGGTTTCACCGTCCACAGCATCTTCCACGTCTGGCGGGCCATCCTCGACGACATGGGCCTGCCGCAAAGCCACCTGTTCACGATGGAGGAAAAACCCCAGCGCTGTAAGGACTACGTGAACAAGAAGGTCTTCGCCGTGGACTTCGACGAGAAGAGCGTCCGCGTCGCCCGCTGCTTGAACCTCATCGCCGGTGACGGCCAGACCAACGTCATCCACCTGAACACGCTCGACTGGCGCAAGTGGGACGAGACGATGAAGCAGGAGGACTGGCAGGAAACCTACGGCCCCGGTTGGAGCAAACTCCGAAGGCTCCGCGCCAAGCGCGACGACAACCGCGCATTCCAGTGCGACGTGCTCATGGCCAACCCGCCGTTCGCGGGCGACATCAAGCAGACCGACCTGCTTGCGCCCTACGAACTCGCGCACAAACTCAACAAGGACGGCACGCCCGGTAAACTGGAGAGCGCCGTCGGCCGTGACCTGCTGTTCATCGAACGCAACCTCGACTTCCTCCGCCCCGGCGGACGCATGGCCGTGGTGCTGCCGCAGGGCCGCTTCAACAACGCCAGCGACCAGCGCGTGCGTGAGTTCATCGCCCAGCGCTGCCGCATCCTCGCCGTAGTTGGCCTTCATCCGAACACGTTCAAGCCGCACACCGGCACTAAAACTAGCGTCCTGTTCTGCCAGAAGTGGAATGACGACCCGGACGCCGGCCCGCTCTGCACGAAGGCGGACGACTACAACATCTTCTTCGCCACACAGCGCAAGGAATCCAAGGACACCAGCGGCGACAAGCGATACGAGCCGGACGGCAAAGGCGGATACTTGCGCGACGCCCACGGGCATTGGGTCGTCCAGCACGACCTCTTCAACCACGACGGCCTGACGGCGGACGGCATCGCCGAAGCCTTCGCCGAGTTCGGCAAGAAGGAGAAACTAAGTTTTTTCTGAGCCGCCCCTTCGACAGCGCGAAATACGCGGCGCTGCTGAAGGGGCTGGACGCAACGGAGATTCGGTTGTCTGCGTTGGAGCGAACGAAACGTGTTGATGCGGAGTTTTTCTCGAAACGGCATTTGCAGATGGCCGGTTTGTTGGGGAAGTCGGCCAAGAAATCAATAGCCGCGCTCTGTGGCGTGTCCGATGGAAACCACTTCGCAATCTCCGACGAGTTTGCTGAAGAAGGCATCCCGTATTATCGCGGACAGGACTGTGTCGGCCATGTCTTCATTGAGCAGTGTGCGCCAAACCACATCACGCCCCGCGCGTTTAACGTCGAGCACATGCGCCGCTCGCACCTGCACCGAGGCGACGTTCTGCTTTCCATCATTGGCACCATTGGCGAAGCGAGCCTGGTCACTTCTTCCGAACCTGCAACGTGTAGCTGCAAGCTGGCGATTCTGCGGCCCAAAGATGTGGCCGCGGAGTTTTTGGCTATGGTCTTGCGCTCCGAAGTCGGACGTAGCCAGACCGAACGCTTCACACGCGGAGCCGTCCAAATGGGATTGCTACTGGAAGACATGGACCAGCTCTGGATTCCTCGTTTCTCAACGGCACTTGAGAAGGCCATCGTCACTTTAGTCCGTGCTTCTCAAGCAGAGTATGAAACCGCCAAGGCCAAGCTCGCCGACGCTGAGAACAACCTCATGTCTGCACTTGGCCTCGGCAACTGGCAACCGCCGGAACCATTGAGCTACACGCGCCGGGCATTGGAAGCCTTCACCGCCAAGCGGCTCGACTCAGATTATTTCTCTCCCCGCGTCACACGACTCCTCGCCCGCCTCGGTGCGAGCGGACGCACCGTGCGCGACATGGCCCCGCCCCGCCACGAGAAGTTCACGCCAGCCGCCAGCGGCGACTTCCGCTACATCGAAATCAGCGACGTGCGCAGTGACGGCACCACGACTTGCGAATCCGTCCCGATGCGCGAAGCCCCGAGCCGTGCGACGTGGCGCGTCCGCGCCGGAGACGTGCTTACCTCCACCGTGCGCCCCATCCGCCGCCTCTCCGCGCTCGTGATGCCGGAGCAAGACGGCTGCATCGCCAGCAGCGGCTTCGTGGTTTTGCAACCAAGCGAAGTCCCCGCCGAAGTGCTGCTCACCTACCTGCGCCTCCCGCTTTTCTGTGAACTGATGGACCTCCACACCAGCGCCAGCCTCTACCCCGCCATCAGCGAAACCGACTTGCTGCGTCTGCCATTCCCGAATCTGCCACCCGCCACTTGCGATGCCATCGTCCAGTCCGTGCGCTCCGCTCACACCGCCCGCGCCCGCGCCCGCACCTTGCTCGACCGTGCCAAACGCGCTGTCGAAATCGCCATTGAAACCAATGAAGCTACCGCGCTGACGTTCCTGAAAACGTGTAGTCCGTGAAGCGCGCCGACCGGCAGCGCGATGCCGAGCGCGGCAAGCTGCGTGTTCAACGCGCCGGTGAGGTTCTTGTCCACCAGGTC
>JBEBFV010000641.1:0-2214 GCA_040081795.1 Limisphaerales bacterium | reverse complement strand
ACAATGATGAGAGGCTCATTCAAGGCTGGAGGGCTGTTGCAACGCCAAACCCGAATGCCTGGGCCTATGGAGATCAGCAGGACATTTACGCCCGATACCAGGCAGCCACCCCCGATTCGATCAATGAAAACTGCCTCAAGGATGCGCCCCTTTTTCGCTACAGCATGAATGGCAAGATCTACAAATGCCCCGCTGACAAACGGGTGCACCCGACCAACCCCGTCAACCGCAACCGGAGCATTTCAATGAACTCATGGGTGTCCGAACAGCGGGTCGGCGGCTCCACCAATCCGAATTATCGCCTCTATCGCAGAGAGGCGGACATCACCAATATCGCCGCAGACGGGTTGTGGGTTTTCTTGGATGAAAGTCCAAAGGGCATCAATGACACTTGGTTCGCGGTGGATATGTCAGGGACGCGTGGGATGCTCGATTTCCCAGCCGTCACGCACAACAACGCATACGCGCTGACGTTCGCTGACGGTCACTCCGAGATTTACAAGGTTGAGGAAGCTGCGGTCATCAACTGGGCAGGTAGTGGCTCCCCTGCCGTGTCTGACGCTGCTGCCGCCCGGGACCTCGCGAAGATGCGTGCGGTTACCTCGAAGCTCAACTAGTCATGTCCCTATCTTCGATTCGAGAGCGAGTATCTGGAATGAAGCCGCTATTTTTTATATGCGCCACGATGCTGGTTTTTACAGCGTGCAAAAGACGTTCGAAATCTGACGCCCCCACCATGGCACCTGCGGTTACTTCCCCCGTGTCAGCAGCCAGCTTGGCCGAACTCGACGCTGCAAATGCAGCCCTAGGCAGGTATGTCGCCAGAACCGGCTCTGTCCCCAGCGACCTCAAGGACGCGATGGCGAAAGGTGCGGTGCCGAGCACCCTGACCGCTCCGCCAGGGCAGAGGTTGCTTTTCGATCCGGCCGTGCCATCCATAGGGTTTGTGCCCACTAACTAGTTTCTTCTAGCTCACGAACACTCCTGCCATGACCACCACGCACACCCGTCGCATTGTCCTGGGTTTCACCCTCATCGAACTCCTCGTCGTCATCGCGATCATCGCGATCATCGCGATCCTCGCCGGGATGCTCCTGCCGGCGCTGGCGAAGGCAAAAGACAAGGCGAGCACCACGGCCTGCCACAACAACCTTAAGACCCTTGCCATGGCAGCGCTGCTCTACGCTGAGGATGAAGATGGCCGCTGGGCCTTGACCGTTGGAGGCGGGCAGAACTGGATCGTAAAGCTTCCTCCCTATTTGGGCGGTAAAGACGCATCGAGCGCAGCACTCGGCAAATCGTTCCAGTGCCCCGGTTTCAAACCCATCGCGCAGAACAACAACCCAGGGATCAGCGCATTCCGAATTTGCTACGCCCAAAACCAGAACATGGGCACCGCCCCGGTGGTTCGACGCGTCATCGACGTGTTGGATCCAACCGGCACCATCATCTTCGCCGACACCGACGGCTGGGACGCGGAGTTGTTCCCGGACACCAATGCCGCCGGAGCCACCACCACGACCTCCAACACGCTCTATCGCCACAGCGGCGGGAAAGAGACCAGTTCCAATCGAAACCGCTACAAGGTAGATACCGCCTACCTGCTCCCACAGGGGCCAATGAACGGAACTGCAGGCAGAAATTTCGTGGATGGCCATGTGAACTCAGTGAAGTATCCCGAGAACACGATCAAGTATTTCACCTTCGCGCTGGACTGACCCGGAGCTTTGGTCCAGCCCGCTTCAATGCCACCTCTGTAGCTCGATGATGTTTCCCTCCGGGTCGGTCATGTAGATGAGCGTCAGCAGGCCCGCGCCGGGGATGTCCAGGGTCACGAGCTGGCCCACGTCTTTCCCGCCCCATGAGAGGATTTCCTTCCGCTTCGCCTCCACGTCGGAAACCTCGAAGGCCAGGTGCGCGAAGCCGGGGCGATTCAGGCACGTCGGCAGCAGCGGCTCGTTCTTCGCATAGCTGAAGATCTCGATCGTCGGCCCACGCTCGCCGTGGCCGGGCAGCCGCAGGTGCCGCCCGCGAATCCGCGCGCCGGGCATCGCCGTGAGCGCGTCGGTCTGCGGCCCGTGGTGGTCGCGCTCGGAACTCACTGGCTCGCAGGCGAAGACTTGGCCGTAGAAATCCGCCAGGCGCTTCCAGTCGTTGGCGATGAGGTTGGTGTGCGCGTAGCGGATACCGGAAGTCGTGGTGGTTTGCATGGTC
>JBEBFV010000263.1:0-8675 GCA_040081795.1 Limisphaerales bacterium | reverse complement strand
CCCCGGCGAAGAGAGCGATGAAGTGGTCGCCGTGAGCACAAACCACCGCGTGGGCCGGAACTACTTCCACCTGCTTGGCTACACGGTCGGTTTCGCCGTGTCACTTCTTGGGCTCGGCCTGGTCGCCGCGCAGGACTTTGGCCACCTGCTGAAGTCCCAGTTTGGGAAGGAAGTCTCCTACGTGGACGCCCGGTCCGCGCGCAACGCGGAATACGAACGCGCCGAACGCACCGCCCTCAAGGGCCAGCATCACGAGGCCATCCGGCTGTTGCAGGCCATCGTCGCGAAGCATCCCAGCCACGGCCATTCCGTCCTGCGCATCGCCGAGATTTACGACAAGGAGCTGCACGACTATCAGAACGCCGCGCTGCAATACGAGCAGCTCCTCCAGCTCAAGATCCCCCCCGAGCAATGGGGCTGGATCGCCATCCGCCTCGCAAACATCTACTCTGGCAAGCTCAACCAGCCGCGCACCGCGCTCGATCTCATCCGCCGCCTCGCGGCCGAGCACCCGGAGACGCAGGCAGGGGGCAAGGCTCTCAAGCGGCTCACGCGAATCTCCACCGCGGGCCTCGACGCGGAGGCAGGAAAGGACCTCTGAAGCCGCGCGTCGCGCTGCTCGTTGGCCTCCCGGCGACATCTATCGGAGGGAGGATGGGAGGAATGATCTTCATGCCAGACCGGCCCGGCTGGTGACTGAAATCCAGTAGGTTGACGGTTCTTGGGTTCTCTCCCACCTGCTCATCTCTGGATCACGCGCAGCGGACTGGAGAAGTCATCCGTCCACACGCCCACGCGCGGGTTTCCTTCGAGCGACGACCATCGGGTGCGGCGTTGAAATCCGGCGAGGCCGTCCGCCGCGCGCGACATCACCACCCAGTGCGCCTGCTCGCGGCCCGTCGCAAACTCCGCCTCCGTCAGCGACATGTCATCGCACCCCAGCGCGACGAGGCGCAGGTCCTCGGCGAGATTCGCGAGGACTGGCTCAAGGTCGAGGTAGCGGTTCGAGATGTGGAACGCGAGCATCCCGCCGGGCGCGAGCTTGCGCAGGTAAAGCTCCACAGCCTCGCGCGTGATGAGATGCACCGGGATCGCGTCCGAGCTGAACGCGTCGAGCACAAGCAGGTCGTAGCCGCCGTCCGCCGCTTCCCGCATGCGCAGCCGCGCGTCGCCCTCCACCAGCCGTGTCTCGGCAGCCGCAGAGCGCGCGAGGAAGGTGAAGAAGTTCGTGTCCTGCGCGATGCGCAGCACCGACGGGTCAATGTCGTAGAAGGTCCACCGCTCGCCCACCCGCGCGTAAGCCGCCATCGAACCGGCTCCGAGGCCGATGACGCCGATGCTCCGCCCCACATGCGGCGATCTCGCCACCGCTGTCTTCTCCCTCGCCCACACCGGGAGAGAGGGCCGGGGTGAGGGGGCGGCGGCCACAGCATTTCCAGCCGCTGCGAACACCTTGAACACATCCCCCAGCGGGCCCTCGCGGTGGTAAAAGGTTAGCGGCTCCGCCGCGCGCGCCGCGTCGAGGAACTGTCGTCCGTGGATTGTCCTTCCATGGACAATCTGCCGCGCAACCCCGTTTGGCGACAACGTCACGCGGGTGACGCCGAAGAAGTTGCGTTCCACATGCAGCGTCTTGCCGAAGCCGCCGGTGAAGAACGCGCCGCCGAGAAACACCGCGCCCAGCCCCAGCGCAAACCGGCGCGGCGAGTCCACGAGCAGGAAGCACAGCAGCAGCGGCAGCCCGAAGATGACGACAGATTGGAGTTGGGCGGGGATCACCCTCGTCGGCGGCAAAAGCGCGGCGAGGGTGCCCGTGATCACAACGAGACCAGCGGGCCACGCCAAGTCCGATGCTGGATGCTGGACGCTAGATGCTGGAGTGAGCACCGATGATGGCAGTGCGATTTCTCCCTCACCCCGGCCCTCTCCCGCTGGCAGAGGGAGGGACGCAGCCAGCGCAGGGTCGGAGCCGGACCGCTCGGTGCCACGAGACGCGCTCGCGGCCTTCCCCTCTGCCAGCGGGAGAGGGCCGGGGTGAGGGAGAACAGCCGCGACTACGGTTGCGTCGCTGGGAATTATCGCGCGCTCCGTTTCCAGCCGCAGCCAGCACGCGGCCATGAGGGCCAGCGGATATTCCACCACGGAGTTGAAGAGCACCGGCGCGAGCAGAGTGTTGAACAGTCCGCCCAGCACGCCGCCGAGCGACATCCACAGGTAGAACTCGGTCAGGTGCTCCGGCTCAGGACGGTCAGCCGCGAGCCGTGCGTGGCAGACCATCGCGGCGATGAAGAACACAACGAGGTGCAGGCCCATCACGAGCCACGCCGGTTCGCTCAGGCCCGCGCACATCTGGTAGGTCAGCGCCAGCGCGCCGATTGGCAGCGCGCGTGACAGCAGTCGCGCGGAGAAGAGCTGCCTCCGCGTAAAAACGAACACGAACGTGAGCAGATACAGCGCGAGCGGCAGCACCCAGAGCAGCGGCATCGAGGCGACGTCCGTGGTGATGTAGGTCGTCACGCCCAGCAGCAGGCTGGAAGGCACGGCGGCGCAGACGGCCCAGTGGAGGCGGCGCGAAAGCCCCACGTCGGTAGGGCGGGGTGTCCTCACCCCGCCGTCGGCAGCCTGTTGCCCACCTCTTGCTCGCGGCGCGGTGAGGACACCGCGCCCTACCCGCGTGCCGCATCCGAGCACCAACAATGGCATCACGACGAAGGCCGCCATCCAGAGCCACGCCTGTTCGCGCAGCGGCCAGTTCAGCTCGATGAAGATCGGGTAGCCCAGCAGCGCGACGAAGCTGCCGAGGTTGCTTGCGGCGTAGAGGAAATAGGGGTCGCGCGCACCGGCGTGGGCGGAGGCGGCGAACCAGCGTTGAAGCAGCGGCGTGGTGAGGGCCAGCACGAAAAACGCGGGGCCGACGTTGACGAGCAATTGCAGGAGCAGCCACGCGGTGGGCCAGTGCTGCCAGGGTGCGGCGGCGTTTTCGTTGAGCGTGATGGGCAACGTCGCGAGTGCAACGAGCAGCAGCGAGAGGTGGACAGCGAGTTGCGCACGCGGCTGGAAGCGGCCTGTGAGCCAGTGCGCCGCCGCGTAGCCCGCAAGGAGCATGGCCTGGAAGAAAACCATGCAGGTGTTCCAGACCGCGGGGGCGCCGCCGAGTTGAGGGAGGACCAGCTTGCCGACCATCGGTTCGACCCAGAACAGCAGCGCGGCGCTCCAAAAGAGTGTGATGGCGAAGAGTGTGGTCACGCGGCGGACGCGCTGACTGTAGGTTTGTGCGACGGGCGAGGCAAGGCGCGGAGTCCGGCATTGGCAGACAACGGGGCGGCGGCTAGGCTCCGCGCATGGCCATCCCGTTTCGCCACCGTCACCGCGTGACCTACTCCGATTGCACGATGGGAAACCACGTCTATCACGCGCGCTACCTGGACATCCTGGAGGCGGCACGCGGGGAGTTCTTCCGCGCGGCAGGCGTGCCGTTGGCGTCGTTGCACCATCTCGAGCTTTTTTTTCCCGTTGTGGAGTCCCACCTCCATCACGAAGCGACGGCGCGCTATGACGACGAGTTGATCATCGAGGTGGTCGTGACTGAGCTCGATCAGCAGGGAATCGCCTTTGCCTACGGCATCTCGAACACGCGCAGCCAGATCATCCTGAGCGGCCTCACGCGGCACATCTGCGTCGGGGTGGATGGAAAATCCAAGCCGATGCCCCCGGAGTTTTTCAACAAGCTCAACCTCGCCTTCGCCGGCAAGCCGGCGACCCCGGCCGCATTTTCACCTCGTGCGCCGAAGATGCCTTTGATGCCCTCCTGAGCAACCGCCGACTGCGGCACGGGCAGGGAAGGCGGGGCAAGAAAGTCCAGAAAAAATGTTGACTCTTTCTTGCTGCGGCATAGTTTGTGCGCCCGGTTCCACAAGAGCCGTCAGAAGTAAAAGCGCACATCAGCCCGGAGTTTCGGCAGCGCAGCGAAAGGGCTGATGGTTTTTTTTCCTCTGAAACGGTGCCGGTAAACATGCGGGTGAAACAGTTTTCGCCCATGTAGCTCAGTTGGCAGAGCACGTCCTTGGTAAGGACGAGGTCACCGGTTCAACCCCGGTCATGGGCTCCAGTTCTTTCTAGGCCGGTCGGAAACGGTCGGACAGCGCAGCAGAGACAAACCAAAAACCAGAACATCGCAATGGCAAAAGAAGCGTTTAAACGGACTAAACCCCACGTGAACGTCGGCACCATCGGCCACGTTGACCATGGCAAATCGACCCTCACCGCGGCCATGGTCGCGGTGCAACACCGGAAGGGCCTCGCTCCCGCAATCTCCTACGCCGACATCACCAAGGGCGGCACAGTGCGCGACGAGAACAAGACCGTGACGATCGCGGCGTCGCACGTCGAATACGAGTCCGAGCTGCGCCACTACGCGCACGTGGATTGCCCCGGCCACGCCGACTACGTCAAGAACATGATCACCGGTGCGGCCCAGATGGACGGCGCGATTCTCGTCGTGTCCGCCGCTGACGGCCCGATGCCCCAGACGCGCGAGCACATTCTCCTCGCCCGCCAGGTCGGCGTTCCGGCGATCGTGGTTTTCCTGAACAAGGTTGACCTCGTGGACGACTCGGAGCTGCTCGACCTTGTCGAGATGGAAATCCGCGACCTGCTCACGAAATACCAATTCCCGGGCGAAACGACCCCGATCATCCGTGGCAGCTCCTCCGCCGCGCTTGCTGGCACGCCGGAAGGCGAGAAGGCGATTCAGGACTTGCTCAACGCGGTTGACACGTTCATCCCCGAGCCGGTGCGCGAGATTGATAAGCCCTTCCTCATGTGCATCGAGGACGTGTTCAACATCGAAGGTCGCGGCACGGTCGTGACCGGTCGTGTGGAGCGCGGCATCATCAAGAAGATGGATGAAGTCGAAATCGTCGGTATCAAGGAGACTCGCAAGACGACGGCGACCGACCTCGAAATGTTTCGCAAGCTGCTTGATGAGGCTCGCTCCGGCGAGAACGTCGGCGTCCTGTTGCGCGGCACGAAGAAGGAAGAAGTCGAGCGCGGCATGGTGCTGGCCAAGCCCGGAAGCATCAAGCCCCACACGAAGTTCAAGGCCGAGGTTTACGTCCTCACCAAGGACGAGGGTGGCCGTCACACGCCGTTCTTCAACAAGTATCGCCCGCAGTTCTACTTCCGCACCTCGGACGTGACCGGAAACGTCACTCTGCCGGCGGGGATCGAGATGGTGATGCCCGGCGACAACGTCTCTGTGGACATCGAGCTCATCGTCGGTGTCGCAATGGAAAAGGGCCAGCGCTTTGCCATCCGCGAGGGTGGCCGCACCATCGGTGCAGGTCGCGTCAGCGACATCGTCGCCACCGTTTGATTCACTCAAAACTACTGGGGCGCGGGGTGTCAACCCGTCTCTCATTCCGTCTCTCTAAAAAGAAACATTCGAATGGCTCTAGGGCGTTAGCTCAATTGGTAGAGTAGCGGTCTCCAAAACCGTTGGTTGGGGGTTCGAGTCCCTCACGCCCTGCCAGCCGGTGCTGGAGGGGTGGCAGAGTGGTCTATCGCGGCGGTCTTGAAAACCGCTTCGGGTTAACGCCCGACGGGGGTTCGAATCCCTCCCCCTCCGCCAGGCCGGATGACGCGGTTGAAATATAAGTCGTGAGCACGTTGCAATACATTCTACTAGGCGTGGCCGTCGCCGTGTTCTTTTG
Source organism: Limisphaerales bacterium (assembly GCA_040081795.1). Lineage (GTDB taxonomy): Bacteria > Verrucomicrobiota > Verrucomicrobiia > Limisphaerales > SXTU01 > SXTU01. The sequence continues at coordinate 2,964 of JBEBFV010000263.1, read as the reverse complement.
GGCATGGCAGAAGGGGCATCTGCTGCGCCTGGGCAACTACGTGGACGAGACCAAGATCGAGCTGCGCAAATGCACCTGGCCCACGCGCGCCGAGCTGAAAGGCTCGACGGTCGTCGTCATCGTCTCCATCAGCATCGTCTCGGTCTTCACGATCTCGGCGGATTTTGTGATCAGCCAGGTGGTGATCATGCTGAACAAATTTTAAGGACACCCACGCCATGCAAAGCCAGTGGTTCGCCATCCATACATTGTCCGGTCAGGAGCTCAAGGTCCGCGACAACATCGAGAAACGTATCAAGACCGAGGAGATGCAGGAGTTTATCAAGGAAGTCCTTGTTCCCTTGGAGAAAGTCGTCGAGGTCCGCAACCAGAAGAAAACAGTCACGACCCGCAAGCTGCATCCTGGCTACGTTTACATTGACATGGTGCTGCTGGACGAGAACCGCCGACTGCTGGACCGCCCCTGGTATTTCATCCGCGAGACGACAGGCATCATCGGCTTTGTCGGTGGCGAGCGCCCCGTGCCCGTGGACCGCGCGGAGATGGACGTCATCAAGGAGCAGATCTCGCAGTCCGAGGACACGGAGAAGCCGAAGGTCAACTTCGAGGTCGGCGAGACCATCAAGATCAACGACGGCCCGTTCCTGAACTTCAGCGGCGTGATCGAGGAGATTGACCCGGCGCGCGGCAAGCTGAAGGTCACTGTCAACATTTTCGGCCGCAACACGCCCGTCGAACTCGAATACTGGCAGGTGGAGAAGGCGTAGTCCGCCCCAATCCCAGCGAAACAACGAAAGCATTTTCATCCCCTTATGGCAAAGAAAGTAACCGGATCCATCAAGCTCGCCATCGCCGCCGGCCAGGCGAACCCCGCTCCGCCCGTCGGCCCCGCGTTGGGCCAGCACGGCGTGAACATCATGGCGTTCTGCAAGGAGTTCAACGCCGCGACCAAGGAGTCAGCCGGCCTGATCATCCCCGTGATCATCACGGTGTATCAGGACAAGTCCTTCACCTGCGTTTACAAGTCGCCGCCCGCGTCCGTCCTGCTCAAGAAAGCCGCCGGCGTCGCGTCCGGCTCCAAGACGCCGAACAAGGACAAGGTCGGCAAGGTCACGCGCAAGCAGATTCTTGAGATCATCAAGATGAAGCAGAAAGATCTTCAGGTGAACAGCGAGGAGGCCGCCATCCGCCTCATCTCGGGCACTGCCCGGAGCATGGGAATCGAAGTTGTCGGTTAACCCCAAACGCGGGAGGGCGTTCTGCGTCCGTTTGCACCGCACTTAGTCATATGCCCAAAAAGCCCAGCAAACGCTACAACAAGAACTCGAAGTTGATCGAAGGCGTGAAGCCGCTTCTGCTCAAGGAAGCTGTCCAACTCCTCGCCAAGTTCGAAAAGGCCAAATTCAACGAGACCGTTGACCTAGCCTTTCGGCTCGGCGTGGATCCGAAGCAGAGCGACCAGATGGTTCGCGGCACCGTTCCGTTGCCTCACGGCTCCGGCAAGAACGTGCGTGTCCTCGTCTTCGCCAAGCCCGGCCCCACAGCCGATGCCGCCCGCGCGGCCGGCGCGGAGTTCGTCGGCTTTGATGACATGATCGCGAAGTGCAATCAGGGATGGGTGGATTTCGATGTCGCTGTCGCCACTCCCGAGGCGATGGTCGAGGTCCGCAAACTCGGCAAGGTTCTCGGACCGCGCGGCCTCATGCCCAACCCGAAGACCGGCACCGTGACTGAGGACACCGCCAAGGCAATCAAGGAAGTGAAGGCAGGCCGCGTCGAGTTCAAGGTGGACAAGGCCGGGAACGTTCACGTCCCTGTCGGCAAGGCCGCGTTCCCGCCTGAGCAGATCGAGGAGAACGCCCGCGCCGTCATCGAGGCCGTCGCCAAGGCGCGCCCCGCCAGTGTGAAGGGCGTGTTCCTCCAGACCTGCACCATCTCGGCCACTATGAGCCCGGGCATCCGCGTGGACACCCGTGAGTTCGTTGCTTCCGCCGCCTAACTCTTTACCAGGACACTTACCATGCGTGCCGAAAAGAAACTCATCACCACCGAATACGTCGCCCGGCTCAACGCCTCGCCGTTCTTCATCGTCGTGGATTACACAGGCCTGACCGTCGCGAACTTTAACGAGCTGCGAGGCCGCCTCCGCAAGGGCGGAGCCGAGGCCCATGTCGTGAAGAACAGCATCTTCCGCATCGCCGCCCAGGAAGCAGGCCTCGCCGACCTCGCGGGCGCCCTCACTGGCCAGCTCGCCGTCATCACGGGCCAGAAGGACGTCTCCGCCGCCGCGAAGACGCTCAAGAAGTTTGCCTCCGAGTTCGAGAAGCCGAAGCTCAAATTCGGCCATCTCGGCAACAAGCGCCTCGAAACCGCCGACCTGCTCGCCCTCGCCGACCTCCCGTCGCTCGAAGTCCTGCGCGGCAAGCTCCTCGGCGTGCTGCAGGCACCGGCCCAGAAGCTCGCGGCCCTTATCAACACGCCCGGCCTCCAGCTCGCGCGCGTCATCAAGGCCAAGGCCGACCAGGCCGCCTGAACAATTTCCGCAGGCCCGGTGCCGGCGGGGAAAACAAACAACGAAACAAACAGAGTGAATCGTCGGCTCGCGGCTGCGGGCTCAAATCTCCGGGGCTCCGGGGGCGACGAGACTAAAGAAAGGTAACATGGCTGATATCGCAAAGTTGGTTGACGAGTTGAGCGCGCTGACGGTTCTGGAAGCCGCCGACCTCGTGAAACAGTTGGAAGGCAAGTGGGGCGTGACTGCCGCCGCTCCGGTGGCTGCGGCCGCTGCTGGTGGTGGCGCTGCCGCTGCTGCTCCCGCTGAAGTGAAGGACACCTTCGACGTGATTCTCAAGGAAGCCGGCGCCAACAAGATTGGCACCATCAAGGCCGTCCGCGAGGTCAAGGCCGGACTCGGTCTCGCCGAGGCCAAGGCTCTCGTCGAGGGCGCTCCGAAGGCTGTGCTCG
>JBEBFV010000014.1:0-30474 GCA_040081795.1 Limisphaerales bacterium | reverse complement strand
GGATGCGCCGGATGCGAAGCTCACGAAGATTGTCCTGCTCGCCGGCGGGCCGAGCAGCAAGGCGATGGCGCACGAATACTTCGCTGGGTGCGCGCTGCTCATGGACTGGCTCAAGCAGCAGCCCGGCGTCTGGCCCGTGATGGCGCGCGACTGGCCGAAGAACGAGAAAGTGCTTGATGGCGCGAAGTGCATCCTCTACTTCGGCGACGGCGGCGGGAAGCAGCCGTTCATCGAGCCGGCGCGCTGGGCGAAGCTGTCCAAGATGCTGGATGCCGGCACGGGCCTGGTGTTGATGCATCAGGGCATGGATTTCCCCAAAGGCCCGGACGGCGAGAAGGTGCAGGACTGGCTCGGCGGCGTCTTCCGCAGCGACATCGGGTGCCGCGGGCATTGGGACATGGACTTGAAGCCGGTCGGCGCGCATCCCGTGCTGCGTGGCGTGAAGCCTTTCGCCGCACCGGGCGATGGCTGGCTCTACAACCTGCACTTCGCGAAGGACAAGGGTTTTGCCCCGCTCATCGTCGGCCAGGTGCCGGACAAGTCCCGCACCAGCGCGGACGCGAAGGAGCATAACGGGCGCGATGAGGTCATCGGCTGGGCGCATCAGCGCGCGGGCGGCGGGCGGGGCTTCGGCTTCACCGGCGCGGACCTGCACAAGAGCTGGAGCTACGAGAGCCAGCGCAAGCTGGTGGTCAACGGCATCCTCTGGAGCGCCGGCCTCGAAGTGCCGAAGGACGGGGCGAAGACGACGTTCGCAGAAGATGATCTGAACAAGAACCTCGACAAGAAAGTCGCGCCCGCGCCCAAGGCGGCGACGAAGACCGCGCCGAAGAGGGCGGGCGAGGGGAAGTGAGTGTGGGTTAACCACCGGTTAGGTTGGGTCGTGCACGCCGCCATTTCCAATCGCCTTGCCCGACTCGCTTCGCTGGCAGCCCAGCGCCGATACATTGTTCACGGCACTTGCAGTGAGTATTACAATCCGTCGGAGCTGCTCAATGATGCCGACTATGTAGTGAGGCAAGTTCGCACGGAGCCTACAGTCCGCAGCTGCCTGTCTGCCGCTACAGTGCAGGCCGTCCTCGACTTTGAGCGTTTACTTGATGGCGCAGGCAGTGCCGTGCAGAGCGCCGCTAGCAATGAGGAACTGGTGGAGCGGGACAGTGCATGGTGCGCGATTCGCGAGCACGCCGCGCGGTGTCTCACCACGATGAGTTTCGACTTGCGTGAGTGGGAAAGGACGGAGGGATTAGACCATGCAGCCTAACTGATTCCGAAAGCGTGAGACTCCTCACGTCGTCTCCTACTTGCAGGGAATTTGCTGATTGGAAAACTGGACAAAGCCCCATGTCCGCTGCAATTTCGACCCATGAGCGATGAGATGAGCAATTTCACCCCGCGCGCGCAGCAGGTGCTGGCCCTCGCACGGAAGGAAGCGGACCGGTTCAACCACAATTTCGTCGGCACGGAGCACCTGCTCCTCGGCCTCATCAAGCTCGGCCAGGGCGTCGCCGTGAATGTGCTTCAGAAGATGGGCCTCGACCTCGAAACCGTCCGCCAGGAGGTCGAGAAACAATCCAAGGCCGGCCCTGACCAGAAGCAGGTCGGCAACATCCCCTACACGCCGCGCGTGAAGAAGGTGCTGGCGCTCGCCTCGAAGGAGGCCAAGGCGCTCAACCACACTTACGTCGGCACCGAGCACATTCTTCTCGGCCTGCTGCACGAGGGCGACGGTGTCGCGGCGAAGGTGCTCAAGGAGCTGGACATTGACATCGAGCAGGTGCGCCAGGAAATCCTCAAGGAGCTGGACCCGAACTTTCAGAACCAGGGCGAGGAAACCGCCGGGGGCGGCGAAGGCGAGAAGAAGGAAGGCGGCGACAAGAAGGGCGAGAACAAGACGCCGGCGTTGAAGGCGTTTGGCCGCGACCTCACGGAGATTGCGCGCAAGGGCGACATGGACCCGGTCATTGGGCGCAAGACGGAGATCGAGCGCGTCATCCAGATTCTTTGCCGCCGCACAAAGAACAACCCCGTGCTGCTCGGCGAGGCCGGCGTGGGCAAGACCGCCATTGTCGAAGGGCTGGCGCAGGAAGTCGTGAAGGGCAACGTGCCGGAAATCCTCCGCGACAAGCGCGTCATCGTGCTGGACCTCGCGTTGATGGTCGCCGGCACGAAGTATCGCGGCCAGTTCGAGGAGCGCATCAAGGCCGTGATGGACGAGATTCGGAAGAACAAGAACATCATCCTGTTCATTGACGAGATGCACACCATCGTCGGCGCGGGCAGCGCCGAGGGCACGATGGACGCCAGCAACATCATCAAGCCCGCTCTCTCGCGCGGTGAGATGCAGTGCATCGGCGCGACCACGCTCAACGAGTATCGCAAATACATCGAGAAGGACGCCGCGCTCGAACGCCGCTTCCAGTCGGTGAAGGTCGAGCCGCCGTCCATCGAGGACGCCATCGCCATCCTCAAGGGCCTGCGCGGCAAATACGAGGAGCACCATCGCGCAGAGATCACCGATTCTGCCGTCGAGGCCAGCGTGAAGCTCTCCGACCGCTACATCACTGGCCGTTTCCTGCCAGACAAGGCCATTGACGTGATGGACGAGGCTGGCTCCCGCGCGCGCATCGGCGCGATGACCCGCCCGCCGGATTTGAAGGACCAGGAGGCGGAGATTGAGGAACTCAAGAATCGCAAGGAGCGCGCGATCAAGGAACAGGATTTCGAGGGCGCGGCCTCGTATCGCGACAAGGAAAAGCACGCCAAGGAAAAACTCGAAGCCACGCTCAAGTCCTGGCGCGAGGCGAAGGAGGAAAAGCGCGTCAAGGTGGACGAGGACGACATTCTCCATATCGTCTCGAAGTGGACCGGCATCCCTCTCAAGCGCATGGAGAAGGACGAAACGCAGCGCCTGCTCGAAGTCGAGAAAGTGTTGGCGAAGGTCGTCATCGGCCAGACCGACGCCGTGCTCGCGATGGCGAAGGCGCTCCGCCGCTCGCGCGCGGACCTGAAAGACCCGAAGCGTCCGATCGGCACCTTCGCGCTTCTCGGCCCGACCGGCGTGGGCAAGACGCTGCTCGCCAAGACACTTGCCGAGCAGATGTTCGGCGACGCGAAGAACCTCGTGCAGCTCGACATGAGCGAATACATGGAGAAGTTCACCGTGTCGCGACTCGTCGGCTCGCCGCCGGGTTACGTGGGCTACGAGGAGGGCGGCCAGCTCACCGAGCAGGTGCGCCGCAAACCCTATTGCGTCGTGCTCTTCGACGAGATTGAGAAGGCGCACCCCGACGTGATGAACATGCTCCTGCAGATTCTTGAGGAGGGCAAACTCACCGACAACACGGGCCGCGTGATTGACTTCCGCAACACCATCATCCTGCTCACCTCGAACGTCGGCTCCGAGACGCTGAAGAAAAACAACGTCATCGGCTTCGGCGCATCGAAGGACGAGTTCAGCTACGAGAAAATGAAGGAGAAGACGCTCGACGAGGCGAAGAAGGCCTTCCGCCCCGAGTTCCTCAACCGCCTCGACGACGTCATCGTCTTTCGTCAGCTCACCAAGCCCGACCTCGTCACCATCCTCGACCTCGAAGTCACGAAGGTCATGGAGCGGCTCAAGCACAAGAACATCCAGCTCGTGCTCGACGAGAAGGCGAAGGACTTCCTCGTGGAAAAAGGCTTCGACCCGCAATACGGCGCGCGTCCGATGCGCCGCAGCGTGGAGAAGTATCTCGAGGACCCGCTCGCCGAGGAGCTCCTGCGCGGCAACCTGAACCCCGGCGAACCGGTGCAAGTCTCCGCCGCCGACGGCAAGCTCACGTTCACGCAGACAGCCGCGACCGCCGCCGAGGGCGCCATCGCTGCGAGCTAGAAGGGGATGCTTCCATCGGAAACGCAATCCGTCTGTCGGGTGGTGGTTGTGCTTTTGGGAGCGCTGAAGCGGCTGCAGCAGGCAACCGGTTGCTCCCGGCCGGGGCGCTTTCCTCAAGGTCCGCCGCGAGCGGGATCGAGCCAGGGAGAGCCGCTGTAATACCAGTCGTTGGCGCGCTGCTCCACGTGGCCGTCCACGAAGAGCACCATGCTGCGGTTCTCGTGCCTGAGATGCTGGCCGCCCCAGTTCGGATCCCCCGGGTTTATCGCGCCCGCCGAGCCGGCCACCGTGGAGCCGGGGTCGGAGATGATCCAGCAGCCGGGCTTGGGCGTGGAGGTCGGGGTAATGCAGATGGCGGGATTCACGTTGTTCACCGCGAGCGCGCCGGCGTCGGAGACGTGGACTGTGCTGGAGGGCTTGGCGACCGCATCCACCCGCTTGGGGGCGATCTGCCAGCCGGCGTTGCCCTGCCAGTCCGAGCCGCCGAGGTTGTAGTTGGCCCCGTAGTTCACGATCGTGCCGTCCATGGGATACTGCGTCTCCCCTTCGGAGACGATCAGCATGCCGTTCACGTTGATGAGCGTGGCGATCTTCTTGGGCCGGCTGGGACAGAGGAAGATCTGGCGGTTCTGCGTGTAGGGCAGGAGGTAGTTGAACCACGACGTGCGGTTCAACTGCGCGCCCACCAGCGAAAATGTCCACGGGAAGCGGCCCTCCTGTTCATCGCAGTAGAGGCGCGCAGCGATGCCGATCTGCCGCTGGTTGTTCAGGGACTGCGTGCCCTTGGCCTTGTTCTTCGCCTTCGAGAGCGCGGGCAGGAGCATCCCCGCCAGAATGGCGATGATGGCGATGACCACGAGCAGTTCGATGAGGGTAAAGGCAAAACGCCGGGCAAGCGCCAAGGTCCGGACAGGGCTGGTGGGCTTCATATCGGTGACGGCTGAGTGTAGTTCCCGACGGCGGGCGTCACCCGGGCATTCGGAAAGCTATTCCGCCGGCAGCTTGTAGCGGTAGTCGCGGAACTGCCCTGCGTCGCCTGCGTGTCCGTCCTCGGCGGCGTGGAGGATGTTCACCAACTCACGCGCTGTGACGTAGTGCAGCCGCCAGCCGTTCGCCTCCGTGTAGGTCTCGGCGAGATGCTGGTGAAAGGCCCGGTAAGGTTCGCCGAGGAAGACGCCCGAGTTCGGCGGCGGGCCGCCGTGCGTGTGGAGCTTGATAAAAATCCACTCGGGCCGGCCCAGCACGTGGATGTGCTGCTCCAGCCACAATCGCATCCGGTCGGGACACGGCGGGTTGGCGGCGGTGAGGTCGGAGTTTTCGAGGCGAGGGAGAAAGCCGAGCTTGCGGCGCTCCCAGTTCAAAGCGAGCGGCCCTTGCACGATGAGCAGGTCACCGAAGACCGGTGCCTGCGACTTGCAGTCGGCGTCGGTGGATGCGGGCACGCCAGACGGCGGTTGCAAACCGCCGGCACGGAGCACTCGTGCTTGCACGCCGGTGTCGTGGCTCTTCGGCTTCGGCGTGTCCTGCGCGTAGTAGAGCCGGTTGATGGTGCGCGTCTGCGTCACGTCTGGGGAGGACGGGAGCGTGAAGTCGGCGTAGCAGCCGAGGTCGCGGAGGATGGAAAGCTCGTTGCTCACGCCGCACTGCGCGCCATCGGGATGCGAGTTGTCCAACGCCCAGTCGCCGTGAACGAAACCCCAGCGCGCGCGGCCCGCTGCGTCGCGTGGCAGGAAGCCGTGGCGCGAGAAGTCGGCGATGCCCTTCACGAGCTTCGCCCGCAAGGTCTCCTCCGTGTCACCGTCGTGGTGAAGATGCACCTCCACCTCCGCGCCGGACGCGCGGCACAGCCCGGCGACTTCGTTGAGCAGGTCGGGGTCGTATTGTTCGATCGGATAAAAGCAGGTGTGGCGCGGGCGGATGCCGTCGGCGTCTCGGAAGGGCGCGATGTTCCTCGGGAACTCGGTCTTCCACTGCGCCATGCGACGAAGCGCCTCGGATTTGTCGGCGCGGTGCAACGGCTCGAAGTGGTCGCAGACGCAGAGCAGCACGTCCTTCATGCCGTCGGGCAATGACGCTGGCTGCTGCCGGAGGTAACCCGGCAGCCACAGCGGAAGCGTGCGGAGCTGCTCAGACATGGAGGGCACGTGATGCGTGATGCGTGATGCGTGAGTTAGGCAGGACGCAACCGGCAATACTCACGCAACACGAAGCACGCAGCACCGGGCAGTTTTTGGCAACGAGCGTGTTCTTCATCTTCTTCACGCAGTTGGACGATGCAGTCGCCACGCGAAGTGCGGGAGCGTGGCGCAGCAGTTGAGGCGTGGGAGCTGGTTGAGGTCCGCGCCGGGCTTCACAAAGCCGGGCTGCGTCGTGACGGCGGCGGTGTAGGTGACGCGGACGAGTTGCGAGACCTGCGGGTTGAAGTCGCCGTTCGGGTAGCAGAAGAATTCCACCGGGCGGCCCAGTTCACCTTCAAGCAACGTGCGGCAGTCGCGGACCTCGCGCACAAGCTCCTCCGACGAGCAGTTGGCGAGGATCGGATGGTTCGTGCTGTGCGCGCCGAGCGTGATGAGCGACGCGTCGAGCGCTTTCAACTCGTCCCAGTTCATCAGGTCGAACTCGGTGCGCTGGGCATCGCTGGGGCGGAAGCCGGGCGTCGCCTCGCGGATGATTCGCTCGATGTGTGCGCGCGAGTGGAGTGGAAGCGACTTCATCCATTTGATGACGGCTTCGAGGTTCTCGCCGGTGCGACCGAAGCTGTCAGCGAGCGCGGCAAACTCGGCGGCCGGCAGCGAGCGGAGTCGCTCGCGGGCCTCGTGGTTCCAGAGCCAGACGCTGCGTCCCACCAGGCCGGGGCAGATGAAAAACGTCGCTGGCAGGCCGAGGCGTTTCAGGATGGGCGCGGCGACCGTGCCGTTGTTGCGCGTGCCGTCATCGAAAGTGAGCGCGACCCAGTGGGCGATGTCCTTGCGACCTTCGCGCAAGGCTGCCACCAGCTCGGCGAGCGGGACGACGCGGAAGTTCTGCTTCAGATAGTCGAGCTGGGCGGCGAAGGCTCCCGACGAGCAGCTCGGCACGCCGACGGCGTGGAACGTGATGATGCGCGCAACCGGAAACTCCTTCGCGCGCGTGAGCGAGAGGCCGGCGGCTTGGCCGATGCCGTGCACGAGCGGGGCGATGGCGGTGCGGAGGGACATGCGGGGGCTAACAGTGGCCGATGTGCGCGAGCGGGGCGCGTGCTACGTGTTGCGTGTTGCGTGAGCCAGTCAGCACGCGCCCGGCGATAGTCACGCAACACGCAACACGCAACACGCAAAGTCTCGTCTGGTGGAACTTGTTCGAGTCCATGCCCGGCTCCATTCGCCTCACTTCTTCCCCCGTTTGAACGCCGACTTCACGCGGCGTAGCAGCGTGATGGCGGCGGAGGCGTAGTTGCTTTCCTCGACCAGCTCGCCGCCGAAACTGTCCTTGAACTCGTTGATGTGCTGGAGCGCGGGGTCGGTGGTGTTCGCCGCGTAGCCGCCGAAGTCGTAGGTCTTGAAGCCCTGCTCGCGCAGCCAGGTCATGTCGCGGAAGTGGAGCAGACGGTTCGCGCGACCAATCAAGTTGCGGCGCTGCTGCGCGTCCTCGCCGTCCGAGCCGCGGAACTGCGATGCCGAGTGCCAGAGCGTCGCGCGGCCGGCGGACTTGTCCATCACGTAGCAGTGCATGACGAGCACCTCGGCGGCGTTGGTCATCTGGGTCACGGCGAGGTGCGGCCAGTAGGCGCGGAGGATTTTTGCGTCCATCGGCTCCATGTCCTTCGTCGCGGCGAAGCCGTTGTAGAACTGGAGGAACACGTCGGGGTTGTCCACGAGGCTGAAGGCCAGGCCCTCCTTCAGGGCACGACGAACTTCGTATTGAGTGTTCTTGCGGAAATCCTTTTGGATCGCCTCGTCGGTGCGATCCACGTTCACGAGCTTGGTGAACTTTGCGTGGCGCTCGAAGCCGTTCACCAGGCCGGTGAACTTGCAGTGGTAGTAGTAAGTGAGCTTGAGCGCGTCGCCGGGCTTGGGCTTCGCCGCGAACCAGATGTGGGCGGCGGAGACGGCCTTGGTGCGCTTGAGGGCGAGGGGGATCGTGAGCATGGTGCTGGAGGATTAGTGACGGAATGACCAATGACCAATTTCCAATGCCCAATCAATGCTCAATGGCCAATGCACGCGCTCGTGGGCCGCAGATGGACGACCACCCCGGCCACGGCCTGTGCCCATCCGCACCTTGGACATTGGGCATTGGTCATTCATTGGACATTGGTCATTGCGTCATTGGGCATTGGTCATACATCGCGCTTCCCCCGCACCAGCGCGTTCAGCTTCCGCGACCAGTGCAGCGGGAGCGAGATGTAGTTGCTCTCCTCGATGAGCTGGCCGCCGAAGCTGTCCTTGAACTCGTTGACCTCCTGCAGCTCCGGGTCCTGCGTGCCGAAGGCGTAGCCGCCGAGGTCGTAGGTCGTGATGCCACGATCCTTGAAGTTGAGCATGTTCAGGTAATGCAGCGCGCGGTTCGCACGGCCGATGAGGTTTCGGCGGTCGCTGTCGTCAGTGCTGCGGAAGAGCGACGCGGAGTAGAGGTGGTTCGCGCGCTTCAGCCCCTCGTCCACGAGGAAGGCGTGCATGACAAGCGCGTCGCCGTCAGAGCTGATCTTGGTCGCGAGCATCTTGGGCCAGTAGGCGCTGAAGCTGCGCTCGTCCAGCGGCGGGCGGCCCTTGCCGCGCGCGAACTCGTTGTAGAGGTCGCGCACCTCGTCGCGGCTTTCTATCACCGTGAAGCGCAGACCGCCCTCGGAGATGGCGCGCTTGATCTTGGGTTTCGTGTTCTTGCCGATCTGGTCGAAAATCTCGTCCTCCGTGCCGGCCAGGCTGATGAACTTCGTGTGCTTGACCTCGCGGATGAAACCGCGCGCCGGCGCGGTGGACTTGGCCTGGTAGTAGATCGCGAGGCCGCGGGCATCGGCGGGATCGGGCCGCTCGGCGAACCACGTGTGCGTGGCCTTGCCGAAGGGAAGGCGGCGGAGGGGGAATTCAAAGCGGAGCATCGCGTCAGAAGGGGGAGGGAGCAGGATTATGATCAGGATTAGGAGCAGGAGAAACCAGACGTGTTCCGCTCCTGCTCGTAATCCTGATCCTGATCTTGCTCCTCATGGTTACCACTTCCCCTGCCGATACGCGCCGCGCAGCCAGTTCACGCAGCCGCCGACGGTCATCAGGTTGAGAAACACAAAGCCGGCGGGGACGGAAAACAGCTTCAGCCGGAGAGACGGAAGCGCGAGGCCGAGCGCCGCCAGCGCGTAGAAGGCAAGGTGTGCGAAGAAGACCGGCCGGTAGAACGGCTCGCCGGCCAGCACTGCGTTGCTCGCGAACATCGTCACCATGAACACGGGCGCGACGATGCGGGAATACTTGTGCGAAAGCAATTGCCACCACAGCCTCGTGCGCCACGGCAGCAGCCAGCCGGGGTGATGCGCGAGCATCTGGAAGTTGCCGGCGAGCGTGCGCATCTTGCGGCGCTTCTCCTTCGCGGGATCGGTGGTCTGCGGATCGTAGGCGGGGGCGGATGGATCGAAGCTCACGCGCTTGCCGGGGTTCACGGCGATCTGCATCGGGATGACCACATCGTCGAGAATCGTGTCACTCGGGATGGGCTGGAAGAGTTCGCGGCGGATGGCATAGACCGCGCCGGTCGCGCCGATTGTGGAGCAGAAGCGGCCTTCGCTGGCACGGATGAACTTCTCCAGCTTCCAATACAGGTCCACGCCGCCGCCCACGCCGGTCGCCGCCGGGTCAATCTCCAGCGAGCCGCTCACCGCGCCTAGCGCTGGGTCGGAGAAGTTCGCGACCAGCTCGGGAATCGTATGGGGGGCAAAGCGCTGCCGGGCATCGCAGAGGACCACGATCTCGCCGCGCGCCTGCGGGATGGCGGCATTGAGGCAGGCGGACTTGCCGGAGCGCTGCTCGCGGACGAGGACGCGCACGCGTGGATCGAGGAGCGCGCGGAGCTTGGCGACGGTGCTGTCGGTCGAGCCGTCGGTGACGACGAGGACTTCGAGCTTGTCGGCCGGATAGTTCGCCGCGAGGAGGTTCTCGACGCGCGGGACGATGCGGTCTTCCTCATTGAACGCGACGAGCACGACGGAGACGGCGGGCGGAATGGCAGGAGGCGACTTCGCCAACGGTTTGGCCGCGAGTTTTGCCAGCAGTCCGATGAGCAGGGGATAGCCGAGGAAGGTGTAGGCCAGCGCGGCGAGGCTGGACCAGAACAGGAGTTGCCACGCTTCAGCGCTGCTCATGCGGGGCGCGGTTCACAGGGTGATGGCGTAATCGCGGATGTAGATCACGATGCGCAGCGTCACGTAAATGCCGATGGCGTCATACCACCGGAATTTCGTCCACGGCAGGTAGGGAGCGAGGCCGGCGGGCATTTCCTCCATGTCCTTTATGACGGGGACGTAGCCCGTCTGGACGGGAGCCGATTCCCGCTTGGATGCGATGCCAGTCTGGGCGGCGAGGAATTGCCGGGGCCGGGTGGGCACGCCACGGACGACTTTGCGCTCGGCCAGGTAATCGTGCGCGCTCGCGCCGGCCAGCACCGGCTGGGAGAAGGCCACTCCGGCGAGCGAGGTTTCAGCAATGCCTGTCACGCCGCCCCACTGCTCATCAGTGGACGGCTGGTAGTCCGGCGAGCGGTCCATGAGGATGCGATGAAACGCGCTGACCATCGCGACCATGACGAAGAAAGCGGCGCGGAAGCCGAAGTCAATCATCCACGACGACACGGTGTAGGCCAGGACCATGCAGAAGAGCATGCGCCGGACGCGCTCCTCGTTGTCTGTGGCCGTGCGGGCACGCACGAGCGAGTGATAGCAAGTGTAGAGGATGCCAGAGAAAATCAGCAGTCCCCACCAGCCGAACTCGCCGGCGACCTGGTTGAAGGAGGAGTGCGAGGCACGCGCCTTGAGATCGCCTTCTTTGCGGATGAAGGCGTTGACGAACTGCTTGAAACCCACGCCGTATTCGGTGTTCTCCTGCGCCCACTTGCCGAACTCGAAGGACTCGATGCGGCCCAGCACGGCCTCGTCACTCCGCGCTTTGCCATCGCCCCACTGCACGTCGGTGAACCGTGGCAGCAACGGCAGCGCGCTCGCGCCGATGAAGATCAGGATGGGCAGCAGAATGAACTGGACCCACTTGGGCTTGCCGAAGGCCAGCGTGGCGATGATCGCGCCCACGCCGGAGATGAATGCGCCCTTGGACTCCGTGAAGTAGGTGCAGAGCATCGGCAGGAAGATCAGCGGCGCACCGACTTCCTTCACGAAGATGGGCCGCTTCCAGATCATGAAGTAATAGAGCAACGGCACCGCCACCATGACCGAGTGGCCGAGGGCGTTGGGGTTGTCGAAGAGCGAAAGCCCGAGGGCCAGGCGGCCCAGCGAGCCTGCCGTGTGCGTCTGCGCGTCGGTTGGGTCAATGCCGATCAAACTCAGCAGCGCCAGAATCGCGATGAACATGATCGCCCCGCACCACCACGCCAGATACTGGTAGAGCCGCCGGAAGTTCGACAGCGCCAGCGTCACCAGGAAGTAGAAGCCGATGAACTGGTAAAGCTCGCCCCACAGGTCACCAAACGCGCCAGGAGTCCAGAACAGGATGTAGATGAAATACGCTGCAACCATCCAATCCATCGGCGTGCGGATGACCTGCTTGAGCACCACACCGCCGGGCCTGATGAAAATGCCCAGGCCTGCCATCGCCAGGGACATGAACGCGGGCCGGAGCGCGTCCAGGATGCCGATAAACTCCTGCGGTCGCACGTAAAGCACGATGGCGAAGATGACAATGCCTACAAAATCCATGCGACGCGTCCAGTATGGCGAAAGCCCGGCGGCGAGACAAAATCTTTGTTGGGCTGGTCGTCCTGAAGTTCTTGCCGGGACGCCCCCGGTCACTGTCTCCAAAACTCACCGCCTGAAATGTGTTTTTCCCGCCCGCCGCTTTTGCCTAGCCTGCGCCCATGTTCAAGCCGACAGACCTCTTCGACCTCGTGCAGACGGAACACGCCGCGCACTTCGACGGCTGTGAGTTCGCGTGGGACGCGCTCAAGAAGCTCAAGACCTACATCGAGGCGCGCACGCAGACTGCGCCGCCGCACGCCTTCGGCCCTGGCGTCTTCATTGGCAAACACGTCCTCATCGGCGAAGGCACCGTTATTGAGGAGGGCGCGATGATCAAAGGCCCGGCCATCATCGGGCGCAACTGTGAGATTCGCCACGGCGCCTACATCCGCGATCACGTCATCATCGGCGATGGCTGCGTGATCGGGAATTCCTCCGAGCTGAAGCACTCGCTGCTCTTCAACGGCTGCCAGGTGCCGCACTTCAACTACGTGGGCGACTCCATCCTCGGCCACAAGGCGCACCTCGGCGCGGGCGTCATCCTCTCGAACCTCAAGTCCCTCCCCGGCAACGTCACCGTGGAAATCAACGGCGTGCCGCACGACACCGGCCTGCGCAAGTTCGGCGCGATGCTGGGCGACAAGGCCGACATCGGCTGCAACTCCGTGCTCAACCCCGGCAGCGTCATCGGGCGCGGCACGACGATGTATCCGCTCACCAACTGGCGCGGCGTTGTCGGCCCGAACCGCATCGTGAAGAACAAGTCGGCGGTGGAAGTGGTGGAGCGGCGGGTGAAGTGACGTTTATCCGCCGTCCTGTTTACTTCCCCCCCGGACCGGCATCACAGCGATCCCGACATCTGCCGCAAGAGCGAGGTGAATTCTCAGAGGCAGTTCACCTTTCTCACGACGGCAAGCGACACGTAGGCGAGATTCTTCAGCGCAGAGACGACCGAGAAGAAGCAGCGGATCGCGTCAATGGTCGGCGCGACATCTGCCCAGGGAAACAGCAAACTCAACGTCAGGACAAATCCACCCGCAGCAACCTGGAAACCGAAGAAATCCTGTGTCGCGAACTGCGCTGATTCCGATCACAGGGCAGCAGGCTCTCCCATTCGGGGACTTGGTGGCGTCGGGACAGGGCGTTTCCAGCGCGCAATTGGTCATGGCCCTTCCCACACCTGCTCAAAAGCTGATTTGCGCCCCCAAGGTCTGGCGAATGGTAGTGATTCTAGCGAACTCTAAGCGCGCAAAAGAATTCCGAGTAAGAGCACAAATCTTCCCCCAAAAGAGCGGATTCTGAAGCTACAGCGATTTGTGCGGTGAGTGATTTGGAGACTCAGTAATCCCTCACCGACCCGTCCTGATACGTCGGGTGCGGCCACTTGAACTGGCGCTTCGGGTCGGCGTTCACCTTCGCGAACTGCGTCTCGTCCACTTCCACGCCCAAGCCCACGCCAGTCGGCGGGAGGGCGTTGCCGTCCTTGTTGATTTCAAAGCTCGGACGCGCGACACCGGCGGGCATGAGGTGGCCGTCGAGGTAGGCCTCGTGAATCAGGAAGAGCGGCGTGGCGAAGGTCGCGTGCAGGCTGGCGCTCAGGCCGAGTTCCGAGCAGGTGCAATGCGGCGCGAGCGGCACCATGTAGGTCTCCGCCAGCACGGCGATTTTCCGCATCTGCGAGATGCCGCCGGTGTGCGCGCAGTCGGGCTGGAGTATGTCAATGCACCGCTCCTGCAAATACGGAAGCATCCCCCAGATGGTGCGGTCGCGCTCGCCGGTGGCCAGCGGGACGCGGATGGCCTGCTTGAGGCGCTTGAAGACCTCGATGTTGCCGGGCACGGCGGGTTCCTCGATGAAGAGCACGTCGAACGGCTCGATGGCGTTCGCGAACTGGATGAGCATCGGTGGCGGCACGGCGCAGTGGGCGTCGAACATCACCGCGCCGTCCGGCCCGACGCGCTTGCGGGTGTCGCGGATGCTCTTCACCAGGTTCTCGATTTCCGCCGGCGAGCCGCTGAAGGGATGCGGGCCGCCGGTGCCGGTCTTGTGCGCCTTGGGCGTCGGGTAGAGGCGGACATAGTCGCGCACCGGCCCGCCGAGCAGGCGATAGACGGGCACGCCCCAGAGCTTGCCGGTGATGTCCCACAGCGCGCAATCAATCGCCGAGAGGACGTGCGTGAGGAACGAGCCGCCGCGGATGTTGCGATGCGCGCGATAAACCTTCTGCCAGAGATGCTCGATGCGCGTGGGGTTCTCGCCGTTGAGCAGCTCGAAGATGGAATTGGCGAGGACGCAGGCGACGTTCGGGTCGAGGCCGGTGACTTCGCCCCAGCCGAAGATGCCGTGGTTGGTCTCGACCTTGATGTAAGCCTTCGTGCCGACGCGGAAGGGCTTGAGCGCCGAGATTTTGATGCTGCTCGTGCGGTCGGCGACGTTCGCGGCGGGGTTGTTGTCCGCGCCGACGGCGTCGTTGAGCAGCGCAAGTCCAGCAGCGAGGGCGCCGCCGGTGAGCAGGTCGCGGCGGGGGAGGTTGGGATTCATCGGCAGGTTTGGACGCGGACGCGATAGGTGGCTTCAACCGGATGCCGTGCCGGCGGCTTCCAGCCGTCGTCTGCTAGGTGCCGACACCTCAAAACGGTTTCAACCTATCAACCCGCAACGCGGCGACTGGAAGTCGCCGGCATGGATTTACCGCGTCCGCGCGCCTTCGCCGCCGGGTTCTTTCCGTTCGCGCCACGTGAAGCGTTTCATCGCGATGCCCTCCTTGCGCTCGACAGCGTCCGCGATGAGCCAGCCGAGCACGGGTGCGAACTTGAAGGCGTGGCCGCTGTCGCCCGCCGCGACGAACAGGCCGGGGCGTTGCGGGTGGTGGTCGAGCCAGAAGTTGCCGTCGAAGGTGTCGCAGTAGAGGCAGAGCCGCGTGCCAATGAGCGGCGCGTCGGCGAGCGCGGGGAAGGTGTCGCCGAGGAAGGCGCGGAAACGCGGCTCGTCGTCGGGCGAAACTTCGCGTGGCGCATCCGGGTGAACGCGCCGACCGGGACCGTGGTTCGCGACTTTCAGTGTGCCGTCCGTCAGCGCGGGGAATCCATACCAGCCCGTGCGCCCAATGTCCGCCGCCCAGACCGGGAAGCGCGGGGCTTGCCACTCGACGGGATTCGCCACGCGGAAGTGCAGCACCGGCTGGCCGGTGGCCCACATCACGTCGGCCAGCTCCGGCAGCAACGTCGGCGTCCACGCGCCGGTGGCCAGCAGCGTGAGGTCGGTGCGGAACTCGCGTCCGTCCTTCGCCTGCGCTCCGACCACGCGCGAGCCGTTCTCCAGCAGCCGGTCGAAGGCGCAGTTCTCGAACACCTCTACGCCCTCGCGCCGCGCCTTCATCGCCAGCCACGCGATGACCTTGCCGCTCTCGGCCCAGCCGCCAGTCGGATTGAGGTAGCCGTCGGGATACTTGTCCGCCGCCCAAGCGGGGTAGCGCCGGGCGACAGCGGCGGAGTCGAGGCGCCCAAGCCTTTCGCGCTGTGCGGTGAGCAGCTTGAAACTCTCGAACTCAAAGCCACCCGGCTGCATCGGCGCGCGGGACAGCACAAGGAAGCCGTCGTTGTGGAAGAGTGATTCGCCGGACTCGCGGTTCCATTCAGCCCAACGCGTCAAGGACTCGCGCCCCAGCCCGGTCCACAACGCGTCCGCGCCATAGTCCATCCGCACCACCTTGCTGATGTCCGTGGACGCTGCCGTGGGCGTGGGCACCGGGCCTGGGTCAATCACGGTCACGCGCCAACCGCGTGCGCGCAGCTCCAGCGCGGCGGTGAGGCCGAAGACCCCCGCGCCGACGATGACGATGGACTGGGTTGCTGCCATGCGGTGTTGTGACTACTGTCCCCGCAATCGCCACGGCGGTTCAAGCCACTTCACCACACATGAAAACCCTTCTCATTCTCCTGCTCGTCACCGTCCTGAACGCCACCGCGCACGCGCAGTTCAACCTGCTCGACGAGTTGAAGAAGAAGACCACGGCCACCAACGCGCTGCCCTCGCTCGGCGCACTCACCGAGGACCAGACCGCCAAGGCGTTGAAGGAAGCGCTTGCGAAGGGCGCTGAACGCGCCGTGAAACAGCTCGGCACCAACGGCGGCTTCCTCACGAACCTCAACGTGAAAATCCCCATGCCCGCCAGCTTGCAGAAGGTGGACCAGACCTTGCGCAAGCTGAAGCAGGACGCGCTGGCCGACGCGTTCGTCACCACGATGAACCGCGCCGCCGAGCAGGCCGTGCCCGTGGCCGCGACGGTGTTCGGCGACGCCATCCGGCAGATGACCGTCGCGGACGCGAAGGCCATCCTCACCGGCCCAAGCGACGCGGCGACGCAATACTTCCGTCGCACGAGCACGAACGCCCTGCACGCGCAGTTCCTCCCCATCGTGAAGCAGGCCACCGATGCGGCGGGCGTGACGGCGGCTTACAAGGCGATGCTGGCGAAGGCCGGCCCGGCGGCGAGCATTGCGCAGACCTTCGGCGGCGCGTTCGGCAAGAACCTCGGCCTCGACGCTGCCACGCTGGACGTGGACGCCTACGTGACGGGCAAGGCGATGGACGGCCTGTTCAAGGTCGTGGCCGAGGAGGAGAAGCGCATCCGCGAAAACCCGGCGGCGCGCACGACGGACCTGCTCAAGCAGGTCTTCGGCGCGGTGAAGAAGCCCTGATTCGCGAACCTTTGGACTTGCGTTTTCGTTGCTCGCTCCGAAGATGCGCGCCCTTAACTGTGCAACCAGAAGCAACACCAACCGAAACGGAATCCTCGTGGCAGATTGAAGCGCAGGCGTGGTTCGAGACGCACAAGCATCAGCTCGTCTATGTCGGTGCGGCCGCCATCGCCGTCTGGTTCGCGGCCTACACCTACAGGCATGTCCGGCATGGGAAGGAAGCCGAGGCCAACGCCGCGCTCGCCGCGTTGAGCCGCTCCGGCGACAAGGCCGACAAGTCTGGCAAGTCACAGCCGCTCGCGGCGGATTATCTCAGGGTCGCCGAGCAGCACGCCGGCACGCCGGCCGCCCACCGCGCGGTGCTCTTCGCCGCCGACCGGCTTTTCGCCGAGTCGAAGTATGCGGAGGCTAAGGCTCACTTTGAAAAGTATCTCGCCGTCAATGCCGCCGGCCCCGGCGCAGCCACCGCCGCGATTGGCGTGGCCGCCTGCCAGGAAGCAGCCGGGGAATTGGACAAGGCCATTGTCAGTTACGAGCAGCTCATCTCCCAGCACAGCGGCGCGCCCGAGGCGCATCAGGCCAAGCTCGCGCTCGGCCTGCTCCATGAGGGGAAGAGTCGCAACGAGCAGGCGCTGCGCCTCTACGACGAGGTGCTTCGCGCCAAGCCAGTCACGGTCTGGCGGATGGAGGCCGAGATGCGCCGCGACCAGCTTTTGCGCAAGGATCCCAAGCTCGCGTCGGGCGGTGCGTCTGCCGCGACGACGCTTGTTGCGCCTCCTGTGGTTGCTCCTGCTGTCACGGCACCCGCCACGAACGCGCCGGCCAAGAAGTAGTCTTGGCGTGCGGCGGGTCGGTGCGGCCTAAGTTCTTCCGACATGAAACTCACCATCATCGGCACGGGCTACGTCGGCCTCGTGACTGGCGCCTGCTTCGCCGAGGTCGGCCACACCGTCATCTGCGTGGACAACGACCTCCGGAAGGTCGAACTGCTGCGCAAGGGCGGCATCCCCATTTACGAGCCGGGGCTTGAGGAGATGGTGAAGAAGCACGTCGCCTCCGGGCACCTGAGCTTCACCGCCGACACCGCCGAGGGCGTGGAAAAGTCGGACGTGATCTTCATCGCCGTGCCCACGCCGCCGCAGCCGGACGGTTCGGTGGACTTGTCCTACATCGAGCGCGTCGCGCGCGACATCGCCGCCGGGATGACGAGCTACAAGATCGTCGTGGACAAGAGCACGGTCCCGGTGAAGACCGGCGAGAAGGTGGCCGAGACCATCAAACGCTACTGCAAGGCGAAGGTGGACTTCGACGTGGTGAGCAACCCGGAGTTTCTCCGTGAAGGGTTTGCGGTCGAGGACTTGATGAAGCCCGACCGGATCGTCGTGGGTGTCGGCTCGCAGCGGCCCGCCGCCGCGATGCGCGAGCTGTATGCGCCGTTCAACGCGCCGATCATCGTCACGGACATCAACTCCGCCGAGCTGATCAAGCACGCGGCCAACTCCTTCCTCGCGCTCAAGATTTCCTACATCAACGCCATCGCCACGATCTGCGAGGCCAGCGGCGCGAACGTGGAGGAGGTCGCCAACGGCATGGGCATGGACGCACGCATCGGTCGGCGCTTCCTCAACGCGGGCCTGGGCTTCGGCGGCTCGTGCTTCCCGAAGGACTTGAGCGCGTTCATCAAGATCGCCGACCAGCTCGGCTACGACTTTCAGTTGCTCAAGGAGGTCCAGCACATCAACGCCGACCAGATGGAGCGCTTCCTCAAGAAGCTCACTGACACGCTCTGGGTTTTGAAGGACAAGAAAATCGGCGTGCTCGGCCTGGCGTTCAAGCAGAACACCGACGACGTCCGCATGTCGCCGGCCATTGACCTCTGCCAGCGGTTGCTGAAGGAAGGCGCGTCGCTGCGCGTGTTCGATCCCAAGGCGATGGACAAGGCGAAGGGTGTCCTGCCGCCCGGCCCCACGATCACCTACCTCGCTGACATGAACGCCGTGGCCGAGGGCTGCGATGCGCTTGTGGTCGCGACTGAGTGGCCGGAGTTCAAGCAGCTCGACCTCGACCGTGCCCGTCACGCGATGTCTCACCCGATCCTCTTCGACGGCCGGAATCTCTTCGACCCGGTGGAGATGGAGAAGCGCGGGTGGGTTTACAAGAGCGTCGGGAGGTAAGTGGGAAGTATGAAGGATGAAGTATGAATGGAGGGCAGCGCGACGATCCGGCCGTTCATAATTCATCCTTCATAGCTTATCATTCGGTTGAAGTTTCCGCCGGCCTTGTCTTCCGCGCCGGACAGCTCCTCATTACTCAACGTCCCGCCGGTGGTCATCTCGCCGGGCTGTGGGAATTTCCCGGCGGCAAGCGGGAGCCGGGGGAGAGCTTCGAGGAATGTCTCCGCCGTGAACTTCAGGAGGAACTCGGCGTGGACGTGCGCGTTCACGAGGAGATCGAGCGCATCACTCACGACTACCCGGAGAAGGCTGTTCATCTCCGTTTCTTCCGTTGCGCGCTGGTGGACGCGGGGGACGAGCCGCGCGCAATCGGGTGTCAGGCTGTGGCTTGGGTGACGCGGGAGACGTTGGGGAACTACGCGTTTCCCGCTGCGGATGCGCGGCTGCTGGAGTGGCTCAGGGGCGCGAACGGCTGGTAGCCGCCGAGGTCAGGAGGCGGATTCGGCATCGTGGGCGAGCGAAAGAATCATCTTCCTCAAATCCGCCTCCTCACCTCGGCGGCTACGCGTCCAGCCTGAGGTAGGCGCGGCTCGCTTCCGGGGCTTCCACCACGGCTACGGTGATGGCTTGCGCCTGCGCGGCGGGCAGCTCGGCGAGCGAGCTGAGACGGTGCGGGCTGATGACTTCTCCGGCGGACAAGAGCACTTGCTCTGCATCACCCGGAGCGCGCGCGGCATCCACGACCAGGTCGCCGACTTGCAACTGTGGGAGGGACTTGTTCTTCACCACGGCGGGCGTGGCGAACTTTGCTGCGTGGATGGTGAGATCCGCCAGCTTGAGCGAAAACCGCTGGGTGGGAGCCGTCGCCGGCTTCGGCAGCGCGTCGCTGCGCGCGGCGAGAGGCGGCAGCACGGCGACCAAGCCGAGCGCCTGCTTCGCCCGCGCGAGGCTCCGCGCGCCGAGCAGAAGATGGACGGCCTCCGCGAGCACGCCGAGCAGCTCGTGCTCGGAGTTCGCCGGGCGTCGCAGCACGGCGCGGCACAACGCGTGCGCTCCACCGCGTGTGATGTCGAGGCGCAGGTCCACCCACGACGCGTCGCGCTTGACGTAGGCGGGCAGCACAACGGAGAAGTCCGCCGGGCCGGCTGGCTCGGAATCTCTCTCAAGCTGCGCCTGCCCAAGACCAATTTCGCGCAACGCCTCGCAGAGCAGCGCGCTCAGGTCCGGCGCGGTGGTGGCAGCTATGGGCGCGGGTGCCGACGCGACCACGGGTGCCGGCGCGGGCGCGGCTTGCGCGGCAACCTGCTGGCCGGCCATTTCGCCGAGCATGGTGTGGCGGCGGATGAGTTGGTCGTATTCGGCGATGGTCTTGCGGAGCTGCTCCTCGTATTTGAGCGAGCGCAGCGCCACGCGAAGGCGGGCCTGCAACTCGGTGAGGTCGCAGGGCTTGACGATGTAGTCGTCGGCCCCGGCATCGAGGCCCTTGACGATGTCCAGCTTGCTGTTGCGCGAGCTGAGGAGGATGACGTAGGTGCGGACGGGCTGCTTGATCGCGCGCAGCCGGGCGCAGACTTCGGGGCCGGTCATGCGGGGCATCATCCAGTCACAGATGGCCAGCGGCGGGGCTTGCGGCGTCTGCAAAATCTCCCAAGCCTCCGCGCCATTTTGCACGACCACGGACTCGTAGCCAAAGCGCGCGAGGAAGCTGGCGATGATCTTGCGGCTGATTTCGTCGTCGTCGGCGAGCAGGATTTTCATGGAGTCAACTGCGGGAGGATAGTCTGAGTGCGGGAGGAAGTTCAAAGCCCAAAGAAGCGCGCTGCGACCCAGCCGGCAGTTGCCAAGCCCGCGCGCCACGCGCTAGCGTCCACACATGATGACCAAGCGCCAGTTTGTGGAGAGACTTTCAGCAACCCTTGCCGTGCCGGCGGCCTTCTCAGGCTGTGCGACGCCCGGCAACAGCGAGCCGCTCTGGACTCCGCGCGCGCTGACCCAGCCCGGCGAGTTCACCCCCGGCATCGAAGGCCCTGCATGCGACCGCGATGGGAACATCTACGCCGTGAACTTCGCCAGGCAGCAAACCATCGGCAAAACCAGGCCGGACGGCCGCTCGGAAATCTTCGTCACGCTGCCCGGCACGAGCACCGGCAACGGCATCGTCTTCGACCGCTCAGGCTCGATGTTCATCGCGGACTACGTCGGCCACAACGTCCTGCGTGTGGACATGAGGACGAAGGCCATTTCTGTCTTCGCGCACAACCCGCAGATGAACCAGCCCAACGACCTCGCCATCGCGCTCGACGGCACGCTCTACGCCAGCGACCCGAACTGGAAGGACGGCACCGGCCAGCTCTGGCGCATTGATCGCGACGGGAAGACGACGCGCCTCGCGACCGGCATGGGCACGACCAACGGCATTGATGTCAGCCCGGACGGCAAGCATCTCTACGTGAACGAGAGCGTCCAGCGGAACCTCTGGGTCTTCGACATCGCGCCAGACAAATCGCTGACGAACAAGCGGCTGTTGCGGAAGTTTCCCGACCACGGCTTCGACGGCCACCGCTGCGACGCGGATGGGAATCTCTACATCGCCCGCTACGGCGAGGGCGTCGTGGCCGTCGTGTCACCGAAGGGTGAAATCCTCCGCAAGGTTCCCGTCCTCGGCGCGAAGCCCAGCAACGTCTGCTTCGGCGGCCCGGACGGTCGGACCGTCTATGTCACGGAAGTTGAGCACACGCGGCTGGTGGCGTTCCGGACGGATCGGCCGGGGCTGGCCTGGCAGCGTTGGCGCACACCCATCGCAACAATCGGCTGCTGCACCTGCGCGAAGTCGTGAAGTCGGCCGCGCGGGTGAAGGACTATCGTGCGGGGATCGAATCCGGCGCGAGCTAGCGCTGCTGACTTTCGGCCCAGCTCCCCTGACGTTGGAGCTTGGGATTTGGAGCTTCCCCGCTGCTACTTCTCCACCTTGGCCAACTGCGGGGCGCGCTTCTTGTGATAGGGCGAGGAGAGGTTGAAGTAGATGCCGCAGAGCGGCTTCTCCAGCGTGGAATCTTCCGGCGGCTGGCTCAAGATGATCGTGACCTGGTTGTCGAGCGCGATGCCGTGGCGCAGGCCGGGGGCGCGCTGCTGGTAGGCCTTGATGGCCTTTTCCACGAGGCGCTGGAGCGCGCCCTCGCAGTCCTCGGGCGTCTTGGCGATGCACACGATGAACTTGTCGTAGGCGCGCAACGCCTCGGCAATCTCGGCCTTGAACATGTCCGCAGTCAGGTCCATGCCGCGACCTTATCACGCCACCCGGCACGGTGGGAAGGCGGAGATTGAGCGCGATAAAACTCCGAACCAAACTGTCGCTGCCGGCGTTTTACTCCTTGAACGGCCCGCGCACCACGCGAGTCGAACGCCCGAAACCCGTGCTCCGCCAACCGCCAAATCCCGCGTCTGCCGCGCGCCGCTGATATGTCTGCCTCCCCTCCAGCGCCGGCCTCGACCGACGAGCAGTCCATGTGGGCAGTGCAGGCGACCGCCGACCCCGAGGCCTTCGCCGCGATCGTCCACCGCTGGCAGGGACCGATTCGAAACCTTTGCCTGCGAATGACCGCCGACATGCACCGCGCCGAGGACCTCACGCAGGAGACGTTCTCCCGGCTCTTCGCGCGCCGCCGCGAGTGGCAGCCCACGGCCAAGCTCTCCACCTACCTCTGGCGCATCGCCATCAATCTCTGCCACGACGAGAACCGCCGCCGCACCCGACACGGCGAGGTGCCGCTCGAAACCGGCGAGGACGGCGAACACCTTGCGCACATCTCCGTCTTCCATCCCACACCACACGACGAGCTGGAGGCCGGGGAGCGCGCCGACCAGGTGCGTGCCGCGCTGCAACGCGTGACCGAGCCCTTCCGCACCGTGCTCGTGCTTCGTCACTACGAGGGACTCAAGTTCCGTGAAATCGCCGACGTGCTCGGCGTGCCGGAGGGCACCGTGAAGTCGCGCATGGTGGAAGGCTTGAGCCAGCTCACGCACCTGTTGCAACCCGCTTTGAACGACTCGCCCCCAGCTTCCAGCACGAGCGCCACGCCGCCGTCCGCCGCCTGGCAACCACGTCCCCAAACGAAGGCCTGCTTATGAACCACCCGACCCGCGAAGACCTCGTCGCCCACCTCTACAGTGAACTGCCGCCGGAGCGACAGGCGGAACTTGACGCGCACCTCGGCCAGTGCGCCGGCTGCCAGAAGCTCGCCACCGAGTGGCGCGGCACCATGACGGAGCTGGACGCATGGCAACTCCCCGCGCCGGAGCCGCAGCCGGAGTTCGAGCGCGAGCCGGTGGAGTTCGCGCAGTTGTTCAAGTGGGCTTTGGCCGCGTGCCTTGTCGTGGGGCTGGGCTTCCTCGGCGGACGCCTCACCGCGCCCGCGCCAGACGCCGCCGCGTTGCGCGCCGCGCTGGCGCCCGAGCTGCAAAAGCTCGCCGCCGCCATGGACACGAAGCTCGCCGAGGACCGCCGCGCGGTGACGGAGATTCTCCAGACGATGCAGACTCAGCGCACCGAGGATTACGCGGCACTGCGGCGCGCGATCGAAACGCTCGCGGTCAACACAGAGGATGAGCTGCAAACAGCGCAGCAGCAGATCGACTTCGTGTTGCTCGCCTCAACCACTAATCCAGCCAAGCCTTGAACCTTTGCCGCCCAAACAACACACACACCATGAAACACACACTCCTGGCCCTCACCCTTCTCACCTCATTGGCGGCGGCCCGTGCGCAAGTCGCTGTGCCACTCCTGCCGCCATCCGACGACGCACGCTTCGAGTTTGCCCGACCCGAGCCGCCGCCGCGCGAGGGTGTCAACTTCTTCGCCCAGGCGCGGCCCGAGGAGAACCGCGACCGCAACCAGCAGCGTCCGCCCGGCTCGCCCGGTGGGCCGCCGTCCGGTGAGCGCCGCGAGTCGTATGGCTCCAGCACTGGCGGCGGGTCGTCATTTTCCTCGGGCAGCGGCAGCCCAAACCGAATCATCCGCTTCGACTCACGCGGGCGCACACAGCGGCCGGTCATCGTCACCAGCAAGCCGCTCGACGCGAAGGAGCTCGCCGCTGTTGAGGAAGACCTCGGCATCATGGCGCGACTGCTGGAGAAAGAGATCGAGCGCGAGGCCGGGCCGGACGGCGCGCCCAACGCAATGGGCATCGCCCTCACGCGACTCGAAGGGCGCGGCGCCTCCGTGATGCTGCTCGAAGGCTACGGCGCGGTGTTCACATTCAGCGTGCGGATGCCGCTGACGCCGCCGCCCGTGCGCGCCGCGGAGAAGAAGCAGGAGCGTCCGACGGACTCGCCGTGGGATCGCACGCGCCGCGAGCTGTTCGGCCCGTCCGGCACCGGCAGCGGTGGTGGCACCGGGAGCGGTGGCAATCGCGAAGGCGGCTTCGGCAGCCGTGCTGGTGGGGGCTCGGGAACGTTCGGTGCCGGCATGCCTGGCATGGATCCTTGGGGTGGCCATTTCGACAACCCGCAATACGATGCCAAGAAGGTGGAGGAGCTGAAGAAGTCCATTCTCGAAGCGCTCAAGCAGGCCGGCAACATCCGCGTGCTCAAGCCCGACGATTACCTGACCGTCGTCGTGCAAAGCAGCGGCGGTGGCAGCGGCCCGATGGAATTCGGCGTCGAGACCCGCACCACTACCAGCAGCAGCCCCGGAGGTCCGCCCCGGACGGAAACAAACGTAAAGCGCGAAGGCGGCAGCGGCCCACGCTCCGGCACGCTCACCGTGCGCGCAAAGAAGTCCGACGCGGAAGAGTTCGCGAAGGGCAAGCTCACCGCCGAGCAGTTCGGCAAGAAGGCGCTGTTGAACCTCCACTGAGCAGCAGAGTGGACCGCGCGTTTCATCCGCGCCTCTGCAGCCTCTGGCTGCTTGTGTTGAAGGGGTGGATTCAGCCCGGTCGCACGAGGATCTCCTCCACCACGGCGCGGGGCGGGAGGTTGATGGCCAGCAGCGCGCAGTCGGCGATGTCCTCGGCCTTCATCATCTTCGCGCGGGCGGTGGCGTCGGGAACGACGGGGCGCTTGTTGAGCAGCTCGGTGTCAATGTCGCCGGGGAAGACCGAGCACGCGCGAATGCCGTTGACGCGTTCCTCGGCGTTGATGCACTGCGTGAGGCCGGCCTGGCCGAACTTCGAGAGCACGTAGCTGGGGCCGCTCTTGGGGCTGGCCTTGAGTCCGGCCTCGGAGACGATGTTGACGATGGTGCCGGACTTGCGCGCGCGCATCTGCGGCAGGAAGGCCTGCGCGCAGTAGTAAGAGCCGTGGAGGTTGGCGTCCATGACGGCGTGGTAGTCCGTGAGCGAAAGCTCGGCGAGCGAGCGGCGTGGAATGTTCGTGCCGGCGGCGTTCACGAGGACTTCCACTGACTTGAACTTCGCCAGCACCGACTTCGCCATCGCGGCGACTTGTGTCACGTCGCCGATGTCGCAGGGGATGACGAAGAATTGCCTTGCGTGTTTCTTCGCCAGCTTGACGGTCGCTTTCAGCGCCTCCTCGCGCCGCCCAAGGATGGCTACCTTCCAGCCCTGCACGGCGAGCTTCAAGGCGATGGCCTGGCCGACTCCGCTGCCGGCCCCGGTGATGACTGCGGTCTTGGATGACATGCGGCGCGTAGGTTGAAGCCCTCGCCGCCGTGCGCAAGCCGGAACCTTACTTCACGTAGAGCGCCTGCTGGAGCTGCGCAACGAGCACGTGCGCGTTCGGGAAGCGCTTCTCCGGGTCGCGGTCGAGACACTTGAGGATGATGCGCTCGACGGCGATGGGGATGTCCTCGTTGAACTGGCGCGGCGGCGGGACGGGATGCTTCTCGTCGAGCTGCTTGCGCAGCACGGCCTCGGGGGTGTCGCCGGTGAAGGGCTTGCGGAAGGTGAGCAGCTCATAGGCGGTCACGCCGAAGGAGAAGATGTCGGCGCGCTGGTCCAGCGGCTCGTGGCGGAGCTGCTCCGGGGCCATGTAGGCGGGCGTGCCGGCGTTGCTGGGCATGCGCGTGGGCTTCTTGGGCATCGGCTGCGCGATGTCGAAATCCACGAGCCGGATGTCGCCGCTCTTGGTCACGAGCACGTTCTCCGGCTTGAAGTCCATGTGGATGAATCCCTTCTCGTGCATGTGCTCAATCGCGAGCGCCATGTCTATGAGGATGTTCCCGACGAACTCGCCGAGGATGGGGTCGTGGCGGAGGATGAGGTGTTTGAGGTTCGAGCCTTCGACGCGCTCGAGCAGAGTGAAGTCCACACCATCAACCTGCCCATGCTGGTAGAAGCCGATGATGAACGGATGCCCATGAACCTTCTCCAGCACGTCGCAACCGTGGAGGAACTGCTTCCGCGTCGCCTTGTCCACCGAGCCATTGCCCAGCAGCCGGCGGAGCGCATAGGAGTTTCCGCCCTGGTCCGTGGCCGACCAAATCTCCGCCGAGCCGCCGCGGTTGATCAGCTCGTGGAGGGAGTAGTCCCCGAACAAGTGTGGCGCGTCCGGGTCATGGACCGTTGCCGTCTTTTTCTTCCCGAAGATGCCCAGTGGTAACATTTGATTCGTCGCCCCGTTCTCTAAACTATTTGGTTCCGCTCTAGGACGGCCCTGTTCCGAAATGGTTACGATGCCAGCGCGTGCCAGTCAATGCCGGGCACGTTTGCCCCACACCACGCGGAGCAGTATGCGCTTGGCGGTCCTGTCCCAAGGCCGCTTAATCCGCGCGTGCGCGCCGCCGGAATCCTCCTCGCTTACTTTCTGGCTGTGCTGCTGGCCGCCGCCCTGCTGGCTCCTGTGGCCTTCCACCTCGGCCAATGGGCATCTGGCGAAGCCGCTTTTCTGAAGGGCCTCGCCACGCAGCCTTTCCACCGTTACCTGAACCGCTGCCTCCTGATCGCCGCGCTCGCCGGGCTGTGGCCACTGGCCCGTGCTTTTCAGCTCACCACCGCGCGGGCGCTCGGGCTGGCCTGGCCGCCCGTGAGCCGGCGGATGCTCGCTCTCGGGCTGGCCGCAGGCTTCGGCTCGCTGCTAGGCGCGGCGCTGCTGATGGCGCTGGCCGGGGTGCGGACTTTCAACTTCAGCCACGCGCCACAAGTCCTGCTCGAACTGGCCGTCAACGCCACGCTCTCCGCCGTGGCCGTCGCGCTCCTCGAGGAACTGTTCTTTCGCGGGGTCGTCTTCAGCGCCCTGCGCCAGTCGCTTTCGGTCCCGGCGGCAATCGTGGCCAGCAGCGTCATCTACTCCGCGCTGCACTTCCTCGCGCGCGTCGAGCACGCGGGGCCGGTTGGATGGACATCCGGCCTGTCGCTGCTGCCGGCGATGCTCGCGGGCGTCGTTGCCCCGGAAAACCTCGCCCCCGCCGGCCTCACGCTTGCCGTGGGCGGCGCGGCGCTCGCGCTGGCGTATCAACGCACCGGCAGCCTGTGGTTCGGCATCGGCCTGCACGCCGGCTGGGTCTTCTGGCTGAAGGTTTTCAAGACCGTGACTTCGCCGGGCACGGCTGCGGGCGGCGCGTTTTGGGGCACGGAAAAACTGCTCGACGGCTGGCTTGCCTTCCTCGTCATGGCCGTCCTCCTCGCGGGAGTTGCGCGGTTGCCCCAGCCACCGCCTCCGGAGAAGACTTTTTAGCCACAGGTGAAACACAGACGGAACACAGATAAACCAAAGGCCGTATCAGCAGTTCGCCCCATCTGCGTTTCATCTGTGTTTGATCTGTGGCCAAAACTCCCCGCCCCCGCTCCGCGATGAACGCCACCTCCCGCGAGTGGATCGACGCCAGCCTCGCCTTCCTCTACCCCCCGGTCTGCCAGCTCTGCGCCGGGCAGCGCGCGACGCCCGCCGAGGGCTACGTCTGCCAGGCCTGCTGGCAAAACCTCCGCTTCATCGTGCCGCCCTGCTGCGAACGCTGCGGACTGCCCTTTCCCGGTGACATCACCACCGCCTTCGAGTGCTCCAACTGCCGCGACCTCGAACTGCATTTCCGCTGGGCGCGCGCATCCGTCGTGGCGAACGACTTTCTCCGCAACCTCGTCCACCGCTACAAATACAACCGCGAACTCTGGTTCGAGCCGTTCCTTGCCGACCTGCTGCTCCGCCATGCGCTGCCCGCGCTGCGCGAGGAGAAACTCGCCGGCATCGTCCCCGTCCCGCTGCATCCCGTGAAGCAGCGCGAGCGCGAGTTCAACCAGGCCGAGCGCCTCGCCCGGCCGCTCGCCGATGCGCTGGGCATCCCGGTGCTGACGCAGCTCGTGAAGCGCGTCCAGCCCACGCGCACGCAGACCCAGCTCGACAAGCACGCGCGCGCCGACAACGTCCGCCGCGCCTTCGCGCCCGTGCGGCCCAAGTCCCTCCACGGCGAGCGCCTCGTCGTCCTCGACGACGTGCTCACCACCGGCGCGACCACCAGCGCCGTGGCCCGCGTGTTGCGCGAAAACGGCGCGGGC
The DNA here is from genome assembly GCA_040081795.1 of Limisphaerales bacterium. Classification (GTDB taxonomy): domain Bacteria; phylum Verrucomicrobiota; class Verrucomicrobiia; order Limisphaerales; family SXTU01; genus SXTU01. The sequence goes on along the minus strand of JBEBFV010000014.1, from coordinate 2,350 downwards.
GAAGTTCTGGTGTGGACGCTCGCGCGCGGGCTGTGAACTGGGGTTCCCGAGGTGGAGCAGGATCAAGATCAGGATCAGGAGCACGAAAAGGCGAATCCCCTCCTGCTCGTAATCCTGATCCTAATCCCGCTCAACATCTGGCGCTCCCCCAGCGCAGAGCACTTGCCTCACACCCGATTTTCCGCGAAACCTTCCGCACCCAGCCGGGTTACAAACCGAACATGAAAGCAGATCTACTCCGCCTCACCCTCGTCGCCGCTCTCGCCGCGTCCCTCACCGCCTGCATCTCCAGCCGCGAGACCGTCTATCGCGAGACCGAGCGCGTGAAGGTCGAGTTCGAGAACGACGCTGCAGCGCGCATTTTTTACGAGGCCTTCACGAAGTCGCCCGAGTCACGCCAGCGCAACGAGAAGACCACCACGTTCACCATCCCCGTCCTCATCCACACCCAGCGCACGGAGAAGGACTCGGAGAACACCGCCTTCAACTCCGCCGCCCGCCGCTGCGACACCAACGCCGACGGCAAGATCACCGAGCAGGAGGCGCGCATCTACGCCGCGCAGCAAAAGTAGTCGCAGGCTCCAGCCTCCGAACGCGCTCGCAACTGGAAGGTTCCGGCCTCGAAGTTCAGCCTTCGCCAATTCCCGGCTGGATTTCCCGCCGCCCCGCCGCCAAGCTCTCGCCATGAAGTTGATTCTCTCAACCCACAACGTCACGTTGACCAAAGCCATCGAGGACCACATCCTCGCCAAGATCGACAAGCTCGAGCACTTCGATCGCTGGACCATTGATGCCCGCGTCACCATCGAGCACGACGACACACGCGACCCAGCCCAGGCCTTCGGCTGCTCCATGCGCGTCGGCGTCCGTGGACCTGACCTCTTCGCCGAGGACCACGAGGCCGACCTCTACGCCGCGATTGATGCCGTCGCCAAGAAGATAGAGCAGCAGATCCGCAAGCGGCACAACAAGACCAAGGCGAAGAAACACACCGAGGCCGCCCGCAGCAAGGAACGCCGCCGCGCCGCCTGATGGCTGGAAGCAAGCTTCTCGCTCTCCGCGCCCGAGTCATCCTGCCGGTTTCGCAGCCGGCGATTGAGGACGGCGCGGTTTTCATTTCCCGGGGCCGCATCGTCGCCGTCGGGCGCTGGCGTGACTTGCGCCGCAAGGCCCCCGCCCAGACTCGCGACCTCGGCGAAGTCATTCTCCTCCCCGGCCTCGTCAACGCGCACTGCCATCTCGATTACACCGACATGGCCGGCGCGATCCCGCCGCCGAAGTCCTTCCTCGACTGGATCGAGGCCATCATCGCGCTCAAGGCTGGCTGGGGCTACGCCGACTTCGCGCAATCCTGGCTCCACGGCGCGAAGCAACTGCTCCGCTCCGGCTGCACTACCGTCGCCGACATCGAGGCCGTCCCCGAGCTGCTGCCCGAAGTGTGGACCGCGACTCCGCTGCGAGTTCTTTCCTTCCTCGAACTCATCTCCGTCCGCCGCCGCACTCGCCCGGCCACGCTCGTCAGGCAGGCCGTTCAAAAAATCCGTTCCCTCCCGCCGGGCCGCAGCCAGGCCGCGCTCTCGCCGCACGCGCTTTACACGACAAACTCCGAGTTGTTGAAGCTCGCGCGCCGCACCTCACGCCGCGCCCGCTGGCCGCTCACCATGCACGTCTCGGAGTCCGGCCCGGAGTTCGGGATGTTCTGCCACGGACGCGGTGCCATGTTCGACTGGCTGAGCAAGAACGGCCGCGACATGAGCGACTGCGGTGCGCGTTCGCCCGTCCAGCAGCTCGCCACGCTCAAGCTCCTCGACCCGCGCTTCCTCGCCGTCCACGTCAACCACCTTGCGCCCGGCGACGCCACGCTCCTTGCCCGCGCGTGCGCCAGCGTCGTCCACTGCCCGCGCAGCCACGCGTTCTTCCGTCACTCACCGTTTCCATTCGGCGAGCTACACGACTCCGGCGTGAACCTCTGCCTCGGCACCGACAGCCTCGCGAGCATCGGCAAGGACGGTCGCCGCAAACCTGAACTCGACATGTTCGCCGAGCTGCGCGCCTTCGCCCTCACGCAGCCCGGTCTCTCGCCGGAGGAATTCCTCGACCTCGTCACCCGCAACGCCGCCGCCGCACTTGGCCAGCGCGGCAAAGTCGGCGAACTTACCCGCCGCGCTCACGCCGACCTGATCGTGTTGCGCTCCGACGCCACGCCCGAATCCGCCGCCGAAACCGTCGTCCACTCCGCGCCCGAAATCTCCGGCGTGATGATCGGCGGCGAATGGGCCATCGAGCCGGCGAGGTGAAGTCATGCCTGCCCGGATACCACTCGTCTCAGCGCGCAAGCCGTGCGGGGTAG
>JBEBFV010000640.1:0-2223 GCA_040081795.1 Limisphaerales bacterium | reverse complement strand
ACCCAGCCCGTGTCATGAACTTCTCCCGCCGCCACTTCCTCCAAGCCGGCTCCGCCGCGTCGCTCGCCACCGTTGCTGTCGGCTGCGACAAGCTCGAAGTCCCGCAAGGCTTGCTCATCGGCCGCCGCCCAGCCGCGCCGCCGGACGGCCCTTACACCACGCCGACCGGCAAGGACATTGACCTCGTCTCGCACGCGTTGAACCGCCTCACCTTCGGCGCACGCCCGTGGGACTACCACCGCACGCGCAAGCTCGGCACGACCGAGGAAGCCGCCTTCGCCGCCTTCCTCGACCAGCAGCTCGCGCCCGGGAAGATTGACGACCCGAACTGCGAGAACGCCACGCGCCGCTTCGAGCTGCTCAACGAGCCGCTCGGCGAACTTTTCGAGTATCAGGACAAGCACCTGCTCGACGCCCTCGTCCGCAGCACCGTGCTGCGCGCCGTCTTCACCGAGCGCCAGCTCTACGAGGTGATGGTCAATTTCTGGAGCGATCACTTCAATATCGACCCCTCCAAGGGCGACGCCAAGTGGCTCAAGGTCGCTGACGACCGCGACGTCATCCGCGCCCACGCGCTCGGCAAGTTTCCCGCCATGCTCCGCGCTTCCGCGCTCAGCCCCGCGATGCTCTGGTATCTCGACGGCCGCGTGAACAAGAAGGCGAACGACGCCGACAAGCCCAACGAAAACTACGCGCGCGAGCTGCTGGAGCTGCACACCCTCGGCGTCCACGGCGGCTACACGCAGAAGGACGTGATGGAAGTCGCGCGTTGCCTCACCGGCTGGACCGTGCAGGAGACGCACCGCAGCAAGCTTAATCTCGGCAGTGTCGAGTTCAAACCCTTCCAGCACGACCGCGGCGAGAAAGTCGTCCTCGGCCACGTCATACCGGCGATTCCGAAGAAGGCCAAGCCGGAGGAAATCGAGCTGCTGGGCCGTGGCGAACTGGACACCGTGCTTGGCATAATCGGCCTGCACCCGGCCACCGCGAAGTTCATCGCCACCAAGCTCTGCCAGCGCTTCATCGCCGACGCCCCGCCCGCCGACGCCGTCAGCGCCGTCGCGGACAAGTTCATCGCGTCCGGCGGCGACATCCCGGCCACGCTGCGCGCGCTCTTCGCCACCGACGCCTTCCTGACCACGCGCGGCAACAAGCTCAAGCGCCCGTTCCACTACATCGTCTCCACTCTGCGCGCCACGCACGCGACCACCGACGCGGGCCGCGCGGTGCAGGACTACCTCCTGCGCATGGGCCACGCGCCCTTCCACTACCCGACGCCAGACGGCTACCCCGAGGAAGCCGCGCCGTGGCTCGGCACGTTGCTCTGGCGCTGGAACTTCGCCGTCGCCCTGACCAAGAACGAACTCGGCAACGCCACCAAGCTCGACGCCGACAAACTCCGCGCCAGCTTCGCCACCGAGGAAGCCCAGATGGCCCACCTGCTCGGCCGCGCTCCGACCGCCGACGAAATCACCGCGTGCAAGGAATCCGGTGCGCCGCTCGCGCTGCTGCTGGCGTCACCGAGTTTTCAGAAGTGTTGAACTGCGATGGACACAGCCCAGAACCACAGTGAGGACTCGAAGCACGATTCAAGCGGGGTCTTGTTTCGGGTCGGCTTGGGCCTTCTCACCGCACGGTTACTCAAGTTTGGAGCGGCTTTTGTGTTTGTCGGTTATCTACTCCTAGTTGTCCGGGCCTTCTTGTTTGAGTTCGCACCCGGCGTTTTTAGGGAAACGGAATGGTGGCCTGGAATACTTCTCGGGGTCATGCTGATGGCTCCATTCATCCTGCTCCCCGCTTGGGCGCTGTTTTCCCTCTCTTCAAAGTGGGAGCACAGCTTGAAACTGCGGCGAGAACTTGCGCCGGTTCCTACGGAAAGCACGGGTTCTAATACTCTCCGGCCTTCCTCTTAACTTCCTAGCCGATGAGCACCACGACCTCCCTCCCCGGCAACGGCCTGCCTCCGAATCCCAACGGGATTCCGACCTCCAGCCCAGGGTTGCGAGGCACGAGCTACTCTGGCAGGGCGTCCTGCTTTCGTCGCCTTTCTCCCTCACCCCGGCCCTCTCCCGCTGGGAGAGGGAGCCACACCGCCCGCCCTCGACGAACTGAACGCGTCCTTTCGCTCAAGCGCTGCCGGAGTTTCCCCCTCTCCCAGCGGGAGAGGGCCGGGGTGAGGGAGAACAGCCACGATTTCAAGCGCCCTTTCGCACGCCAGCGCGC